>CAJTVI010000140.1 GCA_910579545.1 uncultured Oscillospiraceae bacterium | reverse complement strand
CCGCTGGGATTCTCTATTTCCCCCATATTCCGGGGATTGTTAAAATGATCCATCACTTTTTCGCTGTACATTTTTCTCACTCTGCCTTTCCTCTGTCTGCCATTTTTCCATCTTACATCTGTGCCGCAGTGCGGCTCAATTCCGCTTCGCAAAATCTTCATACAGCGGCGACATGTCCCGCAGCCGCCCGACGATCTCCTTAAGCGCCTCCACGGCTCTGTCCAGTTCCTCCCTCGTATTTTCCGCCGAGAGAGTCAGCCGAAGCGACCCGTGGGCGATCTCATGGGGTAAGCCGATGGCGAGAAGCACATGGGACGGGTCCAGCGCCCCCGAGGTACATGCCGACCCGCTGGAACCGCAGATACCCCGCTGGTCCAGCAAAATAAGCAGGGACTCTCCTTCTATAAACTGAAAGCAGAAATGGGCATTGCCAGGAAGCCTGTCCTGTCTCGGGCCGTTCAGCCTGGTATAGGGAATCTCCGCAAGCACCCGGTCGATGAGATAATCCCGCAGGGCCGTTTCCTTTGCCGCCCTTTCCTGCATGGTCTCTCCCGCCAGAGCCGCCGCCTTCCCGAAACCCACGATTCCCGGCACATTTAAGGTGCCCGCACGCCGCCCCCTCTCCTGCGCGCCGCCGTGGATGAGCGGGCGAAGCCGCACATTTTCCCGGATATAGAGAATCCCCACTCCCTTCGGGCCGTACAGCTTATGCCCGCTTGCGGAAAGCAGGTCAATGTGCATCTCTTCCACATTTAGTGGAATATGGCCGTAGGCCTGTACCGCATCCGTGTGAAAAAGGATACCCTTCCCACGGGCGATCTCACCAATCCGGGCAAGCGGCTCCACGGTGCCGATCTCATTGTTTGCCGCCATCACGGAAATCAGTATGGTATCCGGGCGGATGGCCTTTTCCA
>CAJTVI010000139.1 GCA_910579545.1 uncultured Oscillospiraceae bacterium | reverse complement strand
ATCGCGCGCGGCCGGCGGCTGCGCCGCATCCTTATGGCAGTGCTGGCGGCGGTGCTGGTCTTTTCGCTGGGGGCCATCCTTGTGATCCGGCAGCGCAGGGCCGCCCAGCGGCAGTTCCATGCCGACGAGGCGCAGCAGTACACCAGCGCCGCCCCGGCGCAGCAGGATGGCCCGCCCATCACGGTGGATTTTGAGGCCCTCTGCGCCGCCAACAACGACGTGGCCGGCTGGCTCTACTGCGAGGGCACCGGCATCAGCTATCCGGTGCTGCAGGGCCCCACCAACGATACCTACCTGCGCCGCGACACCGCCAAGAACTACAGCAACGCCGGTTCCATCTTTATCGAGGCGCAGAACCGGCCGGCCTTTGCCGATTCCAACACGGTCATCTACGGCCACAACATGGCCGACGGCAGCATGTTCGCCCCCCTCAGCCAGTGGCAAGACCCGGCGTTTTTTGACCAGCACCCGGTCATGTGGCTGCTCACCCCCCAGCAAAACTACAAGGTGCTGCTCTTCAGCGCCTACCAGACCCAGGCCACCAGCGCCACCTACACCATCTACACCGGCCCCTGCGAGGGGATGGACGAATACCTGCAGATGGCGGCCGCCCAGTCGGCCGTGGAGGCGGCCGTCCCGCTGGATGGCGGCGCGCGGTACATCCTGCTCAGCACCTGCGGCAGTTCCTACGGCGACAGCCTCGACCGCCATGTGCTGCATGGGATGCTCCAGCCGGTAAGCTGAACCGCAAAACAGGCCGCGCCATAAGCGGTGGTGAGATAAGAAAACAAAGAGCTCGAAGAACCTGCGAAGCAGCGCAAATTCGCTGGGCGGCTGCCCCGCAAGAGGATAAAGCGGCCCTTCTTTTGATCAAAACAAAAAAGCCCCCCGCGCCCATCCCGTGCTTTTGCCGGGGATGGGTGCGGGGGCTTTTTTTGAAAAGCAGCAGTTTTTTTGGCGATAAGGTAGAATAAGTTTCGCAAAAAGGAAAAGAGACATGGTTTGCAGTCCT
>CAJTVI010000138.1 GCA_910579545.1 uncultured Oscillospiraceae bacterium | reverse complement strand
TGGGCGATGTCGGCAATGAGGTCGGCGGCGGATTCCAGCCCGCAGGACATCCGCAGACAGGGGGACGGTTCTTTTGTCTGAGACAAAGGGACGGACATTCTTCTTGTGCTTTCTTGCCGGATGGGGTCGTGGAAACCGTCCCCGTGTCCCGCGAAATCTCTGTCCCCATGTCCGCTTTTTCAGTCTGCCTCTTTGACAAGTTTAAAGTAAGGTGCAATTTTAGAGTTTGGTAGATAGTATGCCAAATAAGTGTTCCCTTGATAGATTCCAGTATAAACGGTTCGGATGCGCACCACAGCCCCATCCCTATCCTCTAAACGCACAAATCGCTCCTCATATCTATCTTTTTGTTCTCCATAACTATCGTCCAGCGCGATGCCCTCTATTTTACTGTACTGTTCTTTCAAATCAAATGGAATGTCTAACAGCATCGGAAAAAGGTTGTAAAAGAACATCCACGCCACCACAATCAGAATGGAGATCACAAAAAACCAATTTACAAAACGATAATGTTTTCCCAAGAAATAATACAATCTCCTGTTTGACTCCTGTTGCTTGGCCTCATAAGAAGTCCATGGTTTCCGAGGGGAATACTTTTTCTGAAACATGGACACATCCGGTATCGCGAATTTAATTGCTATGCCAATCGCAATTGCTAAACTAAGAAGAGTTATTACTCCATATTTTAATATATATACACGCAACATTTTTATTCTCCCTTAACTACGGGGACAGGGGGGGACGGTTCGAGACCACTGCCGACAGGGTGACGGTTCTTTTGTCTCAGACAGAGGAACCGTCCCTCTGTCCCGAAGAATTGTCCCGGTGTCCGTTAGGCGGGCGCACCTTTTTCTTAATTGTCCAAGCGGATTGGGGAGCGCTTAAATCATAAAAAAACGTTCCAAAACCAATGATCATTAATTCTTGTTTCATCGAAGGCTACTCCGATTTCTCTATATTCCAATGACACATAACAAGCATTTTCCATGTATTCCAGTAAAACCTCTATGGCCACAAACCCATTTTCTGTTTTTCTCACAAAGATATGCAAAGGATTAGTTCTAAACAGATTATCAGAAAAAATATCTTCAATCGCTGTAACAAAATCATCATCTTGGCGTAATTGTTTTGGCATATCGATGCGTCCCTTTTCATCCACATAAATCGCACAATGCAAATCGGTTTCATTGATATAAGACGTAAGCGATAAAACCAATTTATCAAAAGATTCTTCGTGATCGTTCAATAAACATTCACAAATTTCTTTTGTCACCCCAATCTGATTCGGATAACGTTCTGCATATGTTTTGGGACTGCGCAGCAAAAAGGCCCAAATTAGGAAAGCCAACACAGCGCATAAAAGGAGCGCAATCCCCA
>CAJTVI010000137.1 GCA_910579545.1 uncultured Oscillospiraceae bacterium | reverse complement strand
CCAACATCGCCACCAACACCAATAACGCCTCCAACGACCTGATGCGGGCGATGAAATCGGCCTATACCAGCATCTCGACCCTGCTGGAGCAGGACGCGCTGTCCAAATACGATATTTCGGACGCCTTTATCAACTTTTTCCGGGACGCGTCGATCAGCTTTAAGCCCATTGGCGATCTGGAGGCGGTCCGGCGCGCCCTGCGCGCCGCGAGCGCCCAGGTGTTTGACAAGGCTGCCGAGCCGGCAGGCGCGCCAAAGGCCGGGCAAAAGGCCCCGGCAGCCGCCGGGGCGGGCCGGGGCGCGGCTGTGCGCGGCGCCAAAAAGCCGCTGAACAAAAAGGCGGTCATTGGGGCGGCGGCCGCGGCGGCGGTGATCGTGCTGGGGGCCGCGCTGCTGCTGGGCGGCACCAAAAACGTGACCGATATGCAGTACACCACCCCCGCCGTGGTAACCGGCCTGTACACCGGCGAGTGGAAGAACGATATGCCCAACGGGCGGGGCACCCTGACCCGCGAGGACGGCACAGTGATCGAAGGGGAGGCCTGGGTGGACGGCCTGAACGGCGTTGGCACCGCCCGGTACGAAAACGGCAATGTGTACGAGGGCGAATGGAAGGACGGCAAACGGGATGGCATCGGCACCCTGACCTGGGCCGACGGCGCCGTGTACGAGGGCGAATGGAGGAACGGCAACCGGGAGGGCACCGGCACCATGACCTATGGCGACGGCGAGGTGTACGAGGGCGAATGGAAGAACGGTGACCGCAACGGCACCGGTACCTATACCTGGGGAAACGGCGATGTGTATGTGGGTGAATACAAGGACGGCGAGAAAAACGGCACCGGCACCATGACCTACGCCAGCGGCGATTATCAGGAGGGCAGCTGGGAAAACGGCAAGTTTGTTGCGGGCACCCGGCGCATGACCGAAGAGAACGGCGATGTGTACGAGGGCGAATGGAAGGACGGAAACCGCAACGGCACCGGCACCATGACCTATGCCAGCGGCGATTATGACAAGGGCATCTGGGAAAACGGCGAATTTATCGAGGGCACCCGGCGCGTGACCCTGGACGACGGCAAGCTCTATGAGGGCGAATGGAAGAACGGCAATCCCAACGGCACCGGCGTTATGACCTGGGCCAACGGCGAACGGTACGAGGGCGGCTGGAATGATAACTATTTTGAAGGCTCCGGCGTCTACACCTATCCCAACGGCGATTACTATAAGGGCGTTTGGGAAAACCATGAGTTTACGGGCACCCGCCGCAAGACCCTGGAGAGCGGCAGCATCTATGAGGGCGACTGGTCAAACCAGGCCGCCAACGGCCACGGCACCCTGACCAGGACCGACGGCACCACCCAAACCGGCACCTGGAAGGACGGCAAATTTGTGGGAGAGGACGCCTGAACGCCCGGCCCGGCGCATATCCATAACAACCATATGATAGATCCCCAAACCAGTAAACACAGGAGAGGAGCAGAATTATGGCCCTGAACGAGCAGCAAAAAAAAGAGCGCTCGGAATACCTGGAGCAGAACCTTGAGGTAACCGAGTGCTCACAGCGCAAGCCCTATGCCTTTATCAGCTACGCCAGCAACGACTGGCAGACGGTGTTTAAATCGGCCGTGGTGCCGATGCAGAAGCAGTACGGCCTGCGGGTGTATGCCGACAAGGCGTTTGACAAGGTAAACGACAAGTGGATCGTGCCGATGCTGC
>CAJTVI010000136.1 GCA_910579545.1 uncultured Oscillospiraceae bacterium | reverse complement strand
GCTTGGCGTGGGGAAGGAAGCCCGCCGCGGGGGCGGGGGTGCATCGAGGGCGGGGCCGGCATCAGGACCGGATACGCCGGGACAAAGGCCGGCCGCGGGGCCGCTTGGCGTGGGGAAGGAAGCCCGCCGCGGGGGCGGGGGTGCATCGAGGGCGGGGTTGGCAGCAGGCCGCGGGCCGCCGCGAGGCGGGGCAGATCAGGGCGAAAGGCGGCCGCGGGGGAGCGGGCTAAAAATCGATCTCGACGCTGCCCATGCCGCACTCGATGTCGTAATAGACGCTGCCGGCGGAGGGCTGGCCCGCGGGGGTCCCGCCGCCCGAGAGGGTGCCGTTGGTGACGCTCTGGCCGCCAATGGTCACGCTGCCCATGCCGCACTCCACCGTGTAGCCGTAGCTGCCGGGGTCGGCCAGGGTCAGTTCGGCGCTGCCCATGCCGCAGTCGATCTCCACAAGGCCGTCCAGCGCGCCGTCCAGCACGATACTGCCCATCTCCACATCGATTTCGGCCTTGCCGGTGCAGGTAAAATCGCTGGCGGTGAGCTGGCCCATGCCGGCCTTGAGGCTGGCCTCGCCGCACCGGATGCTCTCCAGGGTCACTTCGCCCATGCCCACCTCGGCCTCCAGTTCCCGGCAGGAGAAGCCCTCGGCGTACAGGCTGCCCGCCCCCATCTTGAGCTCCACCTCGCCCAGCTCGGCCCCCTCGGGCAGGGTGATCTCAAAGGTCTGGTGGGCAAGGCGGTTCAGGTCGCCGCCGCCCGGCAGGACGTCGCTCTCGGCCTCCAGGTGCAGGGTGCCCTCCTTTACATAGCAGCGGTAGGCAGGGCCGTCGCCCAGGATCGAAAGGCCAAAGGAATCGCCCGGCTGGATGATGACCTCGGCCAGGGCCAGGTCTATCTCAAGGTTGGTAAAAGGCTCAAGGCTGCTTTCCTGGGCCGTGTCGTCCCCCTCGGCAAAGCTGGCCTCGGCGTGGCCGCCGCGGTGGGTCTCGGGGTGGTGGGAAGTCCCCTCCTGCACCACCGCAATATCAGAGCCAAGGTCCACGGGAGGCGACTCCTGGGCGTAGGCGGTGTGGTCGTCCGCCCCCCAGCCGTACCGGCCGTAGTGCAGATAGCGCAGGCTGCCGCCCATCGCGTAGCCGACCAGGCCCAGCACAAAGCTGCAGAGGGCCAGCAGGCCGCCCAGGGTGGCGCAGAACTTTAAAAACCCTTTCATCACGCCTCACCTCCCCGTCCGAACAGCCGGCGGCAGAGCGTTCTGGCCCCGCGCACCGCAAGGGGGATCAGGGTGCCCATGCACCAGACCCCCACCCCAAACAGCAGCAGCCCCAGGCCGATGCCGAACAGGCTGGCGGCAAGGGCGATGATGCCGTTGGCGGGGCTGGCGATGAGCAGCGGCAGGGCCCGCACCAGCCCAAAGATGCCGGCGCACACCGCCCCAACGCCGCCGCCGATGAGCCCGGCAAAGGCCCCGATGGCGCCGAGCAGCAGCCCCAAAAGGGCGCCCAGCAGCCCCATCCAGACCGGCGAAAACAGGACGAGCAGCAGGATGAACAGCAGGGTATTTTTGCCGCTGGTGCCGCGGGCGGCATACCGGCTGCCCTCGGCCGTGTAGCTGTAGGGCCCGGCCGGCGCAGGGCCCGGCTCGGGGGCGGGGCCGTCGGCCGGCACACGGGGCGGTTCGGGCGCGTGGGGGGCCGAGTCGAACTCGGCCAGGCCCCGGATGCGGCTGCGGATGCTGCGCGCGCCGG
>CAJTVI010000135.1 GCA_910579545.1 uncultured Oscillospiraceae bacterium | reverse complement strand
CTTTTGCTACTTTTCTTAATGCTAAGAAAAGTAGATAGAACGTTGTTTTTTGCAAGGCTTTGCGGCTACCGCAGGGCATTTCCGCGTTTGAGATATGCGGGCCGCTGCCGACGAAAGTGATTTCAAAATGGCCCCATGTCGTTTGCTGCCTTTCCGCGCCTGAGACAAGCTGCCCGCGGCCGGCACTTTCCATCCCGGCCGTCTTGTGCTATGATGGTATCCAGATGACTTTGCGCTTTTGCGGCCCCGCGTGGGGCGGGGCGGGGGCGCTTTGGGGCGGGGAGGTGCGCGGGATGCCCGAAAAACGGCTGGCAGTGGGCCTTTTGGCCCACGTGGACGCGGGCAAGACCACCCTCACCGAGGGCCTGCTCTACCGCGCGGGCTGCCTGCGCCGGCTGGGCCGGGTGGACCACCGGGACGCCTTTTTGGACAACGAGGTTTTGGAGCGGGAGCGGGGCATCACCATCTTTTCCAAAACCGCCCGGCTGGTTTTGCCCGGGGCCGAGATCGCCCTGCTGGACACCCCCGGCCATGTGGATTTTGCCGCCGAAGCCGAGCGGGTCCTGCAGGTGCTGGACTACGCCGTGCTGGTGGTGAGCGCGGCGGACGGGGTGCAGGGGCACACCCTGACCCTCTGGCGGCTGCTGGCCAGGTATGGGGTTCCGGTATTTGTGTTTGTGAATAAGATGGACCTGCCCGGTCCGGGGCGGGCCGCCCTTTTGGAGGCCCTGCGCGCCCGGCTGGGGGAGGGCTGTATTGATTTTACCGCCCTGGCCGGCCCCGAAGCGGGCGGGCCGGAGGACCCCGCCGGGCGGGCCGCGGCGTATGAGGCGCTGGCCCTCTGCGAGGAGGGGGCCATGGAGGAGCTGCTGGAGGGCGGCAGCCTTGGCGACGAGACGGTGCGGCGGCTGGTGGCCGGGCGGCGGGCCTTCCCCTGCTATTTTGGCTCGGCTTTGCGGCTGGAGGGGCTGGAGCCGCTGCTGGAAGGGCTTGGCCGGTTTACCCGCATGCCGGCGTATGGGCCGGAGTTTGCCGCCCGGGTGTACAAGATCAGCCGGGATAAGCAGGGCGCGCGGCTGAGCTGGATCAAGGTCACCGGCGGCACCCTGCGGGTGCGGGCGGTGCTGGAGGGGGAGGATAAAACCGGCCCCTGGCGGGAAAAGGCCGACGCGCTGCGGCTTTACTCGGGCGAAAAGTTTACCCTGTTAAACGAAGCGCCGGCCGGCACCGTCTGCGCCGTGGCCGGGCTGGGGCACACCTGGCCGGGCCAGGGGCTGGGGGCGGCCGAAACCGCCGCCGCGCCGCTGCTGCGCCCGGTGATGGCCTACCAGCTGCTGCTGCCCGAGGGCTGCGACGCCCACGCCGCGCTGGAGCGGCTGGGCCAGCTGGAGGAGGAGGACCCCAGTTTGCAGATCGCCTGGGACCCGGCCCGGCAGACGATCCGTTTGCAGCTGATGGGCCAGGTGCAGCTGGAGGTGCTGGGCCGGCTGATCGCCGACCGGTTTGGCCTGGCGGTGGGCTTTGGGCCGGGCCAGGTGCTGTATACCGAGACGATCGCCCAGCCGGTGGTGGGGATGGGCCATTTTGAGCCGCTGCGCCACTATGCCGAGGTGCAGCTGCTGCTGGAGCCGGGGGAGCGGGGCAGCGGGCTGCGGTTTGCCAGCCGCTGCAGCGAGGACGCGCTGGACGGCAGCTGGCAGCGCCAGATCCTGGAGGCGCTGGCCGGCAAGGAGCACCGGGGGGTGCTGGCCGGCGCGCCGCTGACCGATGTAAAAATGACCCTGCTGGCCGGCAAAGCCCACCTCAAGCACACCGAGGGGGGCGATTTCCGCCAGGCCGCCTGCCGGGCGGTGCGCCAGGGGCTGATGCAGGCCCGGGCGGCCGGGCAGTGCCTGCTGCTGGAGCCCTGGATGGCCTTTCGCGTCGAACTGCCCGCCGCGGGCGTGGGGCGGGCGATGCTCGAGATCCAGCGGATGGG
>CAJTVI010000134.1 GCA_910579545.1 uncultured Oscillospiraceae bacterium | reverse complement strand
TTCCTTGCGGCTGCGGCCGCCCAGCGAATTTTCGGTGGATCGAATTTGATTCGGAATCTTTGTTTTCTTATCTCATCGCCGCTGCCCCGAAAGCCTTTCGAGACTCTCCCCCACTCCCGGCCTTAACACCCTGAAACTCCTTGAAATGGACACTCCCGCCCGCCGCCCAGCCTTGACAGGAATCGCGCCCCGCTCCTATAATAGTACCTGTAAACTGTATCGTGCCCTATTCTATTGCAAAAATTTTTGTTTTGCCAGTGCGGCAAAGCCCGCAAAAACGCCGGAGGCCGGGCCGCTGCGCCCGGCGCCGGATAAGGAGCCTGCCATGAAAAAATACCTGCCGATGCTGCGCCGCCTGTTTTGGGCTGCCTGCAAGCTTGTACCCTTTTGGATCGGCCTTTACTGCTACTACCCCGCCTTTACCGTGCAGGAAGGCCACATCTACCCCTTTTTGGACGCCCTGTACGCCGCCATCAAGCTCTACTCCGGCTCCACCGACGGCAGCGTGCCGGTGGGGGGGCTTTTGCAGCTTGCCCGCTTTTGGGCGCTGTTTGTCTCCCTGAGTTTGTTGGTGCGGGTGTTTAACAAGATGCACGACCTTGTAAACTGGGGCAAGCTGTTAAACCCAAACGCCACCGTGGTGTACGGCGACTCCTGCTATGCCGACTATACCTTTGAAAGCCTGGAGCCCCGCAGCCGCATCCGCGGGGAGGGCCGGTGGATCGCCGGCGCGGCGCGGTACCTGCTGATGTTCTCGTCCGACGCCGAAAACCTGGCCTTTTACTCCCGGCACTGCGAGGAGCTGCGGGGCAAACGGGTGTACATCATGCTGGACGGCATTGCCCGCCAGAGCATCGAGGACCCGATGGTGACCGTGTTCAGCCTTGCCGAAAACTGCGCAAGGCAGTACTGGAAGGACTACCCGGTGCTCAAGAGCGAAAAGATCGCCATTCTGGGCTTTGACGAGCTGGGGCAGAACCTGCTTTTGTACGGCCTGCAGATGAACCTGATCGACCCGGCCCAGCATTTTGAGTACCACATCTACGGCAGCGCCGCCGAATTCTGCCGCGAGCACACCGAGCTGGACAAGATGGACCCGGACGAGATCTTCTTCCACAAAAGCGGGGAGTACCAGTACGCCCAGATGGCGGCCTTTGACCGGATCATCCTGTGCGGCGGCGACAAGGGCGGCGGGGCGGCCGAGATCAGCCGGCTGCTGGCGGCCGCGCCGCTGCACTGCCCCATCCATGTGTACGCCCCCAGCCGGGACATCATGACCAGCCTGTTTGGCGGCGAGCGGCTGGTCTGCTTTGGCTCGGCCAAACAGGCCGCCCGGGCCGAGGTGATCTTTAACGAGGAGGCCTTGCAGGCCGCCCGCCGCCAGCACGCCTTTTATGTAAGCCAGTACGGCGGGGTGCCCTGGGAAAAGCTGGACGCCTTTAAGCGGTATTCCAACGTGAGCTCCTGCGACTATCTGCCCACCCTGACCCGGCTTTTGGCAGAGGGCATGCCGGTTGAACAGGCCGCCGAGCTGGAGCATATCCGCTGGAACCGCTACCACTACCTGCACAACTGGAAATACGGCCCCGAAACCGACAGCGCCAAGCGCATCCACAAGTGCCTTGTGCCCTTTGCGGACCTGAGCGAAGAGGAAAAGCGCAAGGACATCGAGGCCATCCAGAGCAAACTGTAAGGCGGTGCGCGGCAAAGCACCAAAAACCGCCCCACAGGGGCCAAAAAAGCCCGGGTTCCCTTGACTTTTTTGTATAAATATACGATGATTAATAAAGACGCTTATGGGAGAGGAGCAACCAGCAATGGCATTGAGTGAGGAGCAAAAAAAAGAGCGCTCGGAGTACCTGGAGCAGAACCTGGAGATCACCGAGTGCTCACAGCGCAGGGCCTACGCCTTTATCAGCTACGCCAGCAACGACTGGCAGACGGTGTTCAAGTCGGCCGTGGTGCCGATGCAAAAGCAGTACGGCCTGCGGGTATATGCCGACAAGGCGTTTGACAAGGTAAACGACAAGTGGATCGTGCCGATGCTGC
>CAJTVI010000133.1 GCA_910579545.1 uncultured Oscillospiraceae bacterium | reverse complement strand
AAGCCTTTCGAGACTCTCCCACGCACCCGGCCTTAGCTCCCTGATACTCCTTGAAATGGACACTCCCAAGGGATCGCCGGGCGGGGTGTCGATTTACACAAAATTTTTGAATTTTATGCCCCCGATATGCACCGATTTCATATCTTTTTCATAAAAATCTGTTATACTGTGTACTGCAAAGACCGGGCGGCCGCATAAGCAGGCCGGCAGAACGCGCTGCGCGGGCCCAAAAGGCCGGGCCCGCGCGGCGTTTGCCGGCGCGCGCCGGTGCGCGCCGCCTGCAAAGGAGACAACGCGATGAACCTTTTGTTTTTTCTGACCCCAAAACAGGATGTTGCCTTTATCTACGACGATTTTACCCTGCGGCAGGCGCTGGAAAAGATGGAACACCACCGCTATTCCTCCATCCCGGTGCTGAACCGCGCGGGCGAGTATGTGGGCACCATCACCGAAGGGGACCTTTTGTGGGGCATCAAGGGGATGGTGGGGCTCTCGATCGAGACGGCCGAGGAGATCCCGGTGTCGGTGATCCACCACAAGCGGGACTATAAGCCGGTGCCGGTGACCACCACCATGGACGAGCTGGTGGACGCCGCCATGACCCAGAACTTTGTGCCGGTGATCGACGACAAAAAAAGCTTTATCGGACTGGTCAAGCGCAACGCGATCATCCAGTACTGCTACGACCATTTCCGGGCCGAGCCGCCGCCCCCCTCCCAGGACCTGCTCACCGCCGTTTCGCTGCGGGGGTAAGGGCCAGTTCCCCCGCAGCGCCCGCCGCCCCTTAAACAGGGCCTGCCTTTTTACCGCAAACGCGCTCCGTTTTGCACGGGGCGCGTTTTTGCGTGCGGACGCCGGGCCGCGCGGGTGTTTTTGCCCCGCGTCAGGCCGTGGGCGGGGCCTCGCCCGCCGCGGGGGCATACAGCAGCGGCAGGGTGAGCCGCTGGGGGCCAAAAAAGGCGGCCTCAGCCTCGTCGTGGGTGGCGATGAGCAAAAACCGGCCCGCAAAGGCCTGCCGCACATAGGCCATGGCGTCGGCGCGGGCGGCGGCGTCCAGCCCGCGGAAGGGCTCGTCCAGCACCGCGCCCGGCGCGCCGGACAGCGCCGCCCGCACCAGCGCGGTGCGCCGGCGCTGCCCGCCCGAGAGCAGGGCCGCCGGGGTGGCCAGGGCCGCGCCGGCCATGCCAAGGGCCTCAAAGGCCGCCAGGATCTTTTCTTGCGGGGTGCCGGCCGGGCAGCCGAGGGCGGCGTTCTGCACCGCCGTAAGCTGCCCGCAGAGCCGGTCGTCCTGAAAGACGGCGGCCAGCCAGGGCCCGCCGGGTCGGCGGGCAAACGGCCGCCGGACGCGGGGGGCTTTGGGCCCGGCCCCGGGTTCGCCCGGCCCGCCGCTGAGCACTACCTCGCCGGCGTCCGGCGCTTCCAGCCCCCACAGGATGCGGGCCAGGGTGGTTTTGCCGCAGCCGGAGGGGCCCCAGAGCACCGTGTGCCCGGCCAGCTGCGCGGTAACGCCGGCCAGCACCGGCACCGGGCCGTAGCTTTTACAGAGGTTTTTAAGGGTAACGGTCATCCGGCGCCGCCCCCTTTTCCATTATTGCCCGGCGCCGGCGCGCAGAGCCGGCGGGCGGCCCGGGCCAGCAGCAGGTCCAGCGCCCGCCCGCACAGCCCGCTCAGCAGCAGCACCGCCGCGGTCCAGGCAAACAGCTCGCCGGTGGCAAGGGCCAGCTTGGCCGCGTAAAAGGCCTCGCCCATGCCGCCGCGCGGCAGGCCGATGATCTCGGCCGCCACCCCGCTTTTCCAGCAAAGGCCGATGGCCAGCCGCAGCCCCTGGGCAAGGTAGGGCAGCACCCCGGGCAGCCAGACCGCCCGCAGCGCGGCCAGCGGCCCGGGCCGGAAGACCCGCAGCATCTCCCGCAGGGCGGGGTCGGTTTGCAGGATGCCCTCGAGCAGGGCGGTGTAGAGGATGGGCAGGGCCATGAGCCCGCTGATGAGCAGCGGGAGCCAGCGGCTGCGCACCCAGAGCAGGGCCAGGATGATAAAGCTTGCCACCGGCGCGGCCTTGATGAGCTGCATGGGCGCGGCCAGCAGCCGCCGGGCGGCGGGGCAGGCCGCGGCCGGCACGGCCAGCAGGCAGCCGGCGCAGCCGCCCAGGGCAAACCCGCCCAGCACCCGCAGC
>CAJTVI010000132.1 GCA_910579545.1 uncultured Oscillospiraceae bacterium | reverse complement strand
TTGTGCGCAAAACCACCAGCACCAACGACGTCTATACCTACTCTTACGATGGGCGCGGCAACCGGGTTTCCGAAACCGGGCCGAAAGCCAGTCAGGAGTTTGTGTTTGATGCGACCAATCGCATGGTGTCCGGCACCAACTGGAAGGGGGACGAGAGCGCCTACACCTACAACGGACTGGGCATCCGTGTCAACAACACCCACACCACCCACGCCGGGCAGGTCTACGAGCGGGATTACGTCATTGACTACACCAGCTTTGAGAACGACGACCTGTATGTCTACGCGATGGGCAACGGCCAGTTAGAGTATGAGCAGCTGCATGTGTACGCGGGCAGTGAGCGAATTGAGCAGTTCACCGAGCGGGGCAATGGCAACTGGGAGCGCACCCTGTATGTCCACGAGGATGTCATGGGCAATACCCGGTACTATACCAAGACCAACGGCCAGAGCTTTGCTGAGCTGGAGTATGACGCCTGGGGGATGCCGGCATCGCCCAACAAGCTGCTGAACAACGACCACGGCAACTATGTGTTTGCCACCTTTACGGGGCATATCTATGATACTACGCTGGATATGTACTTTGCCGAGGCGAGGTTCTATGACGCGGGCAACCGCCAGTGGCTGAGTATGGATCCGGTCAAGGATGGGCTGAACTGGTATTTGTACTGTGGGGCGAATCCGACGACCTATTGGGATCCGACGGGGTTGGTAGCGAGTAAGTTTAATCAGCTCAGGGGGAGCGGATCAGGTTCCTTTATGGATTCATTCGAAAATTGGTGGACGAACGCCTCTAATGCCTATGTAAATCAGCAACTGGTTTCACTGGAATTGAATAGGCATGCAAGTCAAGTATTACTGCAAAACGTTGGCAATTGGGCCAATAGTTTCCTTAATGCACAAGGCAGAGCTGCGGAATTGTGGGCACAACAGGAGCGTACTGAGTGGCTTGCCATGCAACGTATGGGCAAATGGTTCGTAGAGACAACTTTCCGAGATGCTAAACAGAGAATAGAAATCCAACAAATGCGGGCTCAGGCACAACATGAGTTGATGGAGAGTGTCAAAGGAGGCATAATAGATTTTTATAATGCTTATAATCGTACAGTTGAGATGAATCAGGCTCTACAAGCACGCCAACAGGAAGCAGAGTATGAGGCAATTAAAACCATAATGGAGAGATTGCCCTTCCATAAGGAATGGTCAGCAGGCGATGATTGGAATGAAAATAATCCTGCTGTTCAAATCTATCCGCTGCATTACAATATCGCTATGCTCAACCCATATTATGGAATGGAATATAGTCCATCCAATAAAAAAGCTACACTCGATAAAAATGTTACGGTAAATGTTGGAATCAAACTTATCGAATTAGAGGCTGGAGTATTTGGAATACAGTATGATATTGGGAATCCCGGAGGTACATATGTTAGAATGGAGCTTGCATCGGTGGAAACAGCGCTGTCAGCAGGAATTGACACGAAAACGCTTGTAAGAGGAAATATTAGCGCAATGGCATCTTTTTATACTGTTATAGTTGGGTATGAGTTCCCAGATGGAAGTCGAGTGGAGGGAAGCCTTTATTTGGGAGCCGTTGGTAATATTAATAGAATTGAAAGTAATCACTTCCAATTTGCAGTTGCTCCAGCTGGCTGGGGCGGCGGCATTGAGCTTATCCTGGCACCCGATGAATAACACAAGTTTTCTAAAAAACATAGATAGAAGTTTTGCACCGTGGTTGAATTACTCGATTGTCCTATGCACTTTCGTGCAGGGCTACTCCTTTTAAAATCAAAAAACAGGTGATTTATGGCATGAAAAGTATACTCAACAGATGGATAGTATGGTATTTGCAACATTCTAAACTGATATATATTATTCTTATCTTATCTGTGCTTTTTTTGGGATTGCTTGAACTTCTTGTATGCCCGATTGATGGAAGTGTTCCGGATTATTTTTATTCCTATTGGCTCGAGCCATATATTGTGTTACGTTTTGTATTCTACATTTTTGTATATGTGTATTGGAAAGCCAGTAAAAAGTATAGTCCAACATACATCTTGTTTCCATCAATATTCACTGCAACGTTTTATCCGTATGTTCTTGTTTCCTTTTTCAATCATAGGAACCCGTCAGCACACGCCTACATTTTTGTGTTACTTGCTGTAAACCGTCTGATTTGCAAACACAATAAGGAGATTGCAGACCAATGTCTCAAGAAAAATGAATCTGGGCAGATGCAAGCTTGGTTCATGCCGCAGGGACACGGGGACGGTTTAGCGTGAACCCAAAGTAGAAAACGCAAAGAAAAACAGCACGACAAACAAGCCCCCAGGCAGAGGCTAAGAGTAAAACAGAAAAGAAGCATCAGGCA
>CAJTVI010000131.1 GCA_910579545.1 uncultured Oscillospiraceae bacterium | reverse complement strand
CGGGGGCCAGCCGCCGCATGGGCCAAACCAGCCGCCCAGCGGCCCCAAAAAGAAAAAGCGCTCGGTGATTGGGCGCATCTGGAGCTTTTTCTGGCGCTTCTGCGTCTGCATGGGCTGCCTTGGCGTGATGCTGGGCAGCGTGCTGGCGGTGCTGCTGAGCATGTATGTGGTCAAGGCCACCGCGGCCGACGCCGACCTTTTGGACCTGGACAACATGGACCTTGCCTACACCACCATCATCTACGCCCGCAACCACGACGACCCCACCGTCTGGGAGGTGTACGACACCCTCAGCCGGGACAATAACCGCATCTGGGCCTACCTCAACGAGATCCCGGAGGATCTGCAGTGGGCCTTTATCTGCACCGAGGACAAAACCTTTTACGAGCACCCCGGCGTCAACTTCAAGCGCACCCTCTCGGCCACCATCAACTTAGTGCTCAACCGGCTTACCCACGGCCAGCTGCGCCTTTACGCCAGCGAGCAGGGCGCTTCCACCATCGACCAGCAGCTTATCAAAAACATCACCGGCGATGATGATCAGGACCCCATGCGCAAGGTGCGGGAGATCTTCCGCGCCATCGGCCTGGAAAACCGCTATTCCAAGGACATGATCCTGGAGGCCTATCTCAACACCATCAGCCTTACCGGGCGCATCGCGGGGGTGCGCGCCGGGGCTGACACCTATTTTGGCAAGGAATTGGGCGACCTCTCGCTGCAGGAGTGCGCGTCCATTGCGGCCATCACCAAAAATCCCACCCTGTATAACCCCTACACCAACCCCGAGACCCACCTGCAGCGCCGCAACGACGTTTTGTACTTTATGTGGCAGCAGGGCAAGATCACCGACAGTGAGTACGAGCAGGCGGTCAACGCCCCGCTCGAGCTGGCCGAGGGGCAGACGGATGAGGTCGTCACCCGCACCAGCAACAACTCCTATTTTACCGACGCCATCATCCAGCAGCTGGTAAAGGACATCAACGACGAGAACGGCTGGGAGGGCGAATCCCAGGCCCTCAACGTCATCTACAACGGCGGCCTGCGCATCTACGCCACGGTGGACCCCTTTGTGCAGCAGCAGATGGAGCAGGTGATGCTCAACGCCAACGACGAGATCTTTGCCCCGCTCTGGCGGGAGGAGGAGATCGCCGAGAACCTGATTCAGGAGGAGGACGAGATCGTCCTGAATGAGGACGGCACCCCCAAGACCAGCACCGACGAGGAGGGCAACACCCTTTACTACCGCCGGGTGCGCACCCAGGCGGCCATGGCCACCCTCAACTATGAGGGCGAGGTGGTGGCGCTGGTGGGCGGCCTTGGCGAAAAAAAGGTGGACCTTGGCCTCAACCGCGCCTTTGTGCCCCGGCAGACCGGATCCAGCATGAAGCCGATTGCGGCCTACAGCCTTGCCATCGACTATGGCACCCTCAACTACTCCTCCCTCATGAGCGACGCCCCATTCTATACCGCGGCGGACAAAAAGGTGCTTAAACCCGAGTTTGCCAGCTATTTTGGCGGCATCAACGACCCCGCCGCCATCGCGCGAGAGGACGTCTGGCGCGACTGGCCGGTCAACTTTACCGGCCCCGGCACCGGCGAGCCGGTGCTGCTCTGCACCGCGCTGGCAAAGTCGCTCAACACGGTGGCGGTCTGGACCGGCAGCACGGTCGGGGTGGACAATATGTACAACTTTGCCCACGACACCCTGCACTTGGAGGACCTTGCCCCCACCGACAACGATTACAGCCCCATCGTGCTGGGCGGCCAGGGCGGCGGCGTGACCCCCATCCAGCTGGCCGCGGCCTACCAGATGTTCGGCAACGGCGGCGTGTATGTCACCCCCCACCTGTACACCGAGGTCACCGACGCGAACGGCGAGCCGTATATGGACGTTTCCAGCAAGATCAGCCGCACCCAGGCCATCCAGCCCTCCACCGCCATGATCATGAACCGGCTGCTGCGCAACGTGCTGCTGGGCGGCGGCACGGCCAGCGGCATGACCCCCGCCGGCGAGATGGACGCGGTGGGCAAAACCGGCACGGCCAGCAACTACCGCGACTTTACCTTTGTGGGCCTTACCCCGTACTATGTAACCAGCGTCTGGTGGGGCTTTGACAAGCCCTTTGACATGAGCGACCGCTCGCTGGAGGGCCGCACCACCAGCGGCAAGCCCACCCAGGTGGCCTGGAAGACCCTGATGGAGCGGGTGCAGGAAAACCTGGAGTTCAAGGCATTCCCCACCGACGAGGAGAACGTGGTGCGCCAGACCTACTGCGCCGACACCGGCGACATTGCCAACGGCAACTGCCCCAACACCGGCACCGGCTACTACAGCCGCGATAACCTGCCGGCCGTCTGCACCGCCCACTAAGGCAAAGGGGCGCTGAACCCGGTCCGGGTTCGGCCCCCTCCGTTAAGCTTTTGGCCCCGCGCCAGGGGCGGCAGTTCCCATTACACACAGCGGCGCCGCGGCCTTGCCCTTTTGC
>CAJTVI010000130.1 GCA_910579545.1 uncultured Oscillospiraceae bacterium | reverse complement strand
GCCGCCTTGCAAGGCGGCCCGGCCCCTTTTGCGGTGCGCGGCATGGAAAATGCCTGCTTCAAGGGGGATGGGCTGCCAAGACTAAAGGCGGCCCGCGTTTGCCCCGCCGAAACCGTTTTGAAACAACCGGCTGGTATCCTCTTGCGGGGGATACGCCCGGCCAAACGCCTAATAAGGAGGAAAAATGGGATGCTGCCCATCTTGATCGTAGAGGACGAGCCGGCCATTGCCGAGTTGATCGAACTGACCCTGCAGGACGCAGGCTTTGCCGCGGTACGGGCGGCCAGCGGCGAGGAGGCGGCCGACCGGCTGGAGGGCGGGCGGTTCGACCTTGTGCTGCTGGACGTGATGCTGCCGGGGGCGGACGGCTTTGCCCTGCTGGAGTACATCGAGCCCACCGGCGCCCCGGTGATCTTTCTCACCGCGCGCGGCTCGGTGGAGGACCGGGTGCGGGGGCTGCGGGCCGGCGCGTATGATTACATCGTAAAGCCCTTTGCGGCCAGCGAACTGGT
This sequence comes from uncultured Oscillospiraceae bacterium, assembly GCA_910579545.1. Classification (GTDB taxonomy): domain Bacteria; phylum Bacillota; class Clostridia; order Oscillospirales; family Ruminococcaceae; genus UBA7177. Next base: position 2,147 of record CAJTVI010000130.1, on the reverse strand, counting down.
GGCCCGGGTGGAGGGGGTGCTGCGGCACACCGGCCGGTACGGCGGGCTGCTGCGGCTGTGGGACATCACCATCGACCCCGCCACCCGCACCGTGCGCAAGGGCCCCGAGCCGGTCGAGCTGACCCCGCGGGAGTACGAACTGCTGCTGGCGCTGGCCCGCAGCCGGGGCATCGCGCTCTACCGGGAGGTGCTGTTTGAGCGGGTGTGGGGGCTGGACAGCGACGTCGGCCCCCGCACCCTGGACATCCACATCTCCCGGCTGCGGCGCAAGCTGGGGCTGGGCGGCCGGCTGCGGGCGGTGCCCAAGGTGGGCTATCTGCTGCAAAAGGAGGGGGACACATGCGATTTTCTGCCCGGCTGACCGCCGCCATCCTGCTGCTGCTCTGCCTGACCCTCTCGGGGGGCGGCGCATATACGGTCTGCCGCAATTTTTCCAGCGCGCTGGAGCAGGCCGCGGCCCAGCAGGCGGCAGCCCAGCTGCCCGAGCGGTTCCGGCTGGAGGCGGCGCTGGCCGCGGCGGGGGGCGGCGCGTCCGGCATGGCCGGGGCCGCCGCGGGCTATGCCCGGCAGCTGCGGGCCGCCGGGGGGCCAAACGCCGCCCCCTTTGCGCTGCTGAGCGATACCGGCATGAGCCTTTATTCCAACCTGCCCCTCAGCCTGCCCTTTGCCGAGGTGTGGCGGGCGGGGGAGGCCGGGGGCTGCCTGGCCAAAGCCGGCGAGACCCCCTACCTGCTGCTGGCGTCCCCCCTGGCGCTGGAGGGGCAGACCCTCTGGCTGGTGAGCGGCCGGGACCTGAGCGGCCTGTTTGCCGAGCGGGATCGCCAGCTGCGGCAGTACCTGGCGCTGGAGTGCGCCGCTTTGCTGCTGGCCGGGGCGGCGGCCGCGGCGCTGAGCCGGCTGCTCACCCGGCCGCTGCGCCAGCTGGAGGCCGCCAGCCGACGGATCGCCGCGGGCGAGGAGGGGGCGCGCTGCCCCCAAACGCTGGAACAGGCCGGCGGCGAGGTGGGGGCGCTGGCGGCAGGCTTTAACGCCATGGCCGCCGCCGTGCAGGCGCAGGCCGCCGCGCTGCGCGCCGAAAATGAGCGGCAAAAGCAGTTTGTGGCCGATTTTACCCACGAGCTTAAAACCCCCATGACCGCCATTTTGGGCTACGCCGACCTGCTGCGCAGCGGCGAGCAGCCGCCCGCGCGGCGGCAGCGGGCCGCGGGCCATATCTACCGCGAGGCCGCCCGGCTGGAGGGCCTGGGCCGGCAGCTGCTGCTTTTGCTGGGGCTGGAGGAGGGGGGCGTCCCGCTGGAGCCGGTGCTGCTGGCCGCCGTGCTGGCCGACGCGCTGCGCGGCCTGCCGCTGCCGGGCAGCCCGGTGCGGTTTTTGGCTGGGGATGCCCCGGCGGATGCCTGCGCCCCCGCTGCCCCAAATGGGCCCAAGTCCGGCGCGCCCATACCCTCCCGCGCGGTGGTGCAGGGCGACCGGGTGCTGCTGGCGGCGCTGCTGCGCAACCTGCTGCTCAACGCCGCCGCCTCTGGCCCGGCCGATGGCTGTGTGCGGGTGTACTGCGATGCCCTGCCCGCCGCCGCGGCCCGCGCGGCGGCAGAGCAGGGGGCGGCGGCCCCCAGAACCGAAGCGGACGCGGCGCTTTTGGCGGCAGGGCAAGCTTTGCCCAGCGCGGCTGCCCCGCAGGCGGAGCCAGCCGCGCAGGACGCGCCGGATACGGCGCAGGGCGGCCAGCCCGGCTGGCTGGTCTCGGTTACCGACACCGGCTGCGGCATCCCGCCCGGGGCGCTGGCCCGGGTGTTTGAGCCCTTTTACCGGGTGGACAAAAGCCGCAGCCGGCAAAACGGCGGCACCGGGCTGGGGCTTGCCCTCTGCGCCCGCATCGCGGCGGCCCACGGGGGGCTGCTCTGGCTGGAGAGCGCGCCGGGCCGCGGCACGGCCGCCCGGCTCTGGCTGCCCGCCGGGCCGCAAATACAAGGGGGTGGGGCGGAATGAATAAATCCTTTTTGCGCCTGGGGCCGTGCCCCCTGCAGGGGGCCGGTCAGGGGGCCGGTTTCCTGCGCCGCCGGCTGGCTGGGCTGGCGGCGCTGGGGCTGGGGCTGCTCTCGCTGGGGCTGCCGGCGGCCTGCGCCGGCCTGCAGGAGGGGCGGCTG
>CAJTVI010000129.1 GCA_910579545.1 uncultured Oscillospiraceae bacterium | reverse complement strand
GCCGCCCGGCCGGCCCAGCCGGTGCAGTCCACCGCGCAGCCGGCCAGTTCCCACGCCGCAAGCCGGGCCAGCAGCGCCCGGGCGGCCGGAGCGGCAGATCCGGCCGCGCCCGCCCCCAAGCCGGGCGCGGATCCAAAGCCCCGTGCGGCGAGGTCTGTCGCCCAAACAGCGGCCCCGACTGCCGCTGCGCCGGCCCCAAAACCCGCCCCAAAGCCCCGCGCCGCCCAGGCACCGGCCGCCCCGGCGGCCAGCGCCCAGGCCTGGGAGGAATCGGCCCGCAAGGCCCGGGAGGACTCCCAGCGCCGGCTGGCCGAGATCGCCCGCAAGCGGGAGGAGGAAGCCGCCCGGCGGGAAGCCGCCCACCAGCAGCAGCTGGCCCAGCTGGCCCAGCTGCAGGAAAAGCGCCGGCAGGAAAAGGCCCAGAAGGACGCCCGCTGGAAGGAGAGCTCCGGCGCCGAGCGCAGATAACCCCCCTTTTGCCTTTGGCCAGCCGGGACCCCTCGCCCCGCGGCCCGGCAAAGCATCCCTCTTGCCCTGCAGCCCAGCGAAGCCCCTCCCTCAGCCGGCTTATCAAGCTATTTCAGGAACCCAACGGCAGCGGCGGCCCGGCATCCCCGGGCTTTTTTAAAGGCCGGCCGCCAGCCCCGCCGGCCGCGGCGGGTGTTTTGCCGCTCGGCGCAGCCGGCGCGCCCCGAACCGCCGTAAATATAAGGAGGTCCTTTTGTGGGAAAGTATCAAAACTCTGCGCGGATGATGTTTTGCGTGACCTTTTTGTTCTGGTTTTCGCAATACGCCTATCTGCCCTACCTCAACCCCGAACTGCAGGCCATGGGGGCCACCGCCACCTTTATGGGCGTGGTGAGCGCCGGCTATGGGCTGACCCAGCTGCTCTCCCGCATCCCCATGGGCATCGCGGCCGACCGCTGGAACTGCCACCGGCTGTTTGTGGCGGCCGGCTGCGCCATGGCGGCGGCCGCCTCCTTTGGGATCTGCTTTTTTTATTCGCCGGCCGGGTTTTTGATCTTCCGGGCGCTGGGCGGGCTGGGGGCCGCCTGCTGGGTGGCCTTTACCGTGCTGTACAGCGGGTATTTCCCCGCCTCCAGGGCCCCGCAGGCCATCTCGATGCTCAATGTGGCCAACCAGGCGGGGCGGCTGGCCTGCTTTGCGCTGGCCGCCCTGCTGGTGGGCCGGTTTGGGGTGCGGGGGTGCTTTTTGCTCTCGGGCGGCGCGGCGCTGCTGGCCCTTGGCTGCTGCCTGGGGCTGCGCCGGGCCCCGGACGCCGGCCAGCCCATCCGGCTGCGGCAGCTGCCCGCCCTTTTGCGGGACCGCACCCTTGTTGGATGCAGCCTGCTGGCCGTGCTGGCCCAAACGGTGGCCTTTTCTACCTACAGCGCCTTTGTTTCCAACCACGCGGCGGCCATTGGGGCGCAGCCGGCCCAGCTTAGCGGCATGAACATTGCCCTGATGGCCCCGGTGGTCCTGGTCAACTACCTTGTGGCCCGGCGCTGGCTGCCCCGGTATGGGCTGCGCCCGCTGCTGCTGTGGGGGTTTGCCGTTACCGCCCTTTACTGCCTGCTGCTGCCGCTGGCCGGCCGCATGGCCGAGGTATACGCTTTGCAGGCGCTGGCCGGGGTGGGCAACAGCCTGACCATTGCGGTGCTGCTGGGCGGCTGCGTGCAGGGGGTCGAGCCGCGGTTCCGGGCAACGGCCATGGGCTTTTTTCAGGCGGTGTACGGCCTTGGGATGAGCGGCGGCCCGGTTTTGATGGGCGTTTTGGCCGACCGGTTCGGCCTGCCCGCCGCCTTTTGGGCCATGGGCGGGGTAAGCCTTGCGGCGCTGGCGCTTGTGCCGGTTTTGCTGCCGGCAAAAAGCACGGCCGCCGCCAGGTAACGGCCGCCGCCCCAAAAAATATCGCCGCCCCCTGCCCGCCGTTTGCGGGCAGGGGGCGGCATTTTTTTGCGGTTACAGGATCACCGGCTTTTGGGTATAGCAAAGGCCCATCGGGCCGGGCGTTTGCCGGCAGAGGGCGGTAAGGTCCCAGGCGGCGGCCTCGGCGGCGGCCGCTGCGGCCGCGGCCTCGTTCTGCCTTGCCAGGCCGGCCAGCGAACAGCCGCAGGGCAGCCGGGCGCTTTTGCAGAGCGGCAGGGCCTGCCGCCGGGCGGCCAGCAGGTGCAGGTAGGGGGGCAGGGCGGGCAGCGCGCCGGTATAGCCCAGCGCCGCGTCCAGCGCCAGCCGCCGCAGCCGGGCGTGGGCGTAGCGGCGGGTTTTCATGCCGGCATACAGCTGCTGCAAACTGCCGGCCGTGCGCAGGGCGGCGGCCAGCCGGCGGTCCAGCCCCTCCCCCGCGCCCCGGATGCGGGCCAGCTGCCCGGCGTCCATGCCCCGCAGCCGCGCCAGCACCGCAAGGCCAAAGGCCGCCTCGTTCAGCATCTCGCCCGCCGCCCCGGCCTGCCGGTAGAACTCCAGCGCCTCCCGCGGCACCCAGCCGGCCAGGGCATCCAGCCCGGCGCGGCGGCACTCGGCCCGCAAAAATCCGGCGCTGGCAAACCCGGCCTGCGGCGTTTGGGGCGCGGCGTCCCCGTGCTGCGCCCCCCGCCGGGGCAGGGCCAGCGGGGTCAGGGGGCTGCCCTGCCGCAGGATGGCCTTGCAGTACTCCACCCCCAGATTGTCGTTGGGGCCCGCCAGCAGCGCCCCCGCGCCGGGCAGCACCGCCTCGGCGGCGGC
>CAJTVI010000128.1 GCA_910579545.1 uncultured Oscillospiraceae bacterium | reverse complement strand
TGGTCCGGCTCGCCGGCGGCAAGGCCATCCAATTCGGCACAGCAAAAGCCCTGCCCCGGCCGCGCGCTGGCCACCAGCCGGGCCGGCTGGCCGGCAAACACCCCGCACACGGTAAGGGTGCGGCCCTGCCAGCGCAGGGTTTGGCCCACCGCGTCGGCGCTGCCAAACAGGGCCATGGCCAGCCCCTGGCTGACGGCACAGCCCTCGGGCTGGTACCGGGTGGGCATCGCCCCAAAAAGGCACCGGGCCGGAAAGGCCAGCGCCGGCTCGCCCAGCACCCAAACGGCCGCGGCCTGGGCCGCGCCGCGCGGGCCGGCCGCCTCGCCCGGCTGTTCCTGCCAAAAGGTGGGGCAGAGCGGCTCCTGCCCACCGCCCGCGCCGCCCTCCGCCAGGGGCAGGGCCGCGGCCTGCCGCGCGGTTTCGGCCTGCCGGTACACCCGGCTGGCCTGCTGCCAGGGCACCGGCTGGCCCCAGCGCAGCGAGGGGGTTTTCAGCGCCGCCGCAAGCCGCCCCGCCGCCCCAAACCCCACAAACACGGCCAGCGCCAGCAGCCCAAAGCAGAGCCAGCGCCCGGCCCGCCCAAGCAGCGGCCCGGATGGCCGGGCAGTGTAGGTTACGTCTGTAACTTTATTCAAAACTTCTTGTTCCATCGCAATTTATTCCTCCACCCTTACCCGGCCGCCCGCCGCCAGCGCCCCGGTGCTTGCCAGCACCACCTCGGCATCCGGGGCCAGCGCCGCCTGCACCGCCACCCGGCCGTCGGCCGCGGCCAGCACCGTGACCGGCACCCGCACCAGCAGGTTTTGCACCCCCAAAAGGGTGGTGCGCCGCTCCACCGTGTAGACGCAATCGCCCGTGGGGCCGCTTTGCACCGCGCTGGCCGGCAGCAGCTGCTCGTACTGCTGGCTGGACAGGGTGAGGGTGCAGGCAGCCGGCGCGCACCGCCAGCCCGTGCCCTCCAGCCGGGCCGCCGCCTCGGTGCGGCCCTCGGCGTCCGGCGCGGCCAGGGCCAGCAGGGCGGCGTCCGCCGTCTGCTGCCCCTGCACCACCCGCACGGTCTGGCCCGGCTTTGCCTGTTTGGCCTCCTCCTCGGTAAGCCAAAACCGCACCAGATACCCCGCCCCGGCATCGGCTAAGGTAACCGCCGGCAGGGCCGGATCGGCGGTTTGGCCGGGCGAAAGGCCGACCGAGAGCAGCACCCCCGCCGCCGGCGCACACAGCCGGCCCCCGGCGTTTGCCAGGGCCGTAAGCTGCTCCAGCGTTTTTTGCTGTGCCTGCCGCTCCAGCCGCACGGCGGCGGCCTCGGCGGCGTTTTCCCCGGCCGAGAGCTCCAGCTGCTGCTGCGCCCGGATGCAGGCGGCCCGCTCGGTTTCCACCGCGGCGGCGGCCCGGTCCAGCGCGCGCTGGGCGGCGGCAAGGGCGTCGGGGTCGTCCTCGCCGGCCAGGGCGTCGTAGTCCTGCTGGGCCCACAGCAGGGTGCGGCGGGCCTCGGCAAGGGCGCTCTCGTCCAGCGGCGGGGCGTCCGCCAGCCGGGCCAGCCGGGCATCAAGAACGGCCAGCTCCGCCTGGCTTTGGGCAATGGCCTGCGCCAGCGCCTCCTCGTCCAGCTGGGCCAGGGTGTCCCCCTCGGCCACCGTCTGCCCGGCGGCCACCGGCACCCCGCGCACCGGCAGCGCCGCCGGCAGGCAGACCGGCAGGCTGCCCGCCGCGGTGACCGTGCCGTCCGCCTCGAGCCGGGTGGTGAGCACCCCCGCCCCCGCCCGGCCCAGGGTGACCCGCGGCATTGCCGCGCCGGCCATGCCCCGCGCCAGCAGGGTAAGGGCCAGCATGCCGGCAAAAAACCGGGCGGCCCAGCCCAGCGCCCGGCCCCCGGCCGGGCCCGCCCCAAAAGCGGCGGACAGGCGTGTAAAAAGCGCTTTCAAACCGTTCCCTCCCCTACCCTTTGAGCCCGCTGGACTGGATGCCCAGCTCGAGATACCGCTGCCCGCACAAAAACACCAGCACCGCCGGCACCAGCGCCACAAGGCTTGCGGCCAGCGCCAGCCCGCCCAGCTCCGAAGCGGCCGAAAACCCGGGCATGGCAATCGAGAGCGGCCAGAGCGAGGGGCTTTTGAGGTAGGTCATGGGCTGCTCGATGAGGTTCCAGCCGTCCAAAAAGCCCAGCACCGCCGCGGCCGCCACCCCCGGCGCGCCCAGCGGCAGCCCGATGCGCAAAAAGGTTTGCAGCGGGCCGGCGCCGTCGATGCGGGCGGCCTCCAGCATGGCGCGGGGCACCGCGTCAAAGCTTTTTGCCATGATAAACACCGGGAAGGTGGAAAACACCCCCGGCAAAACCACCGCCCAGCGGGTATCCAGCAGGCCAAGCGAGCCCAGCACCAGATACCCCGGCACCATGGTGACCTGAAAGGGCAGCACCATTAAAAGCAGATACAGCCCAAACAGGGCCTGCCGCCCAAAAAACCGCAGCCGCGAAAAGGCCCAGGCCGCCGGCGCGCCCACCAAAAGCTGCCCCAGCAGCTGGGGCAAAGCCAGGCGGCAGCTGTTCCAGAACATCGCAAAAAACTCCGGCGTATCCAGCAGCAGCTCGGCCAGCGGGCGCAGGGTGGGCCAGCTGGGCAGCACCGTCCAGCCGGCAAGGCCGGGCGCGTCCCGGAGCACCGGGCCGTAAAGGACGCCCAGTTCCTCCGGGCTTTGCAGCGCCCCCAGGGCCAAAAACCAGAGCACCCACCACACCGGCAGCGCCGCCGCCCCCAGCACCAAAAAGAGCAGCGCCCTTTTGCGGCGGTTCCATAAGAAAACAAAGCCGCAAATTCTACTGGTCAGCCGCATCCGC
>CAJTVI010000127.1 GCA_910579545.1 uncultured Oscillospiraceae bacterium | reverse complement strand
CCGCGAGGTACCAGGGGTTTTGGGGCCAGCGCTCCAGCCGGCCCAGCCGCTGCATCAGCCCCCGCCAGGGCCCGTACAGCCGGCGCAAAGCAGCGGGCGGCGGGGCGATCCAGTGCATTTTGGTGTTGCGCCAGCCGGCGGCCTCGGCGGCCGCCGCCGGGTGGGGGATGCTGGCGCACTCCAGCCGCAAAAGGCCCTGGCGCTCGTTTTCTTCGATCAGGTGGGTGATCAGGGTCTCCACCGCGCCGCCCTCTACCGCCGGCACCGGCAGGTCCGGCGGCGGCAGCAAAAATATCCGGGGGGCTTGGGCTTGAGATCGGGTCATGGGCGGTCCTCCAAAGGGCAAAAAGTATGGCTGGAAGCTCTGTTTGCGGGCGGCAGAACGCGGCAAAGGCGGTGCAGGGGGGCCGCTGCGCGCGGCCTCAGCCCCGCTTTTTGAGCCCGGTTTTTGGGGCCTTTGGCGGCTTTGGCCGTTTGGGCACCGGCGGCTTTTTGCGCCCGCCGCCCCGCCGGCCCAGCAGGGCGGCCGGGGGCAGGCTGCACCAGCGCGCGGCGCTCAGCTTTTGGGCCGGGGTCAGGCCGGGGCAGCCGGGCAGGGCCGGCAAAAGCCCCCGCAGGCTGCGCTGCTCGGCCGCCCAGCGGGCCAAAAAGGGGCCGGGCAGGGGGGCGGCGTGCTCGGCGGCGGCCGCCTCGCCGCACAGGGCAAGGTAGCGCAGAAACACGGCGGCCAGCGCCTTTTGCTGCAGGGCGCGGGGGGCCTTTTGCCGGGCAAAAAAGCGGCAGCGGGCCGCGTGGGCGGCCACCCCGTCAAACCGCCCGGCCGACAGGGCCTCCCGGCAGATGCTGCCCTGCCGCAGCCGGTACTGGTAGAGCGGCGCGGCCAGGCAGACCACCCGCTGGGCCTGCCAGTAAAGCAGGTGGGCCACCGCGTCGTCCTCGTGGATGCGGCCCTCGGGGTAGCGCAGGGTCTGCCAGAGCGAGGCCTTGTACAGCTTGTTCCAGGCCACCGTGTAGCAGGTGGCTGCCGGGCCGTAAAACTCGGCCAGCAAAGCCCGGGCCCCAAAGCAGCCCTCCCGCACCGGGCGGGAAAACTGGGGCGGATCCTGGGAACGGCCGTCCTCCAGCACGTCCTCCACCCCGCACAGGGCAAGGTCGGCGTTTTCCCGCACCGCGGCCTCGTACAGCCGCTTTAAAAAATCCGGGTGCACAAGGTCGTCCGAATCCACAAAGGCAAGATACTCGCAGCAAAAGCCCGCGCCCTGCCGCAGCGCCTCCAGCCCGGCGTTGCGGGCAGAGGAAAGCCCCCCGTTCGGCTTGTGCACCACCCGCACCCGGCCGTCCCGCCGGGCGGCCTCGTCGCAGAGCGCGCCGCAGCCGTCCGGGCTGCCGTCGTCCACCAACACAAGGGTAAAATCGGCAAAGCTCTGGGCCAGAATGCTCCCGATGCAGCCGGGCAGCCAGGCCTCGACCTGATAAACGGGCACGATCACCCCAATGGCCGGCATCCCATCAGCCCCTTTCTTTTTTTATAGAGCGGTGCGGCGCGGGCAGGCGGCGGCGCGGGAATGTCCAAACCGGGGAGCGATGACCGCCGGCCGGGTGCGTGGGAGCAGTCTCTCAAGGCAACAGGACCCCTGCCCCGAAAGCCTTTCGAGACTCTCCCCCACACCCGGCTTGGGCCAGCAAAAATCCTCACTCCATGCTGAACCACCGGATCTCGCCCGGCGCAAGGCTCAGCGCAAAGGCGGCGCCGTCGCCGGTAAACGCGGTGGTGTCCTGCGGCTCGTAGCTGTTGTTCACCACGCAGTACCGCCCGTTTTGCGGGTAGGCGTGCAGCTCGGTGGCCGGGTTTTTGCTGAACCACCGCTGGGCCTTCTCCTCCGCATGTGCCGCCCACAGGATCGCGCGGTGCAGCAGCCGGCTGTTCGCAAAGCTGTACGGCAGCCCGCTGATGTACACCCCGCGCCCCGCGCCAAACCCGTTGGCCGCAAGCTGTACCTCCTTTTGCCGCTGTACCAGCACCTCGGCGCCCTCCAGCGCGTAGATGCCCTTTTTGCCCTCGCCAAAATCCACCGGGCCTTCGGCGTCCGCCAGGATAAAGTGTTCGGGGTGCTCGGCCCAGTTGTACTTATCGTACCCCAGGGTAAAGCCGGTCTCCTTTTCCACCCCCAGCACCCCGGCCAGCTGGATGTACCGGCCCTGGTACTGGTGGCCCGAAGGTTCGCCGACCCCGATGAACCCGCCGCCGCGGTGCACAAACCCCTTGACGGCCGCCGAGATCGCCGGGTCCTCCCACACCGCGCCCCCGGTGTGGGCCGTGTCGCCGTCGCCAATGTTCAGCACCACGTCGATCTCATCGAGGGCGTGCGGGTCGGCCGCCAGTTCGTCAAAGCTCATGAACCGCACCGCGAACGGCGCGCCCGCCAGTGCCTCCAGCACACCCGCGTAGCTGTAATTCTGCTTTTGGTAGAGCGCGTGGTGCACCATGTGGCACCCCCACGACCGCATCCTGCCCCAGCTGTTGAGCACCGCAACCCGCGCCGCGCAGTAGGGCTCGCTGCCCTTGACATACCCGTACAGCTGCCGGAACTCATTGCAGACCCCCTCGACATACTCCAAAAACTCCGGGAACTGGCAGGCCAGCTTGAGGTAGCCCCCGTAGCCGATCCGGTCCACCGGCTTGCGCAGGATCGCGCGCCGGGCCGTGATCCAGTTCTCCCGCGCCTCCTTGACCGGGTCGCCCCCTTCGCAGAAGACGTCCGGGAAAAAGTAGGGCAAAAACCGCCCCTCGGTGTACTTGACCCCCGGGATGTCGCTGATCAGCCGCAGGGTGCTGCCGTTGCCCACGCTGCC
>CAJTVI010000126.1 GCA_910579545.1 uncultured Oscillospiraceae bacterium | reverse complement strand
GGTCTGGCGGCGGGGGCGGGCCGGACGCCTTTGAACTGCTGAGCGCCTTTTTGCAGGCCCAGCAGAAGGCGCGGGACGAGGCCTACCGGATCGCCGAGGCGCAGCAGAAAAAGGATTACGAGTACGCGGCCGGCCAGCTGAACACCGACACCGACCGGGCCCTGCAGGAGGCCTATATCAACAAGATGCTGAGCCTTTTGCGCCTGCCGCAGGACATGGCGGCCCAGGGCCTTGGGGGCGGCGCCAGCGAGACCACCCTGGGCAGCCTCTACAACAACTACGGCAATGCCCGCACAAAGCTGGAAAACGAGCGCCAGCGCCAGCTGGCCGGCCTGCTGAACACCCACCAGGGCAACCTTGCCCAGCTGCGGGCCCAGCGGGCCAGCGGTGCGCAGACGGCGCTGAACGCCTACACCACCCAGCTGGCAAAGCTGATGGCCAGCAACACCCCCCTGCTGCTGAGCCTGAGCCAGCAGGGGGCGGGCGGCGGCAGCTACTACCGGCTGCGGCGGCTGCTGGGCTGGGACGAGACCGAGTAAAAACGCGTTTGCACTTGCACAGCGGGCAAAAATCCTGTATGCTGGATAAAGCAAAGGGGGCCATGGCGGCCCTGCGCTTTGCAAAAGCCGGGCACGGCGGAGCGCCGTGCCCGGCCCCAAAAAACGAAAAAAGGCGGTTTTACGCAGATGCTGAAGGAATATCTTTGGGTGTTTTTGGTTTCGATGGTGCCGCTTATTGAACTGCGCGGCGCGATCCCCATTGGGGTGGGGATGGGGCTGCCGCTGCTGCCCACCTACATTGTGGCGGTGGTGGGCAACATGCTGCCGGTGCCCATCATCTTTTTATTTGCCCGCAAGGTGCTGGAATGGGGCCGTACCCTGCCCAAAGTGGGCGGCTTTTTTGACTGGTTCTACCGCAAGGGCGAAAAGGGCGGCGAAAAACTCAAGGCAAAGGCCGGCCGGGGGCTGTTTTGGGCGCTGCTGCTGTTTGTGGGCATCCCGCTGCCCGGTACCGGCGCCTGGACCGGCACCCTTGCGGCCAGCATCCTGGATATGGACTTTAAGCAGAGCGCCCTGGCCGCCATGGGCGGGGTGCTGCTGGCGGGGCTGCTGATGGGCGCGGCCAGTGCCGGGCTGTTCGGCGTGCTGGGCGCGCTGTTTTAAAACGCAAAAAGGCGGCAGGGGCATCCCTGCCGCCCTTGGCATTTTAAGCCCTTTGGCCTTTGGGGATAAGGCGCGCCGGGCGCGCCCCTTTGCAAAAAAAGTTTGAAATTGGCCGGCCGCCCTTGAAGAAAGGGCGGCGGCTTGGTCGTTATATAAACAGCGCGCAAGAGCAAGGGGGCCGGCGGGCTGCCCCCTTTGCCAAAAGGGACGCGGCGGCAAGCAAAATGCCGGCCGCATCCTCTAAAAACCTCTGTTCCCTGACGGAGGTTTCAGGGAAAGGGGGGAGCGCGGCCGAGGTGACGAGCACAGAATTTACCGGCCTTGTGCGGCAGTACCAGAATCTGGTGTACACCGTGTGCTACCAGCTTGTAAAAAACCCCCAAACCGCCGAGGACCTGGCGCAGGACACCTTTGTGGCCGCCTTTACCCACATCGACGCCTGCCCGCCCGAGCATTACAAGGCCTGGCTGGCCCGGATCGCCGCCAACAAGGCCAAGGACCACCTGAAAAGCGCCTGGAACCGCCGGGTAAGCGCCCCCGGCGACGAAAACCTGCCCGAGGCCCCGCTGCACGGCGGCGCGCCGCCCGGCCCCGAGGAGCTGGCCGTGAGCCGGGACGAGGCCGGGGCCATCCGGCAGATGGTGCTGGAGCTGAAGGAGCCCTATTTAAAGGTGGCGACCCTGTTTTTTTTGGAGGAACGAACGGTGGAGGAGATCGCGCGTCTGCTGGAGCGCCCGCCCAAGACCGTACATACCCAGCTATACCGCGCGCGGCTGATGCTGCGCAAACAGATCGAGGAAAGGGGGCGGCAGCCATGAGGGAGCAGCTTTACGAGCAGCAGCCGGGCGATGCAATGCCCTGGCTGGCAAAGGATGAGCCGGAGCTGTTTTGCGAGGACGGGCACCTGAGCGACGCCGGCCTGCAGGCCTTGCTGGACGGCCGGCTGGATGAGCTGGGCCGGCTCGAGGCCGCCGAGCATCTGGGCTTTTGCCAGCCCTGCCTTGAGCGGTACACCGCGCTTTTGACCGGGGACGCGCTGAGCGAGCCCGGGGCCGACCTTGCCCCCACGGTGGCCTGGCGGCTGCGCAAAAAGAGCATGCGGGTGAACCTGCGGCGGTACGCGGCCGCGGCCGCGGCGGCCGCCGTGGCCCTGACCTTGTGGGGCGGCGGCATCTTCCACCAGATGGCCCCCCAGGGCGACGAGCTGCTGCGGCCCCAGCCGGCCGCCAGCCAGCCGGCGCAGATCGAGGCCCCCGGCGCAGGGGTGTCCGGCTTTGTACACGGGATGCTGGGCGCGGCGGGCGAGTTTTGCAGCGGGCTGTTCAGCCAGGGCTGGCAGGGCCCCGCGCCCCAAAAGCAGCCCGAGCAGCCGGAGAAGGAGCCCGAGATGAAGGAGCCCGAGACCGGCGCCGCCCAGCCTGGCGGCGCGGCGGGGCAGGCGGCGGAGCCGGACGCCCGCAGGCCGGCCGACGAGCAGCGCGCCCGCTGGGCGCAGAGCCAGGACCAAAGGCCGGCCCGCACGCCGGCAACTGCCATGAGAGGAGAAGAATGAGCCATGAGAAAGAGCGGATTTTTTACCCTTTGCTGGGCCTTTATCCCCGGCGCGGGGCAGATGTACCAGGGGTATATGCGGCGGGGGCTTTCGATCATCGGGATCTTTTGCTTCGGCGTTTTTCTCACCGCCTGCGTCGGCATCCTGGCCGTGGTGCTGCCGGTGGTGTATATGTACAGCTTTTTTGATACCCTCAACCTGCACGAGCAGATCCGGCAGGGGGTCAATCCCCCGGACGATTACCTGGTGCACTTAGGGCTGCAAAACGGCCTTGGCATGCTTTTGCAGCGCCGGCACAACCTGTTTGGCTGGCTGCTGGTGGCGCTGGGCGGGATGATGCTGTACGAAAACTTCCTCTCGCCCTGGCTGTGGCAGCTGAGCTACGCGTTCCCGCAGCTGGCGTTTTTGACCGACCTTTTGCGCAGCCTGCCCAACCTGGCGCTGGCGCTGGCCCTGATCGGGCTGGGCCTGTGGCTGGTGCGCGGCGGGCGAAAAGGGGGCCCCGATGCGCCGGACGCCTCCGGTACCCCCGGTACCGGAGGCGCGGGGGGCATGCCCCCCGCGCCCTGGGATGAGGAGGAGTGAAGGATGAAGATCATCAAGAGCCTTGCGATCCTGCCCGGCTTTATGCTGGGGCTGCTCTGGCTGTTTGTAACGCCGGGCCAGTGACCAAACCCGACCGAAAGGGGAGCCGATCGAACCATGACACAAGAATATTTTGAGGATACCCTGGGCTGCGGGCCGG
>CAJTVI010000125.1 GCA_910579545.1 uncultured Oscillospiraceae bacterium | reverse complement strand
GCGATGCGGGCCGCCAGCGCCTCGGCCTTGGCCCGCGCGGCCTCGGCCACCGCCAGCTTTGCCTCGGCGGCCGGGGCGGGGGTCCCCCCCGCCACCGGGATCCTTTTGCGGTTGAGCTTTTCGATGCCGGCCAGGTACTCCTGTTCCTCCGGGCTGCAAAAGCTTACCGCAAAGCCGCTCTGGCCGGCCCGGGCGGTGCGGCCGATGCGGTGCACATAGGTTTCGGCCACCTCGGGCAGGTCGTAGTTGAAGACGTGGGACAGCTCGCTGATATCGATGCCGCGGGCCGCGATGTCGGTGGCCACCAGCGCCTTGATCCTGCCGGCCTTGAAACTCTCGAGCGCCGCCACCCGGGCGTTCTGGCTCTTGTTGCCGTGGATGGCCGCCGCCGGCACCCCGGCCTTATTAAGGATGCGGGCGATCCGGTCGGCCCCGTGCTTGGTGCGGCTGAAGACCAGCGCGTTTTTGACCGTATCCTGCCCCACCAGTTTGGCCAGCAGGGCGGGCTTGTCGGCCTTGGAGACATAGTAAAGGCTCTGCTCGATCTTATCCACCGTGCTGGAAACCGGGTCCACCTTGACCTCTACCGCGTCGCGCAGGATGCTCTCGGCCAGCTGCTCGATCTCGGTGGGCATGGTGGCGCTGAACATAAGGGTCTGCCGCTTTTGGGGTAGCTGGCGGATTACCTTTTTGACGTCGTTTACAAAGCCCATGTCCAGCATGCGGTCGGCCTCGTCCAGCACAAAGATCTCGACGCTGCCAAGGTCGGCAAAGCCCTGGCCGATCAGGTCGTTGAGCCGGCCGGGGCAGGCCACCAAAATGTCCACCCCATGCTCCAGCGCGGCCACCTGCGGCCCCTGCCCCACCCCGCCAAACACCACCGCGTGGCGCAGGGGCAGGTAGCGCCCGTACTCGGCAAAGCTCTCGTCGATCTGCAAAGCAAGCTCCCGGGTGGGGGTGAGTATAAGCGCCCGCACCCGCCGCTGGGCCGGACGGCTGGCCGCCAGCCGCTGCAGGATGGGCAGGGCAAAGGCGGCGGTTTTGCCGGTGCCGGTCTGGGCGCAGCCCAGCAGGTCCCGCCCGGCCAGCACCGGCCGGATGGCCTTTTGCTGGATGGGCGAAGGGGCCGTGTATCCCGCCTTTTCCACCGCCTTGAGCAGCGGCGGGATGAGTTCAAGATCGTGAAATGTCATTGGGTCTTCATTCTTCTTCCGTCCTTTTTTAGCTGTGGGCCGGGCGGCGGGCAGCGCTGGCCCGGCGGCTTTTTGCGCGGTTACCCCTGCGGCAGAAGGCTGCGGCACTCGAGGTAATAGCGCTTTTCCTCGGCGTGGCCCATGCTGAAGCTTTTGCGGGGCAGCACGCCCCCCTGCACCACGCCCTTAAAGATGTCGCTCTTGGCAAAGGGGGGCAGCAAAAAGGCCACCGCCCCCTTTTGGGCCAGCTGCCGGCAGGCCTCCTCGCCGTGCACATAGTCCACCCGCACCTCGGCATGGCCGGCCAGGTACCGCTGCACAAAGGCCTCTAAGGTGCCCACCGCCAGCGGCTCGTGCGGGTGGGCAAAGCCCAGGGGCACCTCCCGGCCGCCGCAGAGGATCCGCATGGTCTGGGGGCAGCCGGCCGCCCGCGCCCCCGCGCAGAGCCCCGCGCCGGTATAGTCGGAATACTCGGTAAGGGCCAGCAGCACGCTGGCGTAGTTGGCCCCAAACAGCACCCGGTGGATCGGCTCGATGCCAATGGCCGGGCTGTGCAGGCTGCAAAGCTCGGCCAGGCAGTACCGGGCCGGGTGGTCCTGCCGCGCGGCGGGAGGCAGGGTGGGCTTCAGCTCCTCCCAATAGGCCTTGGCGGTGGCAAGGCTGTGGTTGCCGTCCCCCACCGCAATGGCCAGCGGCGGCCGGCCGGCGGCCTCGGGCCAGCGGCGGTCGAACACGGCCGGGCTGCCCTGCCGTGCAATGGCCGCGGTAAGGGCCTCTACCTGCTGCGGCTGTTCCACCGCCCAGCCCTCCACGCTGCCGCCGCCCAGCATCAGCTCGCCGGCGTACACCGGCCGCATCCCGGCCTTCTGCCCGGCCAGCGGGGCCAGCACCGGCTCTTCGGCGTCGTCCAGCAGCAGCATCACATGGGGGGTCTCGAGGGCCGCGCCCCGCCGCACCGCCAGCCGGGGCGGGATCCGCTCAGGCACCGTCTGCTCGGTGGGGCGCACCGGGCTCTCGGCCCCCGGCTGGTAGGAGTAGGCCTCCAGGTCCACCAGCCCCACCAGCCCCTGCCGCACCCCGCTTTGGGTTTTGCGCTCGAGGTAAATATAGCCGTTTACTGTGCGGGTGAGCACGGTTTTGCGGTATTCGGCCATGGCGGCGTGCACCGCCCGGATGCGTTCGGCCTCGTCCGGCGCGCCCAAAAAGGCCTCGGGCAGCACCAGGTCCAGGGCGCTGGGGCCATCGCCCGCCGCCTGCCGGGCCTTTTGCCAGTATTCGGGCTGGCTGGTAAACTGGTCGCAGGCAAGGCAGGCCCACTGCCCAAGGGGGATCCCCTCCCCTGGCAGCAGGATGGCTGCGGGACCAAAGCAGTGCTGCATCGCGCATTCCTCCTGAACATCGACGGACCGAATTTTGTTTGGGGCTTCTGTTTTTGATCCCGCTGCCGCCGGGGCCGGGCCCTGCCCGGACAATGGCTGGGCAATGCGCCGGATCAGCCAAAGGCTTCGTCAAAGGCGGCCTCGCCGCCGGTGCGCAGCACCAGATGGGCCGCGCCGCCCTCCCGGGCCGCGCCGCGCGCGTCGGCCAAGAGGGCCTCGCGCTCCTCGGGCTCCTGCTCGGCCGGCAGGGTGAGCACCATGTTTTTGACCCCCAGCTGCGCAAGGCTGCCGCCGCCCAGCAGCGCCTGGCCGGGCCGTGCGGCCGAGAGCGGGTATTCCACCCACACCGCGCCGCCCCGTGCCTCGGCGTTTTGCTGCCACTCGCCGATCAAAGCGGCCAGCCGGGCGGGAGGCTCCTCGCCGGTCTCGTTGTGGAAGTTGGCCCGGTCGGTTGCGGTGGGCGGGTAGCTGACCCCGCTCAGCAGCAGCTGCCGGTAGCCCAGGGCCTGCACCTCGTCCAGAAGGGAGGTGATAAAGCTTACCGCGGTTTCGGAGTAGGGGCTGAGCCAGGGCTTGCCGCCGGCGTCCCGCGCGGCGTCCAGCCAGAAATACTCGGTGTCCTGGTAATAGACGCCCATCGTGCGGTCGGTATACGGGGCCACCGGGTCCTGGAAGACGGTGACGCCGCCCACCGGCTCGATGCCCGCCGCCCGCAGCGCCTCGGCCGCGCCCGCGGCGTCCAGGGTGGTGGCGGCGATGCTCTGGGCCGCCTTTTCCACCCGGGAATCATAATAGATATACCCCTGCGCGTCCTTGAGCGGCACCACCGCGTAGCGCACCCCCTGCGCGGCCAGCTGCTGGGCGGTTTCGGCCGCCTTTTCCGGGGTGGAGACCGCCGAGAAGGAGAGGAAGGCCCAGTTGCCCGCCTCGATGGAGGGGGCGGGGGTGGGCTCCTGGGTGGGCT
>CAJTVI010000124.1 GCA_910579545.1 uncultured Oscillospiraceae bacterium | reverse complement strand
CGGCATGGCCGGCGCTGCTGCCGCAGGCGCAGGCGCGGGCGCCGCGGTGCGGGGCAGGCGTACCTTTGCCATCGAGGCCGCCTTGATCTTGTCGGCCAGATCGTCCGCAAAGGCGGCAAAATCCGAAGGGGAGCGCAGCTCCGGCTTGCGCACAAAATCCACCGCGCCGGCGCTCAGGGCGTCAAACACCTGCACGGGCGCGGCGCTCACCACCACCACCGGCACCCGGTGGATCGGCAGCAGCTTGCGCAAAAAGTCGATGCCGTTCATCTTTGGCATCTCAACGTCCAGGGTCACAACGCTCGGGCGCAGCCGCTGGATCTTGTCCATCGCGTCGTGGGCGTCATAAGCCATGCCCACGATCTCGATGACGGGATCCTTTTTCAGCGCCCGCTCCAGCGAGGTGCGGAAGAACAGGGAATCATCCACGATCAAAACGCGGATCTTGTTAAGGATCGGCATGCATTACACCTGCTTTTGATAGATTGCGGGATGGACATATTTGAACGCGGAGCCCAAGCCGTTGAGGCTTTCGGAATGGCTGATAAAGAAATACCCGCCCGGGGCCAGCCAGTCGTAGAACTTTTTGACCAGCTCCTTTTTGGTGGCAACGTCAAAATAGATCATCACGTTGCGGCAGAAGATCAGGTCAAAGGGCTTTTTGAAGGAAAAATTGTCCATCAGGTTGAAGGTGCGGAACACGACCTCCTTGCGGATCTTATCGCAAACCTGCAGGCCGCTTGGCGCCTGTACAAAATACTTGGATTTCCAAACCGTGGGGATATCCTTGATATCGTCCAAGGGGTAAATGCCCTCCCGCGCCTTGTTCAGCGCCTTCATCGAGATATCGGTCGCCAGGATGGTGGTGTCCCACGCGCTCTTTTTGGGGCCAAAATAATCGTGGATCACCATCTGGGTGGTGTAGGCCTCCTGCCCGGCCGAGCAGCCCGCGCTCCAGATGCGCAGGTCCTTTACCTTTTTGGTGCGCTCCCACTCGGGCAGCATCACCTTGGTCATAAAATCAAAATGCTCGTTCTCCCGCATAAAATACGAAAGGTTGGTGGTAAGCCGGTTGAGCAGGTTGGTGATCTCGGTGCCGGAGGTGTCGTTGTTCAGGATCTTGAGGTAATCCTGGAAAGAGTTTATGCCGCGGCTGCGCAGGTCATGCGTCAGGCGGCCTTCGATCAGGGTGCGTTTCTGGGTCAGGTCGATGCCGTAACGAGTTTTCACAAAGCTGCTGAGCGAATTGAACTCCCCATCGGTCAGCTTGATCAGATGCGGCTTGATGCCGGCGTTTGTCTCTGCCATGGAAAACATTGCCCTCTTTCTTATATTCGGGATGCGTAAGGCCCCCTTTCAGCCGGCGGGCGGGCCATGCCGCCGCCGGCCGGGGCCTTGGGTGCAGGGATGCAGGGATGCAGGGGAATGCGCCCCTTACATCTTCAGGTCCGCGGCAAAGAACTTGTCGCAGTCCAGGCACAGAACGACCTTTTTGTCGTTCAGGTGCATGATCGAATGGATGTAGTTTTCGCCCATGATGGACATGTCCGGCGGCAGCATCTTCTCCGACTGGCTGGAGGATACCACCTCGGCCACGCTGTCCACGATCAGGCCCACCTGCATCTCGTCGATCTGGGTAATGATGATGCAGGTCTTGTCGTTGTAATCAAGGTCCGGCTGGTTCAGCTTGCGGCGCACGTCGATCACCGGCACCACCTTGCCGCGCAGGTTGATGATCCCCTTGATGTAGCCGGGCAGGGTGGGCACCAGGGTGATCTGCTGCATGCTGATGATCTCCTTGACATACAGCAGCTCGAGCGCATATAAGGAATCGCCCACATAAAACGAGAGGAAACGCCCCACGAGATCGTCGTTTACCTCGGCAGGCCCGGTATGGGTTGTATTTTCAGGCATTCGTTGTTTCCTCCCCTCTTATTGGTACTGGGCCAGCAGGTTGTTGCCGTCCAGGATCAGGCTGATGCTGCCGTCGCCCAGGATGCTGCAGCCCGAAATGCCGGTTTGCTTGATGGCGTACTTGTTAAAGAAGGGCGGGAACGGCTTGACCACCACCTGAAGCTCGCCCACCAGCTCGTCCGCAAACAGGCAGGCCGATTTGTGCCCGTTGCTGATCAGGATCAAAATGCCCTCGGTCAGGTCGGTCACCTCGGTGGGGATGCCGTAATGCTCGTGCAGCCGCAGCACCGGCAGGCACTCGCCCCGCATCAGCACCATCTCGCCGCCGTTGGTGTCCCGCACAAGGTTATTGACGTTGTCCAGCTTGAAGTTCTGCTGGATCGAGGTGATGGGCAGGATAAAGGTGATGCCGCCCACCGTGACCGCCATGCCGTCCACGATCGCCAGGGTCAGCGGGATCTTGATGGTAAAGGTGGTGCCCTTGCCGGGGGTGCTGTCGATCGAGATCGAGCCGCCCACCTTTTCCAGGTTCTTCTGCACCACGTCCATGCCTACGCCGCGGCCCGAAAACTCGGTGACCTCCTTGTTGGTCGAAAAGCCGGGCAGCATGATCATCGAATAGACCTCGCGGTCGGTGTACTCGCTCTCGGGCTTGCTCAACAGGCCGTTGTTCGCGGCCTTGCGCAGGATGGCCTCCCGGTCCAGCCCGCAGCCGTCGTCCGCGATCTGGATCACGATCTCGCCGCCCACGTTGTTGGCCGAAAGGGTAATGGTGCCGGTCTCGGGCTTGCCGGCCTTGATGCGGTCCTCGGGCAGCTCGATGGCATGGTCCATCGAGTTGCGCACCATGTGCATAAAGGGATCGCCCAGCACCTCGTTGATGGTCTTGTCCACCTCGGTGTCGCCGCCAATGGTGGCCAGCTCGGCCTTTTTGCCCAGCTTTTTGGACATATCCCGCACGATCCGGTTCATCTTCTGGAAAATGCCGGACAGCGGCACCATCCGCATGCTCATCACAACGTCCTGCAGCTCGTCGGTCAGCTTGCGCAGCTCGCGGGCGCTCTTCATGTAATTGTCCAGCTTGAGGCCGCGCAGGTCGGGGTTGTTGGTCACCATCGACTCGGTGGTCACGATCTCGCCCACCAGGTCCATCAGGTGATCCAGCTTGCCCTGCGGCACGCTGATGAGGCTCTGCATCGGCCGGGCCGCCGCGGCGGGCTTGGCCGATGCGGCCGGGGCGGCCTTTGGCGCCGCGGCCGCGGGCGCTTCGGAGGCTGCCGCCTGCGCGGGCGCCGGGGCGGCCGGCTCGGCAGCCGGCTCCTCCTTTTTGGCGTTGTCCAGCACCTCGTAGCCGCGCACGTTCACCGAGGCCTCGATGGCGTTGCAGATGTCCGAGAGGGACGAGGCCGGCTTGCAGATGATCTCAAAGCCGTTGTCCCGGATGACCGGGCAGAGGGTGGAGTCGGCCTCCGGGTGCTGGGGATTCGAGTCCAGCTCGTCGCACAGGTCCTTGAGCTGGGTCATCAGCACAAAGGCGCGCACGTTCTCCAGCTCGCACCCCTCGTCAAAAAAGACCCGGATGTGGTACACCCCGCTGCCCGAAACGCTGCTCTCGGCGGCGGGCGCGGGGGCCGCGGACGGCGC
>CAJTVI010000123.1 GCA_910579545.1 uncultured Oscillospiraceae bacterium | reverse complement strand
GCCCATCTTCATCCCCCCGCCGCACGATCGTTCGTGCGGCGTAAGGGGGGTCCAGGGGGGCGTGCCCCCCTGGATTGGCCCAAACCGTGCCCCCCAGATCGGCCCTGACCTGCTGTCAGCGCAGAGACCTTGCCCCTTAAAAATACCGGCTGGCCATCTTGTCGATGTCCAAAACCGCCTTTTCGGCCCCGCGGGCCACCTTTTTGGCCATCTTTTTGACCTCCCGCTGGTTGCGGCTGGCCAGATACGCGCCCGCGCCCACGGCGCAGGCCCCGGCAATGCCCATGGCAAGGTTGCGGGCGGTGTTGTTTTGCTTATGCATCCTTTACGGCCTCCTTTTTTTCTGCTTGCTGGTTTTTGCGCGGCAGAACCGCCTGCGGGCCCCGCGCCGCGGCGCAGCTCTGCTTTGCGCGCTATGCGGCGGTTCAACAAGAAAACAAAGCCGTAAATTCTACTGGTCAGCCCCATCCGCTGCGTCAGGAAAGCTTGGAATCCACCAAGGATTCCCGCGCTTTCCTTCCTTGCGGCTGCGGCCGCCCAGCGAATTTCCGGTGAATCGAATTTGGTTTGGAGTCTTTGTTTTCTTATCTCACCACCGCTTATTATCTTTTCCTCTTTTTTGTGCTTTATCCCGCTTTTTTTGCACAGCAAAATGTGCTACAATAGGGTAGCGGTTTTTTGGCGGGCTTTTCCGCCGGGAATGGACGCTGGGAAGAGGGATTTTTGTGAAAAAGCCAAAAGCGCCGGCGACGGTGCTCTGCATCAACGATCTTTCGGGCGCGGGGCGGTGCAGCCTTGCGGTGGTGCTGCCGGTGCTGGCCGTGATGGGCTGCCAGCCGGTGGCCCTGCCCACCCTGCTGCTCTCCACCCACACCGGCGGGTTGGGCCAGCCGGTCCGGCTGGGCTGCGAAGAATACGGCCCCGCGGCGCTGCGCCACTATAAGGAGCTTGGGCTTGAGGTGGAATGCATCTATGTCGGCTATCTGGCCGGGCCCGCCGGGCTGGAGCTGGCCCAAAAAGCCTTTGACCTCTGGCCCGCCGCCCTCAAGGTGCTGGACCCCGTTATGGGGGACAACGGCCGCTGCTACACCGGCATGGAGGGCCTGGCCGAGGGCCTGCGCGGGCTGGCCGCCCGGGCCGACCTTTTGCTGCCCAACCTGACCGAGGCCTGCTTTTTGGCTGGCCGGCCCTATGAGGAAGCCGCCTTTACCCGGGAGTCCGCCCAGGAATTTGCCCGCTCGCTGGCCGGGCTGTGCAAAAGCATCGTGGTGACCGGCCTGCCCATGGGCAAGTATGTGGGCTGCGCCGGCATCGGGCGGGAGGAGTTCGTGCTCAAAAAGCCCTACGCGCCCCAGCCCTGCCACGGCTCGGGCGACCTGTTTGCCGCGGTGCTGATCGGCGGGCTTTTGCGGGGCAACGCCCTCAGCGCCGCCGCCGACGCCGCCGCCGAGTTCGTGTCCGCCTCCATCGCCGCCACCCCGCCCGACGCCGACCCCCGGCTGGGCCTCTGGTTCGAATCGATCCTGGGCCGGCTGGCCGGCCCGCAGCCGGGCAGGTAAGCCCCATGCCGGTTTTGAACATCGTGCTGGTGGAGCCCCGCATCCCCCAGAACACCGGCAACATCGCCCGCACCTGCGCCGCCACCGGGGCGCGGCTGCACTTAGTGGGCCCCATGGGCTTTGCGGTAGACGACGCAAAACTCAAGCGGGCCGGGCTTGACTACTGGCACCTGCTTGATATAACATATTATGAAGGCCTTGAGGACTTTTTTGCCCGCTGCCCGGGGCCGTTTGTCTATTTCAGCACCAAAGCCCCCGCCCGCTACACCGACCGTTCCTACCCGGACGGCGTGTTTCTGGTGTTTGGCCGGGAGGACGCCGGCCTGCCCGAGGCGCTGCTGGCGGCCAACCAGCCCGCCTGCGCGCGGCTGCCCATGTGCTCGGCCGCCCGCAGCCTGAACCTGTCCAACACGGTGGCGGTGGCCGTGTACGAGGTGCTGCGCCAATGGGATTTCCCCGGCCTGCAGAACGCCGGCAGGCTGCGGGAATACGAGTGGGAGCCGTAAGGCGGCCCCGCCCGCGCCCGCGCATTGTTTGCACCGCCGGCCTTTAGCGGCGGCCTTGATCCGCCGGTTTGATAAAAAAGCCCCCGCGTTTTGCACCGCCGCTTTTGTGCGGGCAGAGCCCGCGCTGTTTGCGTGCATCAACCTCTTTGAGCGAATGGAAGTGAAAGATATGATCCGAAAAATCGCGGTTTTGACCGACTCCTGCTGCGACATCCCCCCCGAGCTGTGCGAAAAGTACGGCATCGACGTGATGTCCTTTGTGATCACCCTGGACGGGGTGAGCTACACCGAGCGGGTGGACTTTGGCTTTGACGCCTTTTACAAGATGCTGCGCGAGGCGCAGGGCACCCCCAGCACCGCCCACATCACCGCCATGCAGTTTTGCGAAAAATACTGCGAATATGTGGACGCCGGCGTCACCGACCTGTTGCATGTGACCATCAACTCCACCGGCAGCGCCACCTACGAGGCGGCCCAGATGGCCCAGGGCCTTTTGCGGGAGGAGCGGCCGGAGCACCACATGCGCATCCACCTGATCGACAGCCACACCTACTCGATGGTGTTCGGCTGGCCGCTCTGCGCCGCCGCCCAAAAGCTGCGCAACGGGGCCGAGCTGCGCCCGGTGGTGGAGGAGCTGGAGCGGGTATACGCCTGCTCCGAGATCGTGCTGGCCGCCTTTAGCTTAAAGCAGATGAAAAAGAGCGGCCGCATCAGCGCCGCGGCCGCCTTTGCGGGCGAGCTGCTGGGGCTGCGGCCGATCATCAGCCTCAACCAGGGCATCAGCAAGGTGGAGGCCAAGGTGCGGGGGGACTCGGCCGTGATCCCGGCCATGATCCGGCAGGTCAAGAGCCGGGTGGACGACCCCTCCTCCCTCACCTACCAAATCGGCTGCACCGACCTGGACTGCACGGCCGACCTCATCAAGGCCTGCAAAAAGGAGTTTGGCCGCCCGCCCGAAAACGTCTTCAAGCTGGGCGCGGCGGTGGCCAGCAACACCGGGCCGGACGCGCTGGCCATTACCTACGAGGGCCGGCCGGCGCGCTGAGGGAGCCGCCCTTTTGCGGAGCTTTTAGCCGCCTTCCCGGGCCGGCCGGCGCGCTGAGGGAGCATCCCTTTTGCACAGCGCCCCGAGCGGCTGCTCTCCGGGCCGGCCGGCGCGCTGAGGGAGCATCCCTTTTGCACAGCGCCCCGAGCGGCTGCTCTCCGGGCCGGCCGGCGGGCTGAGGGAGCCGTCCCTTTTGCACAGCGCCCCGAGCGGCTGCTCTCCGGACCGGCCGGCGGGCTGATCCCGCATTTGTACATGACCCTTTGGGGCCGCACCTTTTAAAACGGGCGCGGCCCCTTTTTTAAAGCAGAGGGGAGTTGGACCCGGGCCGGGTTCGGCCTCCTCTGCTAAAGAGCTTGCAGGGGGGTGCAGAGGATGCCGCGGCGCATACGGCAAACCGCCCCGCTGCCCCCCGCCGCGCGGCGGGGGGCGGCCGTGGCCGCCTTGGCGGCGCTGGGCTACCCGGTCTGCCTTTGGCTGTGCGAGGGGCTTGCCTCGCTGCTGCTGTCGGCCGCGGGCGGCCTGCCCGGCGCGGGGCCGGCAAACCCCGCGGGGGTAAACGAGGCCCCGGCCCTGCTGCTCTGGGCCGGGGCGGCGGCGCTGGCCCTGCTGCTGCCCGGGGCCTGG
>CAJTVI010000122.1 GCA_910579545.1 uncultured Oscillospiraceae bacterium | reverse complement strand
CCTTGCAAGGCGGCCCGGCCCCTTTTATGTGATCTGTTTTTTGGCGTCTGAACGCTTTTTTAGTACGCGATGCCCTGGGCCACCATCGCGTCGGCCACCTTGATAAAGCCGGCGGCGTTGGCGCCCACCATCAGGTTGCCCTCCACGCCGCACTCCTTGGAGGCGTTGTAGGCGTTGTGGAAGATGTTTTTCATGATCTCCTTGAGCCGGCCGTCCACCTCTTCAAAGGTCCAGGCAAGGCGCAGGCTGTTCTGGCTCATCTCAAGGCCCGACACCGCAACACCGCCGGCGTTGGTAGCCTTGGCGGGGCCATACAGCACCCCGTTTGCCAGATAGACCTCGATGGCCTCGGGGGTGCTGGGCATGTTGGCCCCCTCGCACACCACCTTGCAGCCGTTTTTGACCAGCAGCTTTGCCGATTCACCGTTAATTTCGTTCTGGGTGGCGCAGGGCAGGGCGATATCGCAGGGGATGCCCCAGATGCCGGCGCAGCCCTCGGTGTAGCTGGCCGAGGGACGGCCCTTTACATACTCGCTGATGCGGCCGCGGCGCACCTCCTTGATCTGTTTGACCAGCGCAAGGTCGATGCCCTCGGGGTCGTGCACAAAGCCGTTGGAATCGCTCATGGCAACCACCTTGCCGCCCAGCTCGGCGGCCTTCTGGCAGGCGTAGATGGCAACGTTGCCGCTGCCCGAAACGACCACCGTTTTGCCGGCAAAGCTCTCGCCGCGCATGCACTGCAGGGCCTCCTGGGTAAAGTAGCACAGGCCAAAGCCGGTGGCCTCGGTGCGGGCCAGGCTGCCGCCCCACTTGAGCCCCTTGCCGGTAAGCACGCCGGTAAACTCGTTGCGCAGCCGCTTGTACTGGCCGTACATGTAGCCGATCTCCCGCGCGCCCACGCCGATGTCGCCGGCCGGCACGTCGGTAAACTGGCCGATGTGCTTGGACAGCTCGGTCATAAAACTCTGGCAGAAGCGCATGATCTCGCCGTCGCTCTTGCCCTTGGGGTCAAAGTCCGAGCCGCCCTTGCCGCCGCCCATGGGCAGGCCGGTGAGGCTGTTTTTGAACACCTGCTCAAAGCCCAAAAACTTGATGACCGAGGCGTTGACGCTGGGATGCAGCCGCAGCCCGCCCTTGTAGGGGCCGATGGCGCTGTTGAACTGCACCCGGAAGCCCCGGTTTACCTGCACCTTGCCGGCGTCGTCCACCCAGGACACCCGGAACTGGATAAACCGCTCGGGCTCCACCATCCGCTCCAGAACGCCGTTTGCCTCGTACTCCGGGTGCTTTTCACAGACGGCCTCAAGGCTTTCCAGCACCTCGCGCACCGCCTGCAAAAATTCCTTTTCGCCCGGGTTGCGCTTTTCGACCCCGGCGTAAACGCCGGCCAGATATGCATTTTTGATCATTGGTATCCCTTCCCCTTTTTTAAAATGGGCCGCCGCCTGCCGCGGGCCCTGCGGCCGGCGTTTTGTGCGCTGCCAGCGCACACTTTTTGCAGGAAGCGGGCTGCTACCCAACCAGTATAAAACGCGGGGCGGCAGATTGCAAGAGTTTTTGAACCATGGAACCGGGTGTTTTGCTGTGCAGCACACTTTTTGCTGTGGCTGCGGCTTGCGCCGCGGGGGCCGGCGTGCTATAATGCAAAAAAACGAGCGGAACATACGGCGGCGGGGCGGCCTTATTTTTATAAGTGCCCGCCCTGAGGAAAGTCCGGGCTTCACAGGGGCATGGTAACTGCTAACGGCAGCCGGGGGCGACCCCAGGGACAGTGCAACAGAAATAGACCGCCCGCACCCGCGGGTAAGGATGGAAAGGCGAGGTAAGAGCTCACCAGCGCACTGGCAACTTTGCGGCTATGTAAACCCTACCAGAAGCAACACCCGTATGGGGCAAACGCGCAGCCCCGCGCGCCCCGGAGGTGGCATGAGCCGTGCGGCGACGCACGGCCAAGACAGATCGTCGTTTAATACAGAACCCGGCTTACGGTCCGGTCGTTTTTTGCAAACAAAAAGAGGGCGCTTTTTTCCAAAAGGGAAAGGGCGTCCTCTTTTTTATGCTTTTGGGGGCGGCTGGTCACCTTGCCGGGGATGGGCAGGGGCGGCGCGGCGGCCGCGGGGCGGGGCGGCCGTGGGCGAAGGGACGCCGGGCGGGCCCTTACAAAAACAGGGTGATGATGACCGAGATCAGCCCGCACACCCCAATGGCGATGCTGCTCATGGCGCCCTGTATTTCGCCCATCTCGCGGGCCTTGCTGGTGCCCAGGGCGTGGCTGCAGGCCCCGGTGGCAATGCCCTGGGCCACCGGGTCATGCACGCGCAGCCATTTGGCAAAGAGCGGCGCGCAGATGGCGCCGGTGTTGCCCGCAAAAAACACGGCCGCCGCCGCGATGGCGGTGATGCCGCCCTTGCTTTCGGCAATGCTGAGGGCGATGGGGGTGGTGCAGCTTTTGGGCATCAGCGAGGCCGCGATGGCCGCATCCAGCCCAAACAGCCGGCAGAGCCCCAGCACCCCAAAGATGCTGGTGAGGCTGCCCACCGTGCAGCCCAGCAGCACCGGCACAAAGTAGCGCCCCAGCACCTGGCGCTGGTTGTAGATGCCCAGCGCCAGCAGCGCGGTGACCGGGCCAAGCATGAGGTTGATGATGTCGCCGCCCTTGGCGTAATGCTCGTAAGGGATGCCCAGCAGCACCAGCACCGCGATGCAGAGCAGGGTGGCGATGGGCAGCGGGTGGGCCAGCACAAACCCGGTTTTGCGCTGCACCCAGCGCCCGGCCACAAAGGCAAAGATGGTAAGGCAAAGGCCAAACAGGGGCGAAGCGGTTATAAACTCAAACATCCTTTTTGCCCTCCTTTTTGTCCATCCAGCGGATGGCAAGCTGCACCGTGTGCCCGGCGGCAAAAAACACCAGCGGGGTGGTGCCGATGCAGATGAGGGCGATGGGCAGCAGGTTTTGCAGCAGGGCGTCGAGGTATTTGAGGATGCCCACGCAGGATGGGATAAAAAACAGGGGCATGTTGTCCAGCAAAAAGCCGGACACCTGGCCCAGCTGGCCCGGCCGCACCGCCTTTGCCGCCAGCAGCAAGAGCAGCAGCAGCATGGCAATGACGCTGGCCGGGAAGGTAAAGGGCAGCAGCGCCGAAATGATCTCGCCCGCAAGGCAGACGCCAAATACGACCCCGATTTGAAGGATGATGTCCATAAAACGCCTCTTTTTGTTTTGCTTTTTGCGGCCGGGCTTTTGGCGGGCGCGGGGCGGCTTTGTGTACGGCCGCCCCGGCCATGGCCTTTTGCGCCGGCGGTCCTGTTTTATTTTACCAGATGGCAGAGGAAAATTCAAACCGGGCGCAGGGCCCGGCGGCGCACAAAGGATGGCTCAGGGCGTACCCGGCCGGAGGGCCGTTTAGCCCAGCAGCCAGCCAAACACCGGCGAAAGCGGGATCATGGCAAGGCTGAAGAGAAGCGAGGAAACCGATACCAAGGTGGCCCGCTGCGCGGTGGGGAAACGGCTGTTGAGCAGGCTGTCGCTTACCAGCTGCAGAGCGTCGTCCCAAAAGCCGGCAAAAAAGCCGGCCGCCAGCAAAAGGGGCAGGCTGCCCAGGCGGGCCAGCAGCACGCAAAGCCCGATGCCCAGGCCGGCCGCCGCGGCGGCCTGGGCCCACCGCAGCCGGGCAAGCCAGCTTGCGCCAAGGCCGGCCAGCGCGCCGCCAAGACCGGTCAGCACCAGCGCCGGCCCAAGCGCCGCCGGGCCGGCGCTCAGCGCGGCGCCGATCCTGCGCTGCAAAAAGAAGAGGGTAAG
>CAJTVI010000121.1 GCA_910579545.1 uncultured Oscillospiraceae bacterium | reverse complement strand
CCGGGGCGGGCGGCTCTGAAGAGGCGGCGGGCGGCTCCGGGGGGTCGCTCAGCCCCTCCCCCTCCAGCCCGCGGATGGGTCGGCCCGGCGCGGGAGGGTCAGCCGGGGCGGGCGGCGCAAAGGGTTCGGGCGCGGGGCCTTCGGGGGCCGGGGCGTCCTGCGCAAAGGGGTCGGCCGGTGTGGGCGGCACGGGGGCCGCGCCGGGCCGGGGCAGGACGATGCGGGCGGGTGCGCCGCAGATCAGGCAGTGGGAGACCCCCTCGGGCATCTCGCTGCCGCATTGGGTACAGAACATGGGGCATTTCTCCTTTCGGGGGCGGGCCAACGCGGCCCTCGCTCGGGACGCTTCCCCCTCGAAAACGCCGCTTCGCGGCTCTTATACCATTCCCGGGGGAACGAATGGCCGGGATTCCGTTCCGCCGTTTCCAGAAACCGGCGGGCTACTTTTTTTGCTCCCGCAGCCGGTCGGCAAGGCCGGGCTCGGGGGTGATGTAGGCGGTCTCGTACCGCTCGTAGAGCACCATGCCGGGCTTGAGGTCGCCGGTTTTGCGGATGTTTTTTACCTCGGTGTAGTCCACCGCCACCTTGGCCCCCGCGGCCTGGCTGGAGTGCAGCACCGCCAGCTGGGCGGCCTCGTTTTTGGTGGCGTTGGGGATGTCGCGGCCCTCGCTCATCACCACCGTGTGGCTGCCGGGGGCGTTTTTGGTGTGGAACCAGAGGTCCTTGCCGCGGGCGGTGTGCAGGGTGAGCTTGTCGTTTTGCAGGTTGTTGCGGCCCACCAGGATCAAAAACCCGTCCGAGGAGCGGTAGCGGTAAAAATCGGCCGGCTTTTGCTTTTTGTCCCGCACCTTATAATATTTGAGGTAGCCCTGGCTCTTGAGTTCGGCCCGGATCTCGCCCAGCGCCTGCTCGCCCGGGGCGCTCTCCACCTCATACAGCACTGTCTCAAGGTAGGCGATCTCCCGCTCGCCCTCCTCCAGCAGCTTTGCCAGCATCCGCGCGGCGGTCTGCTTTTTCTTGTACTCCTTAAAATACTTCTGGGCGTTGGCGCTGGGCGTAAGCCGCACATCCAGCGGGATGGCAAGCTCGCTGCCGTCGTAATAATTGGTCACGGTGACCGACCGCATCCCCTTCTGGATGGCCCAGAGGTTTGCCTGCAGCAGCTCGCCGTACACCCGCAGCTGGCCGCTGGCCTCGCTCTCGGCCAGCTCCTCGGTGCGGGCAGCCTGCTTGCGCAGCGCCCGCTCGTGCATGTTTTTGACCGCCTTTAGGAGGTCGCGGCTTTTCTGGCGCAGCCGCTCGGCCCGGTCCTTGCTGGAGTAGTAGCCCTCCAGAAGCTGGCTGAAGCCGGGGTATTCGGTGAGGGTATACCCCGCGCCGTACTGGGTGAGGGGGGTAAAGCTGAACTCGACCGGCGCGCCGTCCGGCCCGTGCACGGCGCAGGGGCGGCCGCCCCGCTCATAGTCGGCCCGGATGGCCTCGATGGCCCCGGCCAGCGCCCCGCGCTGGGCGGGCGAGAGTTCGCTGGCCAGGAGGGGGGTCTCGCCCAGCGCCCGCCAGGCCGCCTCCCGGCAGACGGCCGGGCCCACCCCGGCGCAGCTCTTGAGCAGGGCCTGGGCCGGGGGCAGCGGCTTTTGGCAGGCGGCCGCCGCCAGCCCCGCCGCGCTGCCCGCAAAAAAGTCCGGCTTGGCGGGCTTGGGGGGCAGGGTGTAGTGCAGGCCGGGCAGCAGCTGGCGGATGGCCGAGTCCTCAAAATCCACCCGCTTGAGGGCATCGATGATCTTCCCGTCCTGAATAAGCACGAGGTTGGAGTACCGGCCCATCAGCTCGGCCGCGAGGGTGTTCTGCACGAGGTCGCCCATCTCGTTGACGCACTGGAACCGGAAAAAGAGGATGCGGTCGCCCGGCTCGGGCGAAACCTCCAGCAGCCGGCCGCCCGCCAGGTGCTTGCGCAGCAGCATGCAGAAGCTGGGAGGCGCGGGCGGGTTTTCAAAGCTCTCGTCGGTCAGGCAGGCCCGGGCCGAGCCGCTGCGGGCCGAGAGCAGCAGCCGGAAGGTCTCGGTGCGGGTGCGCAGGGTGAGCACCACCTCGTCCCGGGTGGGCTCGTAAATCTTGTCGATCTTGGCGTCCAGCAGTTTGGCGCGCAGTTCCGCGCCGGCCAGGGCCAGGGTGGCGGCGTCCAGCGCCATGGGGGGTCACCTCTCTTTTTTTTGCGGGATACGCGCCCTCATATCGGCAGCGGGCGGGTTGTCTCAGGCGCGGAAAGGCCCGGCGGTAGCCGCAAGTTTTTCTTAAAAAATAACGTTCTATCTACTTTTCTTAGCGTTAAGAAAAGTAGCAAAAGAACGCTGGGGGGTTCCGATTCCCCCCAGACCCCCTAAACGGAGCCGAAGTCACTGCGCGGAGCGCCATGGGTCGCACCCTTACGGGATGCTTACATTTCTCAGCCGCCCCCATGCCCGTGGGGCTCTTTGGCTCCGCTCCGTAATCGCTCGTACTTTCATGCTCGCTGCTCGCTCGCGCTATAAGCATCGCCGGAAATGGTCGGATTCGGCCAGGCCGGGAGAGTACGGCGGCCGTCTGCGGTATTGGCAAACCATTTGCATCCGGCAAGGCGGGGAGAGCGCGGGGCCGTTCGTGGCTTTCAGGTACGCAGCGAACGACACGGGGCCAGTTTGATATCAATTTCGCCGGCAGCGAGCCGCCAACCATCGGCTTTTTCCGTCACACGCCCACCGGCAGCGGCCCGCCCTGCCCATTTTTATTCCCCCGCCGCACGATAGTTCGTGCGGCGGAAAGGGGGTCTGGGGGCCAAGGCCCCCAGATCGGCCCTGGGCCGTTGGCCCCCAGATCGGCCTTAGCGCGCCGCCCCTTATAAATAGGTAAAGGGGTCGCGGCTGCGGCGGCTGCCCAGCACCCGCACGCCGTTAAAGCGGCGGGCGATCTTGTCGGCCAGCACCGCCACCACCGGGAACTCGGTGGCGAAATGCCCGGCCACCACCAGCGAGAGGCCCATGCGCCTTGCGTCGATGGCGGCGTGGTGGCTGGCCTCGCCGGTGAGCAGGGCGTCCGCGCCGGCCGCGGCGGCCGCCTCCAGCAGGCTGCCGCCCGAGCCGCCCACCACCGCAAGGGTGCTGATGGGCCGGCCCGCGTCCACCAGCTTGACATGCGCGCCCAGGGTCTCCTGGCAGGCAAGGCCAAGCTGCTGCGCGCCGGAAGGCCGGGTGAGCCGGCCCACCCGGCCCAGGCCCCCAAAGGGCTTGGCGTCCGCCACGCCAAACAGCTTGCAGAGGATGTCGTTGACCCCGCCCTCGGCCGCGTCGAGGTTTGTGTGCATGCAGATGCCCGAGATGTTCTTTTTGATCATGCGGTAGGGCACGTCCCGCCGGCCCAGCTGGCGCAGGGGCGAAAAGATCACCGGATGGTGGGACACGATGAGCTGGCAGCCCTGGTACTCGGCCTCGGCCACCACCTCCTCGGTGATGTCCAGAGCCACCAAGATGCTGGTAACGTCGCCGCCGCAGTCCACCAGAGCGCCGATGTTGTCCCAGTCCTCGGCCAGCGAGGCCGGCGCGATCTGCTGCAAATACTGCAGCACGTCTTCCACTTTTACCATGCGGTGCAACATCCCTTCGTTTGCTGTACGGGCCGCTGGGGCAGCGGCTCCTCGGGCTGCGCTTCGCCCCGCAGCACCGCGCAGAGCGCGTCTTTTTGGGGCCCGGGGCGCAGCCCCCGGCAGATCTTTTCGAGCTTGGCAAATTCCTGCGCGCGGTAGCCCCCCGCCCCGGGGTGCGCCCCGGTGCGGCCCAATACGCAAAAGGCCGGGCCGGGCTGGGTGGGCGCGCCGGTATAGCCGGCCGCCATTACGGCGTACCAGCGGCCGGCGGCGCGCACCGGCAGGTCCTCCAAAAGGGCAAAGCCCTGGCGGCAGAGCCAGGCCCGCAGCTGCCCATGCCGGGTGGCGGGCGCCAGCACCAGCCGAATCCCGGGGCTTTGCACCCAGGGCGCGGCTTCCAGAATCTGCTGGATGGTGCCGGCGCTCAGGCCGGCCAGCACAATGTCCTGCGCCTCGCCGGGCGCAAGCGGCGCAAGGCCGGGCCCCAGGCGCAGCTGCACCCGGTCCAGGCAGCCGGCCGCCGCGCAGGTGGCGCGAGCGGACGCCAGCGGGCCGGGGCGCAGGTCGGTGCCGATGACCCCTGTCAGATCCCCCCGCAGGGCTAAAAAGGCGGTGAGTTTGCCGTGGTCGCAGCCGATGTCGGCCGCGGCGGCGCCGCCGCGCACCAGCGAGGCCGCGGCGCGCAGCCGGGCGTCCAGACGCGGCGCGCGCTCAGCCGGCAAAGTGGGCGTTGAGCTTTTGCACCAGGGCGTTCACGTCGGTGCCGTGCACCGCGCAGGCCTGCTCGATGGTCTCGCCGCGGGAGGCCGGGCAGCCCAGGCAGTGCATGCCGATCTCTAAAAAGTAGGGCGCGGTCTCCCGATCCATGTCCAGGATGTCGCCAATGATGGTGTCTTTGGTGATGGTCATCACAATATTCCTCGTTTCCTGTTTGGTTTTGGCCCGCGCGGGGCGGGTTTTTGGGCGCGAAACGCGCCCCCAATCTTTATTACTATACCCCAAACCGCCGGGTTTGACAAGGCGGCCGCCGCGGTTTTGCGGCGCGGGGGTGTAGGTGTTACAATGATGTGAAACAAAAAAAGGGAAAAAGGATAGCGAATAG
>CAJTVI010000120.1 GCA_910579545.1 uncultured Oscillospiraceae bacterium | reverse complement strand
CAACAGGACCCCTGCCCCGAAAGCCTTTCGAGACTCTCCCCCGCGCCCGGCCTTAACACCCTGATACTCCTTGAAATGGACACTCCCTGTGCGGCGGCCCCTTACACCCCGCTTGCGCCGTAGTTGGCAAGCACCCGGGCCGAGGGGTCGTTTACGTCGCAGCCCTCCCAGGCCTTGTTGGGCATCCAGAAATCCGCGATCATTTCGCTCTGGCCAGGGTAATAGCGCTCAAAAATTTCGCGGTAGAGCAGCGATTCCTTGGTAAAGGGCTGGGCGTGGGCGTAGTTTTTGCGCCGCCGCTCGTATTCCTCGTTGGTATAACAGCCCTCGGCGTACTCTTTAAGATAGTCCACCATCGAGTGGCCTACCGCGTCCGAAAAGGCGGCCTTTTCGCGCCAGAGAATCTCGTCCGGCAGGTACCCGCCCTCAAAGGCCTTGCGCAGCAGGTACTTGCCCTTGCCGTACCGGTTGAGCTTTTTTTCGGGGTCTATGGCCATGACGTACTCCACAAAATCCAGATCGCCAAAGGGCACCCGGGCCTCCAGCGAGTTGACCGAGATGCACCGGTCGGCCCGCAGCACGTCGTACATGTGCAGCTCCCGCAGCCGCTTTTGGGCCTCCTGCTGGAAGGCCTCGGCGCTGGGCGCAAAGTCGGTGTATTTGTAGCCAAAGAGTTCGTCCGAAATTTCGCCGGTCAGCAGCACCCGGATGTCGGTGCGCTGGCGGATGGCCCTGCACACAAGGTACATACCGATGCTGGCCCGGATGGTGGTGATGTCAAAGCTGCCCAGCAGCTCCACCACCGGCTCGAGCGCGGCCAGCACCTCCTCTTTGGTGATGATGACCTCGGTGTGGTCGCTGTGGATGTATTCGGCCGCCTGCCGGGCGTACTTGAGGTCGATGGCGTCCCCGCTCATGCCGATGGCAAAGGTGCGGATGGGCCCGGCGCTCTTTTGGGCCGCGATGGCGCAGACCAGCGAGGAATCCAGCCCGCCCGAGAGCAGAAAGCCCACCTTGGCGTCGGCCGCAAGCCGCTTTTCCACCCCGGCCACGAGCTTTTGGCGGATGTTCTGGCAAACGGTCTCGAGCGGGTCGGTGCAGACGGCGCTTACCCGCGCGATATCCCGGTAGCAGACGAATTTTCCGTCCTTATAGTAGTGCCCCGGCGGGAAGGGCCGGATCACATCCGCCACCCCCACCAGGTTTTTGGGCTCGCTGGCAAACACCATCACCCCGCCCGCGTCCCGGCCGTAGTAGAGCGGCCGGATGCCGATGGGGTCCCGCGCGGCGATGAACTCGTCCGCCTCGCCGTCGTAGAGCACGCAGGCAAACTCGGCGTCCAGCATCCGGAACATCTCCACCCCATACTCCTGGTAGAGGGGCAAAAGCACCTCGCAGTCCGACCCGCTGACGAAGGTATACTTTTTTCCCAGCTGTTTTTTGATGGCCTCGAACCCGTAAATTTCGCCGTTGCAGACCAGGGCGTTTTTGCCCAGGGTAAACGGCTGCATGCCCGCCTCGCCCGGGCCCATGATGGCCAGCCGGTGAAAGCCCAGCAGGCCGCTGCCGGCCGGCCGCACCCGGGTATCGTCCGGGCCGCGGCTGTGTGTGCGGCCAAACCCCTGCCAAAACGCCTTTTCGCTGGCGGGCAGGCCGCAGTACCCAATAATGGAGCACATGGCTGCTCCCTCCCATCCCTCTTGCTGCTGCGTCCGCGGCCTTTTTTGCAGCCGGCCGCAAACAAAAAAAGACAAGGGCGCCCTTTGCAGGGCGCCTTTGCCTTACTGCTGCATTATAAAACAGGGGGCGCATCTTGTCAAGCCCCGCCCTTTTGCTGGGGTGTCCATCTCAAGGAGTATTAGGGAGCTAAGGCCGGGTGCGGGGGAGAGTCTCGAAAGGCTTTCGGGGCAGGGGTCCTGTTGCCTTGAGAGACTGCTCCCGCGCACCCGGCTGGCGGACATCTCTCCCCGGTTTGGTCGCTCCCCCTTTCGCTTGTGAGGCGGATGTGGTATCATCAAAAAAGGCCGGCCCTGCATCTATGCCGCGATGGGCCGCGCAAAAAAGGCCAAAGCGGCCAAAAAGGCAGGTGACCCGGCATGCCCCGGACGATCCGCTATATCCGGGACCCGGCCTTTGGGCTTGAGGCCGTTTTGTGCCTGGGCTCGGGCATTGCCTACCCGCTGCACAGCCATGTGTCGGTGTATGCGGCCGGGCTGGTGCTGGGCGGCGCGGTGCAGCTTACCGCCGGGCCCGCCCAACGGGTGCTGCGGCAGGGCGAGGGGTTTTTGATCCCGCCGGACCTGCCCGCCGCGGCCGGTACGCCGCGCAAAGCCGACCCGCCGGTGGAGGCGCTGCGCCGGCGGCTGGAGCAGCGCCCGGAGCAAAAGCTGAGCCTGGACGAGATGGCGCGGGCCGCCTGCCTGAGCAAGTACCACCTGATCCGGGTGTTCCGCCGGCAGACCGGGCTTACCCCGCACCAGTTCCAGCTGCAAAACCGGGTGCGCAGGGCGCAGCGGCTGCTGGCAGCCGGGCCGGACGCCCTGCCGGCCGCCGAGGCGGCCCTGGCCGCGGGCTTTTGCGACCAGAGCCACCTCGTGCGCTGCTTTGAAAGGCTGGTGGGGCTTTCTCCCCGCGCCTACCGGGCGGCCTGCGTCTGCCTGCAAAACGACCCGTTTAAGTGAGCGCCGGCATAAACTTGGCAAAAAGGCAGAGCCCCTCCGGCCCGGCGGCGACCTTGTGGGGCACCCCCGCCGGCAGGATGGCCACCACCCCCGGCTGGTAGCCGATGCGCTGGCCGCCGCACTCGCACACCCCCGCCCCGGCGATCACCTCGTGGGTTTCAAACTGGGGGTCGTGGGTGTGCAGGCCGATCTCGCAGCCCGGCTGGATGCGCACCAGATGGTAGCTGAACGCCCCGCCGGTCTCTGCGGCGGTGACGAGCGGCTTGAGCTGCACCCCCGCAAAGGCCGGGTGCGCCGCCCAGGGCACGGGGCCAAGCGGCCGCCCGGCCGCGCCGGCGTACAGCCTGCCGTTTGCGTCAAACTGGTCAAACAGGTCTTGATACTGCATAAAAAACGCTCCTTTTTTGTGTTTTGTCGTTCCGGCGGGCCCGCCGGTAACGATGCTACCACAAACAAGGAGCGTTTTGCTTGTACAAAATTGCTTTTGCGCCGTCAGGGTGTTTCGGCGGGCTGCTGCGGCTCGCCCAGCCCGGCCAGCGCCTTTTTGAACTGGAAGGTAAACAGCACCGCCGTAAAGCTCACGGCCAGCAGGTCGGCCGCCGGCTCGGCCAGGTAGACCGAGATGGCCTTGTCGCCCGGCAGCAGGGCGGGCAGCAGGTAGATGAGCGGGATCAGCAGCACAAACTTGCGCATGACCGCCACCGTAATGGACGCCTTGGCGTTGCCCAGGGCGGTAAAGGTAAGCTGGCAGGCGATCTGGATGCCAAAAAGCGCCAGCGCCGCCAGATAGATGCGCAGCGCCCGGCTGCTGTAGGCCAAAAGCGCGGCGTCGCTGGTAAACATGGCCGCAAACACCCCGGGAAAGAGCATCACCAGGGCCCACAGCAGGCCGGAATAGGTAAGGCTTACCCGCAAAAGCACCCAAAAGGCCTGTTTGACCCGGGCGCGGCTGCGCGCGCCGTAGTTGTAGCTGATGATGGGCTGCGCGCCCTGCCCCAGCCCCTGCAGGGGCAGCATGGCAAACTGCATCACGCTGGTAAGGATGGTCATGGCGCCCACCGCGAGGTCCCCGCCGTAGCGCAAAAGCGAGGAGTTAAAGCAGACCGAGAGGATGCTCTCGCTGGCCTGCATGATAAAGGCGGCCAGCCCCAGCGCCAGCGCCGGCAGGAGGATCCGGCGCTGGAGCCGCATGCAGGCCGGGCGCAGCCGCAAAAGGGTCTTTTTGCCCAGCAAAAAGCTCAGCACCCAACAGCAGGAGGCCGCCTGCGAGAGCACGGTGGCCAGCGCCGCGCCCTGCACCCCCATCCCAAACGCAAAGATGAACACAGGGTCCAGCAGGATGTTGCACACCGCCCCGATGAGCACCGAGAGCATGCCGGTTTTGGCAAAGCCCTGGGCCGTGATAAAGGCGTTCATGCCCAGGGTAAGCTGCACAAACACCGTGCCCAGGGCGTAGATGTTCATGTAGCTGGCCGCGTAGCCTATGGTATTTTCGCTTGCGCCAAAGGCCAGCAGCAGCCCCCGCCCAAAGGCCAGCAATATCGCCGTGAGCAGGGCCGAAACCCCCACCTGCACCGCAAAGCAGTTGCCCAGGGTCTTTTCGGCCGAGGCCGCGTCCCCCCGGCCCAAAAAGATGGAAGCGCGCGGCGCGCCCCCGCTGCTTACCAGCGCCGCAAAGGCCGAAACGATCATGATCAGCGGCATGCACACCCCCAGGCCGGTCAGGGCCAGCGCGCCGTCCCCCGGGATATGGCCGATGTAGATGCGGTCCACAATATTGTACAGCATGTTGATCATCTGGGCGGCCACCGTGGGCACCGCCAGCCGCGCCAAAAGCCGGCCCACCGGCTCGGTGCCCAAAAAGTCGCTGCCCTTTTGCTTGGACGAGGCGTCCTGCTGCATCCTGCATCTGCTCCTTTTCTTTTTTGCCGTCCCCGCGCCGCAAACCGCGCGGGGCGGCCGTAAAATTGTTCTAAACAAAACAATTATAGCCCGCCGCGGGGATTTGTCAAGGGGGGAATCGGGAGTGTCCATTTCAAGGGTGTTAAGGCCGGGGGCGGGGGAGAGTCTCGAAAGGCTTTCGGGGCAGGGGTCCTGTTG
>CAJTVI010000119.1 GCA_910579545.1 uncultured Oscillospiraceae bacterium | reverse complement strand
CGGCGCGGGGCTTCGCCGCCGGCTTTGCGGCCGGGCCGGGCTTGGGCGGCTGTGCCGGGGGTGCGGTTTCCGGCTTTGCGGCCGGCTGGGCCGGCGCGGGTTTTGCCGCGCCCTTGGCAGCACTTTTGGCCGCGCCCGGCGTCTTGGCGGTGCGGGCGGTCTGCAGCGCGCTCAAGGCGGCGTCGATGCCCTCGGCCCGGGCCTGCCGGGCGGCCTCCTCGTCGGCCGCGGCATCCGGCTTTGCGGCCGGCTTGCGGCCCCGGCGGGCCGGTTTTTTGGGCTCGGCCGGCTCGGGCTGCTCCTGCTCCGTGTGGGCCAGGGGGATGGTCAGGATATGTACCTGGGCGGGCTCTGCCGCCTGCGGCCCGGCCGGCTCCGGCGTTTCGGCCGGTTTGGCCGCGGGCTTTCCGGCCGGTTTGGCCGTCGGCGGGGCGGCCGCCGTCCGCTTCGGCTCCGCCGCCGGTCCGGCCAGAGGCTTTTCCATCGGCGTTTGTGCGGGCGCGGGCAGGGGCTGGGCCTCCTTGGGCGCGGGCGGTTGGGCCGGTTTGGGCTCCGGCTTTTCGGCCGGCTCAGGCGCGGGCCGGGCCGCGGATATTTGGGCCGCCGGGGCCGCCGGGGCCGCTTTGACCGCCGGCTCTGCCTTTTGTGCGCCCGCGGCATCCGCCGCGGGCGTCTGCGCCGGGCTGTGCCCGGCCGCGCTCACCGCGCCGGGAAGCGGCGCGGGCAGCCCCTCCTCTAAAACCGGGCCGGGGCGCGCATCAGGCTTGGGGTCGGCCTTGGCCTTGGGCGGCCGGGCCGTGCGCCGCCCCTCCAAAAACATATCCACCCACTCGGCCAGGCAGGCCACCCACAGGGCGGCCAGCAGCAGCACGTCGCAGCCCACCACAAGGGTCTGCACCGTGCCGGTCAAAAAGCTGTACCGCAGCAGCACATACAGCGCCCCGCCCAGTACGCCGGTAAGCGCCAGGCTGATCACAAAGGGCCGTAAGGGGGTGCGTTTCATGGGCGGTCACCTCTTTAAGGTTGGGATGGGTCTTTAAAAAAGCAGGTTACTTGGTGCCAAAGATGCGGTCGCCCGCGTCGCCCAGGCCGGGCACGATGTAGCCGTTCTCGTTGAGCTTTTCGTCCAGCGCGGCCACATAGATGTCCACGTCCGGGTGCACCTCGTGCAGCTTGGCAAGGCCCTCGGGCGCGGCGATGATGCCGATGAACTTGATGGTCTTGGCCCCCCGCTTTTTGATCTGGGTGATCGCGTCCACCGCGCTGCCGCCGGTGGCCAGCATGGGGTCCAGCACCAGCACGTCCCGCTCGGCAATGTCGCTGGGCAGCTTGCAGTAGTACTCCACCGGCTCTAAGGTCTCCTCGTTGCGGTACAGGCCAATGTGCCCCACCTTGGCGGCGGGCAGCAGGGTCAGCATGCCGTCCACCATGCCAAGGCCGGCCCGCAAAATCGGCACCAGCGCCAGCTTGCGGCCGGTGAGCATCCGGGTCTTGGACATGGCGATGGGGGTCTCGATCTCAACCTCCTCGGTGGGCAGGTCGCGGGTGGCCTCGTAGCACAAAAGGGTGGCGATCTCGCTCACCAGCTCCTTAAACTCCTTGGTGCCGGTACGCTTGTCCCGCAGATGGCTCACCTTGTGCTGTACCAGGGGATGGTCGAGGATCATAGGCTGCTTGCTCATACAATACCGCTCCTTTGCTGTTTTTGTTCTATCAAATAAAGTACGGAAAACGATCAGGCCCCCGGCGCGGGGGGCAGGTGTTCCGGCGCGCCTTTTGGGGCGTTTGCCCCGGCCGCCCGGCGCGGGGCAGGGGGTCGGCTATTGCCCAGCGCCGCCCCGCCGGCGCGGGCTGTGCGCAGCGGCCTTTTACGGCTGCCGCCCGGCGTCCAGCGCCGTTAGCTTATCCACCCGGCGCTGGTGGCGGCCGCCCTCAAAGGGGGTATCCAAAAACAGGTCCACCAGCATTTCGGCAAGCCCCGGGCCCACCACCCGCCCGCCCAGGCAGAGGGCGTTGGCGTTGTTGTGGCGGCGGGTGTACTCGGCGCTGTAAGCGTCGCTGCAGCAGCAGGCCCGGATGCCGGGCACCTTGTTGGCCGCCATCGAGATGCCCACCCCGGTGCCGCAGAACAGCAGCGCGCAGCCGCATTCGCCGGCGGCCACCGCCCGGCAGGCCGGCAGGGCCATGTCCGGGTAGTCGCAGCCCGCGCCGTCCAGGCTGCCAAAATCGCGGTACAAAAGGCCGCGCTCTTCCAAGTGCGCCCGGACGGCCTCCTTTAAGGCAAAGCCGCCGTGGTCCGCCGCAAGGGCGATGGGAAGGGAAGTGTCCATGCCTTGTCGCTCCTCTAAATCCAAAAAAGTTTTTTTCAAACGTCCCGGCGCGCCCCGGGCGAAAAACAGCCCAAACGGCCCGGCCGCCCCGGCGCAAAGGCCCAAAGCGGCCCGGCGGGCTTTATTTCTGCGCGGCTAATTTTGCCGCCCGCTCCCGCTCGGCCTGGCTCAGCCGCAGGTAATGGGGCATAAGCTGGGCCGGCGGCACCGTAAGCCCGGCCCGGTGCATGGCCAGCCCCGCAAGGCAGAGCCCGGCCGCCCGGCTCTGGCCCAAAGCGGGCGGGCAGGGCAGGGCCGCCGTTTCGGGGCCGAACCTATTATAACACAGCTGCGCGCCGTCACCAACAAAAAATACCGGCTTTTTACAAGTTTTCAAAAAATCGCCCAGCTCCTCCACCGGGCCGGCCCGGTCGGGGGTCAGCCGGCGGGGGCCGGGCAGCGCAAAGCCGGCCCAGTACACCTCGCCCCGGCGGGCGTCCAGCGCGGCTACCACCGTGCCCTCGCCGGTGTGGCAGGCCGCCAGCGCCTCCAAGGTGGAAACCGGCGCGCAGGGGGCGTTGGCCGCAAAGGCCAGCCCCTTTACGGCGGCCAGCCCGATGCGCAGCCCGGTAAAGCTGCCCGGCCCGGCGCACACCGCCCACAGCCCCACCCCGGCGGCGGTAAGCCCGGCCGCCCGCAGCGCCCCGTCCACCAGCGGCAGGGCGGTCTCGCTGTGGGTCAGCCCCAGGTTCAGGGTGCACTCAAACAGCAGGGTATCATCCCGCATCAGCGCGGCGGCCGCGGTGCGGCCGGCGCAATCCAGCCCCAGGCAGATCACAATTCCACCCCCGTAATGGCGATCTCCCGCTCATTTTCGCCCAAAATGCGGATGTCCACCCGCACTGGGTGCTCGGCGGCCAGCGCGTCGTGCAGGTTTTCGCTCCACTCGGCCGCCACCACCGCCCCGGCGTCCAGGTAGTCGTAAAAGCCGGCGGCGTACAGGTCCTCCTCGCTGGTGATGCGGTACAAATCAAAATGGGCCAGCGGCCGGGGCCCCCGGTAGTAGTTCACGATCGCAAAGGTGGGGCTGCTCACCGGGTCGGTGCAGCCAAGCCCGGCGGCCAGCCCCTCGCAAAAGGCGGTCTTGCCCGCCCCCAGCCCCCCGGTAAAGGCCACCAGCGCTCCCGGCGCCAGCGCCCCGGCCAGCCGCCGGCCCAGCGCGGCCGTCTCCTCCCGGCTGTTTGTGCGGTATACTGCCATCTGCCCGCCCCCCTTTTTTTCGATACCAGTATACCACGCCCAAAGGGGTTTGGCAAAACCGCCCGCCCTCTTTTTGTATTGGAAAAAACTGGCAGCGCTTGCCAAAACCGCGCCCGGTTTGCAAAATGGGCCGGGCCATACTATAATGGAGAAGCGGAAAAAGCGGAGAGGGGGCGCGGGATGCTCAAGCTGGCAAAAAAATATTGGCAGACCACCGACCGGCTGTACTTTTTGCTCTGCATCGGCTGCTCGGTGTTTGCGGTGCTGGTGCTTTTGTCCATCGGCAAATACCATCTGGGCGGCTTCCAGCTGG
Organism: uncultured Oscillospiraceae bacterium; assembly: GCA_910579545.1. Classification (GTDB taxonomy): domain Bacteria; phylum Bacillota; class Clostridia; order Oscillospirales; family Ruminococcaceae; genus UBA7177. The sequence continues at coordinate 1,116 of CAJTVI010000119.1, read as the reverse complement.
ACGAGGTGGAGGGCACCCGCAGCCTGGGCGGCTACCGGCAGGCGGTGATGCAGGCGGCGGCCAGCTGCGTGGGCATCTTTTGCGCCGTCGTCGTCTCGCTGCTGGACTACCGGGCCCTCGCCAAGCTCTGGCCGCTGCACGCCCTGTTTACCTGGGGGCTGGTGGCCACCACCTTTCTGCGCGGGCGGGTCATCGCCGGCATCACCTTTGGCTACGCCCCCTCGGGAACCGACAACCACAGCTGGATCCTGCTGCCCGGCTTTAGTTTGCAGCCCACCGAGCTTGCCAAGATCAGCTTTATTTTGCTGTTTGCCTTGCACCTCGAGACGGTGCGGGAGCGGATCAACGAGCCCAAGGAGCTCATCGGCCTTTTGGTGCACATGCTGCTGCCGGTGGGCATCATCCACCTGCAGGGGGACGACGGCACCGGCCTGATTTTTTTGGCCATCGGCTGCATGATGCTGTTTGTGGCCGGCCTTTCCTGGAAATACATCCTCAGCGCGGCGGCGGCGGGGGTCAGCGCCTTTGCCATCATCCTGGGCTTTTTTTCCGACAAGGTGCTCAAAAGCTACCAGTTCATGCGCATCATGGCGGTTTTTTACCCGGACGACCCCACCTACGCCAAGTTCACCTACCAGCAGAACCAGGGCAAGGTCTCGATCGGGGCGGGGCAGATCGTCGGCCGCGGCCTGTTTGGCGAGGAGCACAACTACGTGGTAAACTCCTGGAACGACTTTGTGTTCAGCTATATCGCCGAGGCGGTGGGCTTTGTGGGCTGCATCATCCTGCTGGCGGTGCTGCTTACCATCGCCATAAAAACCCTCTCGATCGGGCTGCGCAGCCAGGATAAGCTGGGCACCTACATCTGCACCGGGGTGTTCGCGGCCTTTTCCTGGCAGATCATCATCAACTTAGGCATGAACCTGGGGGTGCTGCCGGTCATCGGGGTCACCCTGCCCTTCCTCTCGGCGGGGGGCAGCAGCGTGCTGATGCTCTACCTCTGCATCGGCATCGTGCTCAGCGTTTACTCCCACAACAAAACCACCCTGTTTGGGGAAAAGTAGGCCCCCAAAACCCAGGCAGCAGCAAAGCGCGGCCGCCCGGCAGTCTGCCGGG
>CAJTVI010000118.1 GCA_910579545.1 uncultured Oscillospiraceae bacterium | reverse complement strand
TTCCGCCCGGCCCGCGGCGCCCGCTTTGCTGCCCGGCCCGCATCCGGCCTGCTGTGCTGCACCCGGCCGCCGCGCGCAGCTGCCCCGGCTGCGCCCTGCCTGCCCTGCCGCCTCCCGCCATTTCTGCCGCCCCCCGCCACACCTGCCGCAAAAGTGTAAAGAAAGTGTAAAAACAGCACAAACACATTGCATCCGCTTTGGACAGGGTGTATACTAAACCTGTTTTTGACCGACCAGTCGGTCGGAAAAGCCGGCGCGCCGCGCTGCCGATCCATCAACAAGGAGAACCTGCCGTATGCCAAAGTTTTGCGTAAAAAGGCCCTATACCGTTGTGGTGGCGGTCGTTATGGTGCTGGTGCTGGGCGTCATCAGCTTTATGAACATGACCACCGACCTGCTGCCCACCATCGAACTGCCCTATGTGGTGGTGGTCACCACCTACCCCGGGGCCAGCCCCGAGCGGGTGGAAACCAGCGTTACCGCCGTATTGGAGGCCGGGCTTGGCACGGTAAACGGTGTGGCGGACGTAAGCAGCATCTCGAGCGAAAACGTAAGCATGATCGTGCTGGAATTTGAGAGCGGCTCCAATATGGACAGCGCCATGGTCAAGCTTTCCACCGCGGTGGACCAGGTAAAGGGCTACCTGCCGGACACGGTCGGCACCCCCATGCTGCTGGAGCTTTCGCCGGATATGCTGCCGGTGATGATGGCCAGCGTGGACGTGGAGGGCATGGACATCTACGAACTGTCGCAGTTTACCGAGGACACGGTGGTGCCCTATTTTGAGCGACAGGCCGGGGTGGCCAGCGTGGATTCCATCGGCCTGGTGGAGCAGACGGTGGAGGTGCGGCTGGACGAGGCAAAGATCGAGGCCATCAACACCCAGGTGCTGGCCGGGGTGGACGATAAGCTGGCCGAGGCCAAAAAAGAGCTGGACGACGCGGTGCGCGAGGTGGCCGAGGGCAAGGACGAGCTGCAAAATGGCAGGGACGAACTGCAAAAGGGCAAGGACGAACTGCAAAAGGGCAAGGACGAATTGAGCGACAAGCAAAAGGAACTGAGCGAGCAGCTGGCCCAGGGCAATACCGAGTTGGACTCGGCCTCCGCCCGGCTCAACGCCATGCTGGCCGAAAAGGACAGCCTTAACTCGGAAAAGCAGATTTTGGAGGCGGCGGCCGAACAAACGCCAAAGCTGGAGGATATGCTCTTACTGTTGGGCCGGCTTATCTATAACGAGGCAGAGTCAGAATTTCAAGCAAATAAGGTCAATTATTATGCGCAGGCCATGGTTGCTATGGGCGTTGACCCTGCCCTTGCGCAGGAATATGCGGCGGCATCTGATGTCAGAAAAACAGAACTTGAGAGCGCCCATCCAGGTTTAACGGCGGCGTATACGGACGCTGTACATGTTGTCGAGGCGAAAAAGCCGGTAGAACCAACGAATGCAGACGAGGCAATTCCGTATGTAAGCGCGATTTCTGCGGATCAACTTGCGGCTATTATAAATGGGATTGCCGCCATGCCAGGGGTTGGGGGATCCATAGACGCGGAGGTTTTGGCGGCCCTTTCGGGGATGAGTGGTTCCGACATTGTTGCCACATATAAGCAAATGAAGGATATCTGGGATGCCCATAGCGGAGAGACTGGAATCAATGCCCGCATCGCCGAGATCGAAAGCCGTCTTTCGGTTCTTTCCGTCACCGAAACCCAGCTCCAGCAGGCGCTCAATACCGTCAAGGAAAACCAGGCCAAGCTTGAGGCGGGCATGATCGAGGCCGCCGCCGGCTTTGGCAGCGGCAGCGCCCAGCTGGCCGCGGCGGAGAGCGGCATCAAAACCGGCGAGGAACAGCTCAAATCCGCCGAGGAGCAGCTGAAAAACGCCGAAGAGCAGCTCAAAGAGGCCCAGGAGCAGTTTGAGGAGGCCCGCGAGGAAGCCCTTAAAAACGCCGACATGACCAAGCTGCTCACCAAGGAGATGCTCTCCAATATCATCCTGGCCCAGAACTTTGCCATGCCGGCCGGCTACCTCTACCAGGGCGACGACCAGTACCTGCTGCGGGTGGGCGACGCCTTTGGCAGCATTGAGGAGCTGGAAAACGCCCTGCTGCTCAACATGGACCTTGGGGACGTGGGGGACATCCGCCTGTCGGACGTCGCCACCGTCACCCTGATCGACAACGCCGGCGAGAGCTACGCCAAGGTCAACGGCAACCAGGCGGTGGTGCTCAGCATCTCCAAGGGCTCCACCGCCGGCACCTCGGACGTTTCCAAGGCCCTCAACGCCGCTATCGAAGAGTTGGAGGCCCAGCACGAGGGGCTGCGCATTGCCCCCCTTATGGACCAGGGCCAGTACATCAAGCTTATTGTCGATTCGGTCATCTCCAACCTTGGCTGGGGCGCGCTGCTGGCCATTTTGGTGCTGGCCCTCTTCCTCAAGAGCATCCGGCCCACCGCGGTGGTGGCCTTCAGCATCCCCATCAGCCTGATGTTCGCGGTGGTGCTGATGTACTTCAGCGGCGTTACCCTCAACATCATCAGCCTTTCCGGCCTGGCGCTGGGGGTGGGCATGCTGGTGGACAACTCCATCGTGGTCATCGAAAACATCTACCGCCTGCGCGGCGAGGGCCTCAGCGCCGCCAAGGCGGCCGTGCGGGGGGCAAACCAGGTGGCGGGGGCCATTGCGGCCTCCACCCTCACCACCGTCTGCGTCTTTTTGCCCATCGTGTTTACCGAGGGGCTTACGCGGCAGCTGTTTACCGATATGGGCCTTACCATCGGTTACAGCCTTTGCGCCAGCCTTATCGTGGCCCTTACCCTTGTGCCCTGCATGGGCGCCACCCTCTTAAAGAAAGAGGAAAAAGAAAAACGCCACCCCTGGTTTGACGCGCTGGTGGCCGGGTACGAAAAAGCCCTGCGCTTCTGCCTTCGGTACAAGGCGGTACCGCTGGTCGGCGCGGTGGCCCTGCTGGCTTTGGCCATCTGGCAGACCACCCGCATGGGGCTGGAATTTTTGCCCGAGATGGGCGGCAACCAGATGAGCGTTACGGTCACCGCGCCCGAGGGGGCCAGCCAGGAGGAGGCCTATGCCCTGGCCGACACCGTGATGGAGCGGGTGCTGGAGGTGCCGGGCGTCGAGCTGGCGGGGGCGGTTTCGTCGTCCGGCGGCGGCATGAGCATGATGATGGGCGGGGGCTCTTCGGACAGCCAGAGCTTTTCTTATTACATCCTGCTCAGCGAGGAGGCCTCCCGCAACAACCAGCTTGCGGCCGACGCCATCCTTGAAAAAACCGCCGACCTTGACGCCGAGATCAGCGTTGCCACCTCCAACATGGATATGTCTGCCTTGGGGGGCAGCGGCATGCAGCTGACCATCCAGGGCCGGGACCTCGACACCCTGCTGGACATCAGCGAGGAGATGATGGCGCTGCTGGGCCAGGTGGAGGGCTTTGGCGAGATCACCAACGGCCAGGAGGAAGGGGACGAGCAGATCCGCATCCGGGTGCACAAGGACGAGGCGATGCGCCATGGCCTTACGGTGGCGCAGATCTTCAGCGAGCTGTCCGGCGCGCTCACCACCGAGACCACCTCCACCACCCTCACGGTGGGCAGCGAGGAATATGACGTTGTGGTGGTGGACGAGAACCACCTTGTAAACCGCGACAACCTGATGGCCTACGAGTTTGAAACCACCGTTACCAACGACGACGGCGAGCAGGAGACCGAGATCCACACCCTGGGCGAGTTTGCCGCGCTGGAGGAGGACCACGGCGTCGCCTCGATCAGCCGGGACAACCAGACCCGCACCATGACCGTTACGGCCGAAACGCTGGAGGGCTACAACACCAGCCTGTTGGCCCGCGAGGTGGAGGCCCTGCTGGCCGGCTACCAGCCCCCGGCGGGCTATACGGTGGAGGTGTCGGGCGAGTCGGTCACCATTGCCGAGGCCATGCGGGACCTGGTGCTCATGATCCTTTTGGCGGTGGTGTTTATCTACCTGATCATGGTGGCCCAGTTCCAAAGCCTGCTTTCGCCCTTTATCGTCATGTTTACCATGCCGCTTGCCTTTACCGGCGGCCTGCTGGGCCTTTTGCTCACCGGGCAGACCCTGTCGGTCATCTCGATGCTGGGCTTTTTGGTGCTGGCGGGCGTGGTGGTCAACAACGGCATCGTGTTTGTGGACTACGCAAACCAGCTGCGGCTGGAGGGCATGGAAAAGCGGGAGGCCCTGGTCCAGACCGGCAAGGCCCGCATCCGCCCCATCCTCATGACCGCCCTCACCACCATCCTTGCCATGTGCACCATGGTCTTCAGCCAGGAGGCCAGCGCCGCCATGGCCCGGCCCATGGCCATCGTGACCATCGGCGGCCTTGCCTACGCCACCCTGCTTACCCTGCTGGTGGTGCCGGTGCTCTATGATATTTTGTTCCGCCGCAAGCTGGAAAAGCTGGACCTGGGGGAGGAATGAGCCATGCAGCAATATCCGGAAAAAGAGCGGCGCATTTTTGAGGGGGTGCTGGCCCTGGCCGAGGGCGGGGCCGACCTGCACCTGCTTACGGTGCAGGACATTGCCCGCGCGGCCGGCATTGGCAAGGGCACCGTGTACGAGTATTTTACCAGCAAGGAGGATATTTTGGCCGGCACCATTTTGTACTGCATCGAGGCCGAGCTGGACGGCGCCGAGCGGGTGATGCAGGCCGAAACCAGCTTTGACGGCTGCCTTGAGGGGGTGGGCCGGCTGCTGGGCGAGGTGCTGGAGCAGCGGCTTGTGCGCTACCGCCTGATGCTGGACAGCCTGCAAAGGTCGGTGAGCGCCCAGCCCGCCGGCAAATACGGCCAGCGGGTGCAGGTACAGTGCGGCCGGCTGGTGCGCATGGCAAAGCGCCTGGTGGACCTTGGCCGCGCCGAGGGCCGCATCCGGCCGGAATACACCGAGGAATACTGCCTGTTCGTGCTGCGCGCGGCGCTGCACGGCCTGGTGGTATCCTGCGGCGACCCGCTTGCGGCGCCCGCCCGGCCGG
>CAJTVI010000117.1 GCA_910579545.1 uncultured Oscillospiraceae bacterium | reverse complement strand
CTTTCGGGGCAGGGGTCCTGTTGCCTTGAGAGACTGCTCCCACGCACCCGGCCGGAGGACATCTTTCCCCGGTTTGGACACTCCCCCGCGAAGGCGGCGTTTGGTTTTCTTTTAAAAAAGTGTTATAATATATTCTTACCTGTAAAATAAGGCCCGACCGTAAAAAAGGGGGGAGCGCCGGATGAAATACCCAAAACGCCGCCGGCGCGCCGCCCGGCTGGCCGGCCTGCTGGCTTTTTGCGGGCTGCTGGCCGGATGCAGCGCCCTTGGCATCGGGGTGGCCGGGGTGGACGAGCTTTTGCGCGCGCCCCGGCTTTCGGGCCAGTACAGCGAGGTGCAAAAGGCGCTCAACGCCTATCTTGGCGAGAGCGCCCAGCTTAAATACCCCACCGGGGGCGGGTACCTTTCCCCCTTTTTGTTTGAGGATTGGGACGGCGACGGCACCCAGGACGCCGCGGTGTTTTACACCTGCGCGGCCAAGGGGCAGAACGTCCACCTTGCCATTCTGGAGCAGGACGAAACGGGCTGGTTCGTCACCCAGGAGCAGGAGGGCCTTTCCACCGGGGTCGAGAGCGTCACCGCCGCGGCCATGCGGGACGCCCCCGGCACCCAGCTGGTGGTGGGATACGGCAATTCCCAGGGGGACCGCTTTTTGGCCGTGTACACCTATGGGCAGGAGACCCTTGCCACGGTGCTGCAGCAGACCTATTCTGAGTTTTTGCTCGAGGATATCACCGGCAACAGCGCCCAGGACTTAGTGGTCATCGGCGCGGAGGACGGCGGCCCCCTCAAGCTGCAGCTGCTCACCAACGTGGAGGGCTCCTTCCACCTGGCGCAGGAGATGGGGCTGGGCGGCGAACAGGGCGCGGACGGCGCCGGCCAGGAGCTGTTTACCGGCTGCGCCACCCTTGCCTCCAGCATTGGGGAGGACGGCAGCCATTACCTGGTGATCGACGGCTGGACCGGCGGCTCGGGCGCCTACCTTGCCAGCAGCATCCTGCACTACAACAGCCGGCTGCAGCAGCTGGAGCGGTACACCCCCCTTGCGGTGGAGGACCTGTACGGCACCACCCGGCGCTATTTTGGCATCCTGCGCAGCGCCGACATTGACGGCGACGGCGCGGTGGAGATCCCGGTGGAGCTGGGCGAGGAGGGGGGCGTCGTATCCCTCACCCAGGACCGGCGGTTCTGCTTTGTGGCCTGGCAGGACTATACCAGCGAGTACCGGATGGAAAAAAGCTACGGCGTGCTGGACGCCGAGTACGGCTACTACCTTGCGCTGCCCCCCGAGTGGAAGGGCCGGGTGTTCTTGGGCGAAAACGAGGCGAGCGACGCCTGGGAGGTGCGGGGCCTCGAGGACGAGAGCGTCTACCTCTCGGTGCGCCTGGGGCAGGCCGGCTCGGCCCCGGCGGGGTACGCCAGCATCGCCACCCTGGGCGGGCAGAAGGTGCAGGTAAAGGTGGGGCCTAAGGCGGCCTTTTTGGACTACCCGGCCCTGCAAAAGGCCTTTCACATCCTGTAGCCGGCAGCGCGCGTGCAGGGGCCTGTATGGGCCGCGGCGCGCGGCACAGCGCCGCTTAACAGGGGACGCAATTATAATAAGGAGGGACCCGGCATGATCCGTGTACTGGTGGTAGAGGATGAGGACAGCATCCGCGAGCTGATCGCCCTCAATCTGCGCATGGCGGGCTGGGAGGTGGCCGAGGCCGCCAGCGCCGAGCGGGCGCTCGAGCTTTTGGGCGAGGGCGGCGGCTTTGAGGCGGCGGTGCTGGACGTGATGCTGCCCGGCATGAACGGCTTTTCGCTCTGCGAGACCATCCGGCGGGACGACGCGGCCATCGGCATCATCATCCTCAGCGCCAAGGGGCTGGAGGAGGACAAGATCAGGGGCCTCTCGATCGGGGCGGACGATTATATGACCAAGCCCTTCAGCGTCAGCGAGCTCACCGCCCGCATTAAGGCCCTCTGCCGCAGGGTCAGCCGCAGCCCGGCGGAGGCCGCCGGCGAGGGGGACACACGGCTGGTGAGCGGCCAGTTTGTGCTGGACCAGAAAAGCCGGGTGCTGTACAAAAGCGGCCGCCCCATCGACCTGACCCAGGTGGAGTTCCAGATCATGGAGCTGTTTTTCCACAACCCCGGCACCGCCCTTGTGCGGGAAAAGATCCTTGAGGGGGTCTGGGGCGAAAACTATTACGGCGACGTCAAGATCGTGGACGTCAACATCCGCCGCCTGCGCATGAAGATCGAGGACGAGCCGTCCAGCCCGCGCCACATCCTTACGGTGTGGGGCTACGGCTACCGCTGGAACGGCTGACGCAAAGCCGGGGCCGGTTTGCCCCGGTTTTGCACTGCGCCGGGATGGGCCGCGCGCGGGGGATCTGAACGGGGCGGGCCGCGCCGGCGGCCGGAAAGGGGGCCTTGCAGGGCATGAACGGCATTACCCGGCGCTGGCTGCGGGGCAGCCTGCTCATCACGGTGCTGGTGATCGTGGTGGCCGAGGGCCTGTTTTTGTACGCGGGGCACTCCTCCTACTACGGCAGCGCGCGGCAGACCATGCTCAACCGGTTTTCCAGCATCACCGGCCAGCTCAAAATGTATACCGACGCCTCCAGCGGCGACCCTGCCGGGGCCCGCAGCCAGGCGCTGCGCCGGATGGTGGAGCAGTTTGACGACAAGGATAAATTCGAGTTCCAGCTTCTGGACGCATCCGGCGGGGTGCTCTCCTCCTCCACCGGCTTCGCGGCCGGGGACGCGGCGGCGGCCGGCGATTTTGCCGCCGCCTTTGAAAGCCCGGACGGGGTGGGCAGCGCGGTCTACACCACCCCCGAAAACGAGCGGGTCATGGCGGTAACAAGGCTGGTGCCCTACGCCGCCGGCGAGGTGGCCGCCATGCGCATGGTCACAAGCCTTGCCCTGATCGATGAACTGCTGGGCCGCCAGCGGGTCATGAGCCTTTGCGTGGCGCTGGTGGTGCTCAGCCTTACCATCTGGTCGGGGCTATTTTTTGTGCGTTCCATCGTAAAACCGCTTGGCCGCATCGAGGCCACCGCCACCGCCATTGCCCGGGGCGATCTGGACGTGCGGCTGCCCGAGCCGGCCCGCAAGGACGAGATCGGCCGGCTGTGCGGCACCATCAACCAGATGGCCGAGGACCTTGCCAAAACCGAGCGGATGAAAAACGAATTCATCTCCTCGGTCAGCCACGAGCTGCGCACCCCGCTTACCAGCATCAAGGGCTGGGTGGAGACCATCGCCCAGATCCGCGACCCCGAGGACAAAAATTACCGCAAGGGCCTGGCCATCATCGGCGCAGAGACCGACCGGCTGTACGCCATGGTGGAGGAGCTGCTGGATTTTTCCCGCCTGCAAAGCGGCATCCGCATGGAGTGCAGCGCGCTGGACCTGGTGGCCGAACTCACCGACGCGGCCCTTTTTGTGGAGGGGCGCATCCGGCAGGAGGGGCTGCGGCTGGTGTACGAGGAGCCGGAGCTGCCGCTGCCGGTCTGGGCGGACGCGGGGCGGCTGCGGCAGGTGTTTGTAAACCTGCTGGACAACGCCATCAAATACTCAAACCCCGGCGGGGCCATCACCCTGGACCTCTTGCAGGACGGGGAGAACGCCTATGTGCTGGTGCAGGACGAGGGCCGCGGCATCGAGCCGGACGACCTCGAAAACGTCAAGCTCAAGTTTTTTAAGGGCAAGGGCGCGGTGCGGGGCAGCGGCATCGGCCTTGCGGTGGTGGACGAGATCGTGGCCGCGCTGGACGGCAGCGTGGACATCGCCTCCACCCCCGGCAAGGGCACCACGGTCACGGTGCGGCTGCCGCTCTACACCCCCGGCCTGCCCCGGGGCCTGCCGGCGGGGTAACGCGCCGCCGCGCCGGGGCGGCCCTTTGCCGCGTTCAGGGGGCGGCCCCGCCCCGGCCCCAAAAAGGGGCTGCAAAACATAAAGGAGAAGCAGGATGGAAAAACCAAAGGTGTGTTTTAAAACCAGCGTGGGCGGCCAGGCCCTGATGGAGGGCATCATGATGCGCGGCCCCGAAACCGTCTGCGTGGCGGTGCGCCGGCCGGACGGGGGCATCGAACTCTCGCAGGAGCCGGTCAAAAAACGGCCCTGGAGCCGTATCCCGCTGGTGCGGGGGGCCTGCAATATGGTGGATAACTTAGTGCAGGGCTACCGCTACCTGATGCGCTCGGCCGAGGTGAGCATGGGCGAGGAGTTCGAGGAGGAGGAGTCCGCCTTTGACAAATGGCTTGCCCAGCATGCCGGGCCAAAGATGCAGAGCTTTATCATGGGCTGCGCCGCGGTGCTGGGGGGCATGCTGGCGCTGGTGCTGTTTATGGTGCTGCCCACCACCCTGGTGGGCCTGTGCGACCGGTACCTCCTGCCGCTGGGCGGGGCCAAGGTGCTGCTGGAGGCGGTGCTCAAACTGGGGCTGTTTGTGCTCTACCTGGCCCTCTGCACCCGCATGAAGGAGATCCACCGCATGTTCGAGTACCATGGGGCCGAGCACAAAACCATCGCCTGCTACGAGGCGGGCGAGGAGCTCACGGTGGAAAACATCCGCAAGCACAGCCGGTTCCACCCCCGCTGCGGCACCAGCTTTATGATTTTGGTGCTGATCGTGAGCATCTTGGTTACCGCGGCGCTGCCCTGGGGCAGCACCGGGCTGCGGGTGCTCCTCAAGCTGCTGCTGCTGCCCCTCATCATGGGCATCAGCTACGAGCTCATCAAGCTGGCCGGCCGGTACGACAACCCCCTCACCGCCGTCATCTCGGCCCCCGGGCTCTGGCTGCAGCGGCTGACCACCTTTGAGCCGGACGATTCCATGATCGAGGTGGCCATCGCGGCGGTGACGCCGGTGCTGCCCCAGCGCCCGGAGGACGGCCTGTGGTAAACGCGGACGCGGGCGGCCCGGGCATGGCGCAGGCCGCCGCGGCAAATGGGCCAGACGCCCCGCGGGCGCAGGCCGCCGGCGAACACGGCCCCGGCGGGCCGGGCCTCAGCGCTGCGGAGCTGGCCGGCCTTGCCCCCC
>CAJTVI010000116.1 GCA_910579545.1 uncultured Oscillospiraceae bacterium | reverse complement strand
CCTGCCGCAGCGCCGCCGCAAAGCCGGGGCTTTGCAGCGCGGCGGCCGCCGCCCGATGATCGGCGTCCGGGTGCTCGGCCCCAAAGGCGAGGGTGTCCACACAGCCCAGGGCGCTCAGCACCGCCACCCCACCCGCAGCAAAGCCCTCGGCGCTCAAGGCCGCCCAGGGCGCGGGCAGGGCCAGCACCAGGTCGGCCCCCGCGGCCAGCGCCGCCGCCGCCCGGGTCCGCACCGGGAACAGCGCCGCCGTACCCCGCTGCACCACCGGGCCGGACATGCACACCACGATGTACTGCGCCCCCAGCTGCCGCAGCCTTGCCAGCTGCCAGGCGTGCCCGGCGTGGAACGGGTCGTATTCGGCAATGACCCCCGCGATCCGCATGGTTTTCCCCCTTTTGGTTTGCATATCGATCCCCTGTTTTGCCCGCCGGCCGCGCCGCGGACAGGCCGGGCACCCCCCGCCATCGCGCAAGGGGGGCGGCATCCCGCCCGCAGCGCCCCGCCCGCAACGCCAGCGCACAAGGAGCGGCAGCCCCCAAAGCATGCATGTTTTTTGCAACCATCCTTGCAGTTTTTGCACTTTTGCGCATTTTGGGAATTGTTAAACAAAAAACTTAGTCGCATCACGCTTTACAGGGTATTTTCTCTATTATATAATATTTTTACAAGAATGAACATCCGGCCCTCGTTTTGCGGGCCGGAAAATCACAGGAGGGTCTAAAACGATGAAAATCCTGGTAATCAACTGCGGTTCCTCGTCGCTCAAGTACCAGCTAATCGATATGGACGGCGAAAAGGTACTGTGCAAGGGCCTGTGCGAGCGCATTGGCATGAACGGCGGCATCATCACCCACCAGGCCGGCAACAACAAGCAGACGGTGGAGTGCCCCTTCCCCACCCACACCGAGGCCTTTAACAAGGTGGTGGAGATGATGACCAGCGGCGCGGGCAAGGTGATCAACGACAAGAGCGAGATCGACGCCATTGGCCACCGCGGGGTGCACGGCGGCGAGAAGATCCGCGAAAGCTGCCTTGCTACCGAGGAGATCATCCAGACCATCGAGGACCTGACCCCGCTGGCCCCGCTGCACAACCCCGCCACCGTGCTGGGCCTGCGCGCGGCCCAGAGCGTATTTCCCGGCACCCCCAACGTGGCGGTGTTTGACACGGCCTTCCACAGCACCATGCCCCCCAAGGCCTACATGTACGCTTTGCCCTACGAGTACTACGAAAAATACGGCGTGCGCCGGTACGGCTTCCACGGCACCAGCCACAAGTACGTAAGCCTGCGGGCGGCCGAGTTTATGGGCCGCCGGCCGGAGGAGCTCAAGATCATCACCTGCCACTTGGGCAACGGCAGCTCGATCGCGGCGGTGGACATGGGCCGTGTGCTGGACACCAGCATGGGCCTGACCCCGCTGGCCGGCCTGATGATGGGCACCCGCTGCGGCGACATTGACCCCAGCGCGGTGAACTTCCTCAAGTACACCATTGGCATCACCGGCCACCAGCTGGACGAGATCCTGAACAAAAAGAGCGGCCTGCTGGGCGTTTCCGGCGTATCCAGCGACAAGCGGGACGTGGAAAAGGCCGCGGCCGAGGGCAACGTGCGGGCCCAGCTGGCCAGCGACATGCTGAACTACCAGATCAAAAAGCTGGTGGGCGCCTACATCGCCGCCATGGGCGGCCTGGACTGCCTGGTGTTTACCGGCGGCATCGGCGAGCATGACGAGATCGCCCGCGCCAAGATCTGCCACCACATGGACTACCTGGGCATCCGCATCGACTCGGAGAAGAACCGCCACTGCGGCGACGATGTGGACGATATCACCGCCTGGGGCGCGCGGGTGCGCACCCTCGTGATCTGCACCAACGAGGAGCTGATGATCGCCCGCGAGACCAAGGCCGTGGTGGAAAAGATGGCGTAAACAGGTGCACAGCGCAAGGCCCCGGCCGCCCGCAAATGGGCAGCCGGGGCCTTGTTTTGATTTTTGCCGCTCAGACGGCCGTGCGGGCTTGCGAATACAGGTTCTTAGTTTGCCAGCGCGCGCCAGACGGCCTTGAGCTCCCGCTCGTTCTCGCTTACCAGCTTGACCGGGTGGGTATAGTCCAGCCGCATCAGGCCAAGGATGCTCTTGGCGTCCGCGATAGCGCCGCGCTCGTCGTGCACGCCGATGTCGTCGATGCAGCCGGCGGCCGCGTCCACAATGCGGCGCACGTCGCCAAAGTTCTGAACCGTAAGCTGTTTGACCATTGCTGTCTGCCTCCTTTGTTTGGGCGGGGCCGAGGCTGCCCGGTCCCCGCATGTTCGGCGGGCGGCGCCGCTTTCCCATCCGGCACCCACCCCGCTGTGTTTGCCCGGCTTTGCCGGCAGGCCCTCCGCCCGCCGGCCGGCAAGGTTTCCCTTCCCCGCCGGGTGTATTGGTGATTATAGCACAAATATGGCCGGTTTTACTGTACAAAATGCACAAGTTTGGCTTTTTTCTGTCCCTTACCCAAAAGAAATTGGCCCCCGGGCGGCAAATCTGGTGGATTTGATCCGCATTCCTCCCTTTGCCTGCCGGTTTGGTGGGTTTGTTTTGGCGGGCCGGCGGGCCATAGAAGCGTCCATTTCAAGGAGTTTCAGGATGCTAAGACCGGGGGCGGGGGAGAGTCTCGAAAGGCTTTCGGGGCAGGGGTCCTGTTGCCTTGAGAGACTGCTCCCACACACCCGGCCGCCGGACATCCCTCCCCGGTTTGGTCACTCCCCGGGCCATTTGGCCCTTGCATTTAGCGCCATAGTTTGGTATACCTATAACATCCCTTGAGAAAAGGGCGCGCCGGCGGCCGCGGGCCGCCGCATTCGATAAAAAGAAAGGTATGTGATCGGTTTTGGATAACCCTGGCCCTAGTATGATCCTTGCGCTTGTGCTTCTGCTCTGCCTGTCCTCCTTTTTTTCGGCCAGTGAAACGGCGCTCTCGTCGGTCAACCGGCTGCGGCTGCGCAGCCGCGCCGAAAACGGCGACAAAAAGGCCCGCGGGGTGCTGCGCCAGCTGGACGATTACGACGGCATGCTCTCGGCCATTTTGATCGGCAACAACGTCGTAAACCTCACCGCCTCCTCGCTGGCCACCATCCTGGCCACCTCGCTGCTTGGCCCGGTCAACGGGCCGCTGGTGTCCACCATCCTGCTGACCCTGCTGGTGCTGATCTTTGGCGAGATCCTGCCCAAGAGCTTTGCCAAGGAAAACCCCGAAAAGGTAAGCGTTGCGGTGAGCGCCCCCATGGGCTTTGTGCGGGCGCTGCTGAGCCCGCTGGTCTGGCTGTTCAGCCAGCTGCGCAAGCCGTTCCGGCGCAGGGAGGCCCCGGCCGGCCCCAGCGTGACCGAGGATGACCTCAAGACCATCATCGACACGGTGGAGGAGGAGGGGGTGCTGAGCCAGCAGGAGACCGACATCATCCAGAGCGCCATCGAGTTTGACGATATCACGGTGCAGGAGATCTTAGTGCCCCGGGTGGACATGGTGGCCCTGAACGCCGACGCGCCCCAGGAGGAGATCCTCTCGACCTGCCTTGCCAGCAACCACAGCCGCATCCCGGTGTACGAGGGCAGCATCGACCACATCATTGGCATGCTGCACAGCCGCGACCTGCTCGAATGCCTGGCCGCCGGGCGGCCCATCGAGCTGCGCCCGCTCTGCCGCGCGCTGCCCTTTGTGTACCGGCAAAAGCACATCAACGTGCTGCTGGCCGAGTTCCGGCGCTCGAGCCAGCAGATGGCCATTGTGACCGACGACTACGGCGGCACCCTGGGCCTTGTGACCATGGAGGACATCTTAGAGGAGCTGGTGGGCGAGATCTTTGACGAGACCGACCAGGTGGAGACCCCGGTGCTCAAGATCGGCGAGGGGCTTTACCGGGTGGACGCGGACATCAACATCGACGACCTCTTTGACACGCTGGACCTGCCCCGGCCCGAGCTGGAGGGGGATTTTTCCTCGGCGGGGGGCTGGGCGCTGGAGTGCCTGGAGCACATCCCCGCCCCGGGCGAGAGCTTTGAGGCCGACCGGCTGCACGTGACGGTGCAGGCGGTGGAGGACAAGCGGATCGTGAGCCTGCTGGTGCACGTTCTGCCCGCCGAACAGGAGGAGGAGTAAGGCCGGCCGGGCAGCGCAAAGCCCTGCGCCCCCCTTTTGCACCAATACACACACAAAAAACCGTGCCCCTGGAGTTTTTAGGGGCACGGCTTTTTTGACGCGGCCGGGCTCTTCGTCCTGCTCCCATGCGCCCACGTGCGACGGAGCCATTAGCTTTTTTGCACAAGGGCGGCGCGCTCGCGGGGGGAAAGCTCCTCCAGCTTCAGCCGCGCGATCTCCACCTGCCCGCACAAGACCTTCAATGCCGCGATCGAGAGGCCGATCCTGCACTCGTACAAAAGGTTCTCCCCCTCTTTTTGCAGGGAAAACGAGACGTCCTGCATAAAGTAATCGATCTGCGCATGGGTATAGTTCCCTGGCTTCCAGCGTTTTTTGCCCGCGCGTTCGATCTCCTCTTTGACGTGGGAAAAAGAGAGCGTATAGCACTCCTCAAAGCGATACCGCACCACCTGCCCGCCATCGCACTCGTAAAAAAGGGCCAGCTCGCTGAGGAACGCATCGCCAAGGATCCCCAGCACCGGGGCATCCCAATAATGGTACTGCTCCGCCAGCGCGTTGAGCTCGTCCGCGGTTTGTATCGCATTCATCCGTTTTCCCCCATTCCTTTCGCGCCGGCCGCGCAATGGCACGGCGCGCTTTTTTTCCATTCTACTACGGCCCGGCCATGAGGGCAACCGGCATAAGGCAGTCGGGGCGCCAGGCTACGCCTTGGGGGGCTGCTCCAGCCGCTTTTGGGCCAGCACCCGGCCGTGCTGGCCGCAGTGGGGATTGCGGCAGGCAAATTTGAGCACCGTGTACCGGGCTCCGCCCCGGGCCTCGGCGGCGCGCTCGGCCACCCGCATCTCGATGCCGCACACCGGGCACCTCACAGCGCATCCCCCCTTTCGCCGGGCAGGGCGGGGGCCGCCGGGCCAGACGCACCGG
>CAJTVI010000115.1 GCA_910579545.1 uncultured Oscillospiraceae bacterium | reverse complement strand
CGCCGGCCGGGCGCTGGCCTGCGCGGCGCAGATGCTGCGCCGCGCGCTGGGCTGAAAAACCTTATCGGGCATGCTGCGCGGTGCCCGCGGCTTCTGGGCGGCCTGCCGCCCTCCGCGCGCTTTGGTCACTCCCGTGCCCCTTGGACGACCCGCTGCCCCCGCGCGTCCAACATGCAGGCCCCTGCCGCCCCGCGGCCCAGCCTATTCGCCCCTGCCCCCGCCGCCGGGGCGCGGGGCATTTTTTTGCACATTTGCCGGTTCCATCGGCCCAATGCGGCGGCAGTTTGGTGTGGACTGCCAAAAAACCGCAAGGGGGGTATACAAATGCCATACCTTGTGGTATAGTATCAAAAGTTTGGGCATCGTTGCACAATATCGAGATAGGAGGCGTATCCATGGAAAAGCAGAAAACGCGGCCGGCGGCCTCGCTGGCCAAAAAAATGGGTATATCCCTCGTCTGCGGCCTTGTGGTTGGGCTGCTGCTGCTGCTTTTGCGGGAATCCCTTACCGGCTCCGGCCAGGGGCAGACCTGGAAGGTCATCAATGATTTGCTGTTTCAGGATATCACCGCAGAGGGGGCCGAATCCGCCCTCGGCATTTTCTATTTGGTGGGGCAGCTCTTCATCCGTTCCCTCCAGCTTATCATCGTTCCCATGATCTTCACCTCCATTACCTTAGCGATCGGACAGATTTCGGATACCAGAACCTTGGGGCGCATTTCCGCCAAGACCCTCGTCTGGTTCCTGATCTGTTCTTTTTTTGCGCTCATCCTGGCCTGCACGGTGGGCAGCGCGCTGTACAACATGGGGCTGTTCACCACCCAGGTGGAGGGGCTCTCCGGCAACGCAGGCTCCACCGGCTCCAACCCCCTTGCGGTCATTCTCAACATGGTGCCGGCCAACATCGTCACCGCCTTTGGCAACAACACCGCGGTGCTGGCGGTGGTCTTTTTGGCGGTCTGCCTGGGCCTTTCCATGAACGCCCTTGGGCAGGAAAAAACCGCTACCCTGCGCAGGCTGGTGCAGGAACTTAACGATGTGGTGGTGGTTTTCCTCAACTATGTGGTCAACAAGTTTGGCCCCATCGCCATTTTTGTGCTGCTGGCCCGCACCTTTGCCACCTACGGCATCGACTACCTCAAGCCCGCCGTTGCCTATGTGGTCACGGTGGTCATCCTGCTGCTGCTCTACCTCATTGTGGGCTACCCCCTCATCGTGGCCGCGGGCGCGCGCAAAAACCCGGTTACCTTCCTCAAAAAAATCAGCAAGGTGGCGGTGTTCGGGTTTTCCACCTCCTCCAGCGCTGCGGCCCTGCCCCTCAACTATAAAACCTGCACCGAGGACCTTGGGGTGGACGATACCATCGCCTCCTTTGTGCTGCCCCTGGGCATGACCATCAACATGAACGGCACCGCCATCATGCAGGTGGTGGCCACCGTGTTTATCGCGGGCTGCGCCGGCTACCCGCTCAGTCTGGCCCAGCTGATCGTTATTGCCCTGTTGGCGCTCATTGCGTCGGCCGGCACCCCCGCCGCGCCGGGAGCCGGGGCCATCGTGCTGTTTACCATCCTGTCCGGCGTGGGCTTTGTCAACGAGGGCGCGCTGCTGGCCTACTCGCTCATCCTTGCCATCAACCGGCCCATCGAGATGCTGGTTACCGCCCTCAACGTGGTGGGCGACGCCGTGACCAGCATCTGCGTGGCCAAGAGCGAGGGCCTGCTCGACGACGGGAAGTACGACAAGCAGTAAGCGCGGGCGAACAAATTTCACCGCCGCTTATTGCGGGTATCCTTTGGCATAAATCCTTTATAAAAAGGAGGCCGGCCATGAAACAGGGCGTTTACACCCTTACCCACAGCCGCGAACTGGCGCGGGATGTGCGGGAGCTGCAGCTTATGGGGGATACCAGCCCGCTCACCGCGCCGGGGCAGTTTGTAAACATCCGGCTCGACGGCTGCTTTTTGCGCCGGCCCATCTCGGTGTGCTGCTGGCAGCCGGGCAGCCTTACCCTCATCGTAAAGGCGGCGGGCCGGGGCACCCAGGCCCTTGTGCAGCTAAAGCCGGGCGCGCAGCTGGACCTTTTGTGCGGCCTGGGCAACGGGTTTGATCTGACCTGCCGCCCGGCCCGGCCCCTGCTGCTGGGCGGGGGGCTTGGCGCCGCGCCGCTCTACGGCCTTGCAAGGGCCCTGCTGGCGCAGGGCGGTGCCCCCACCGTGGTGCTGGGCTTTGGCGGCAGGGCGGATGTGTTTTATGAGCAGGAGTTCCGGGCGCTGGGCGTCCCGGTGCAGATCGCCACCCTGGACGGCAGCGCCGGCGTGCGGGGCACCGCGCTGGACGCCCTGCCCAAAAACGCCCCATACGACCTCTTTTACGCCTGCGGGCCGCTGCCCATGCTGAAAGCGGCCTGCCAAACCCTGCCCACACCCGGCTTTGTAAGCCTTGAGGAGCGGATGGGCTGCGGCTTTGGGGCCTGCATGGGATGCAGCTGCCAAACCACCGCCGGCAGCAAACGGGTCTGCAAAGAGGGCCCGGTGTTTGCAAAGGGGGAGCTGGTATGGTAGACACCCGGGTGCAGCTCTCGGGCATCTGGCTGGACAACCCCATCATCCCGGCCAGCGGCACCTTTGGCTATGGGCAGGAGTTTGCCCAGCTTTACGACATCAACTGCCTTGGCAGCTTTTCCTTTAAGGGCACCACCCTCCAGCCGCGCTTTGGCAACCCCACCCCCCGCATTGCCGAAGCGCCCGCCGGTATGCTCAACGCGGTGGGGCTGCAAAACCCCGGCGCGCAGCAGGTGATCGAGCGGGAGCTGCCGCGGCTCAAACAGATCTTCCACAAGCCGGTCATGGCCAACATCAGCGGCTTTTCGGTGGAGGATTATGTCCGCGCCTGCGCCTTGTTTGATAGGGAAGAGCAGGTGGGCTGGCTGGAGGTAAATGTCTCCTGCCCCAACGTGCACGGCGGCGGCATGAGTTTTGGCACCAGCCCGGCTTCGGCCGCCGAGGTCACGCGGGCGGTCAAGGCGGTCACCCATAAGCCGGTGTACATCAAGCTTAGCCCCAACGTAACCGATATTGCCGCCATCGCGTCGGCTTGTGAGCAGGCCGGGGCGGACGGCATCAGCCTTATCAACACCCTGCTTGCCATGCGCATCGACCTCAAAACCCGCCGGCCGGTGCTGGCAAACGGCACCGGCGGGCTTTCCGGCCCGGCCATCCTGCCGGTTGCGGTGCGCATGGTGTACCAGGTGTACCAGGCGGTAAGCATCCCCATCATCGGCATGGGCGGCGTAAGCAGCGCCGAGGATGTGCTGGAGCTGATGCTGGCCGGGGCCACGGCGGTGGAGGTGGGGGCGGCCAACCTGGCCGACCCCTTTGCCTGCCCCAAAATCATCGACGGTCTGCCCGCGGCCATGCAGCGGCTTGGCATCCGGGATATCAAGGAGATCATAGGAGGTGCCCACCATGGGTAAGGACGTTATCATTGCGCTGGACCTGGACAGCGGCTCCAAGGCCCTGGCCTTTTTGGATCAGTTTACCGATCAAAAGCCCTATGTCAAGATCGGCATGGAGCTGTTTTACGCCGAGGGCCCGGCCATTGTGCGCCAGATCAAGGCCCGCGGCCACAGGATCTTTTTGGACCTCAAGCTGCACGACATCCCCAACACGGTGCAGCGGGCCATGGCGGTGCTCTCGGGGCTGGATGTGGACATGGTCAACCTGCATGCCGCCGGCACCAAGGCCATGATGGAGGCGGCCCTTGCGGGGCTGACCCGCCCGGACGGCAGCCGCCCGCTGCTGATCGCGGTCACCCAGCTTACCTCCACCAGCCAGCAGCGGATGGAAGAGGAGCTGCTGATCCAAAAACCGCTGGACGAGGTGGTAATGCACTACGCCCGGTGCGCGGCCGCGGCCGGGCTGGACGGGGTGGTCTGCTCGCCGCTGGAGGCCGGCAGGGTGCACGAGGGGTGCGGCGGCAGCTTTCTCACCGTGACCCCCGGCGTCCGCTTTGCCGACGGCGACGCGGGCGACCAGGTGCGGGTAACCACCCCGGCCCGCGCAAAGCAGCTGGGCAGCGATTACATTGTGGTGGGCCGGCCGATCGTGGCTGCGCCCGACCCGGTGGCCGCCTACCGCCGCTGCTTAGCCGAGTTTGTGGGCTGAAAGCCCGCCCCGGCTGGCCTGTATGCGCAAAAAAACCACAGCGGGCGGCGGCAAACCGCGCCGCGCCCCTAAAAAGCCCCGCGCCGGCTGGCGCGCGGCATCCCCCCACAAGCTGCGCCGGCTCTGCGCCGCGCCGCGGCAAAAAAGAAAGGTGACGGATATGACGGCCCAAGAGAGCATTTCCCGCATGATCGCCCAGGATCTGCTAACGATCCGCGCGGTCTTTTTTCGCCCAAACGAGCCCTTTGTCTGGGCCAGCGGGATCAAAAGCCCGGTCTACTGCGACAACCGCCTCACCCTTACCGCCCCAAAGGTGCGTGAGGATGTGGAAACCGCCCTGGCCCAGACCATCCGGCGGGAGTACCCTGCGGCCGAACTGCTGATGGGCACCGCAACGGCCGGCATTGCCCACGCGGCCATTGTGGGCCACCTGATGGGGCTGCCCATGGGGTATGTGCGCTCGGGCCAGAAGGACCACGGCCGCCAGAACCAGATCGAGGGCCGGCTGGAAAAGGGCCAGAAGGTGGTGGTGGTGGAGGACCTGATCTCCACCGCCGGCAGCGTGCTGGAGGTGATCGAGGCCCTGCGGGCGGCCGGGGCCGAGGTGCTGGGCATTGCCAGCATCTTTACCTACGGCATGAAAAAGGGCAGCGATCGCCTTGCGGCGGCCAGCGTGCGCAATGTAAGCCTGACCGATTTTGACACCGTTGCCCAAATGGCGGCCGAAACCGGACTGATCGCCCGGGAGGACCTGGCCCGGCTGCTCGCCTTCCGGGATAACCCCTCGGACGAGAGCTGGATCGGGGCATAACGCCCGGCCCATTTTCAAAAAACAAACCGGCGGCTGGCATGCGGCGCACGCCCGGCCGCCCCTTTTTTGCGAGAGTGTTCCAACCGAAGAGAAATGTCTGCCGGCCGGGTGCGTGGGAGCAATCTCTCAAGGCAACAGGACCCCTGCCCCGAAAGCCTTTCGAGAT
>CAJTVI010000114.1 GCA_910579545.1 uncultured Oscillospiraceae bacterium | reverse complement strand
CCTATTCGCTATCCTTTTTCCCTTTTTTTGTTTCACATCATTGTAACACCTACAGTTTGGACACTTCCCCTTTAGGGGCGCTGCTTGCACTTTGCCGGCCGGAGGGCTATAATGGGTATCTGCGCAAAAAAATACCGCCCCGCCAAAGGGTATGCAAAGGGGCGGGCCGGCGGGCAGAGGGCCCGCCGCCGCGCATTTTAGTGGGAAAGAGGGAGTAGATCGTGTCTTATGGGTATCTTTTGCAGCTTGGGATCATTTTGGTTTCCACCAAGCTGCTGGGCATCGCCACCGGGCGGCTCCAGCTGCCGCAGGTGGTGGGCGCGCTGCTGGCCGGGCTTGTGCTGGGGCCGGCGGTGCTGGGGGTTTTGCAGCCCACCGATTTTCTCAGCCAGCTGGCCGAGATGGGGGTCATTGTGATCATGTTCAGCGCCGGTATGGGCACCAGCCTGCGGGACCTCAAAAACTCCGGCAAGGCCGGCTTTTTGGTGGCGCTGTGCGGGGTGCTGGTGCCGCTGGGGCTGGGGGCCGCGCTCATGGCGGCCTTTTACCCGGGCGGTAGCCTGCTGCAAAACCTGTTTTTGGGCACCGTGCTCACCGCCACCTCGGTAAGCATTACGGTGGAAACCTTAAAGGAACT
The DNA here is from genome assembly GCA_910579545.1 of uncultured Oscillospiraceae bacterium. Classification (GTDB taxonomy): domain Bacteria; phylum Bacillota; class Clostridia; order Oscillospirales; family Ruminococcaceae; genus UBA7177. Next base: position 4,602 of record CAJTVI010000114.1, on the reverse strand, counting down.
GGGCCGGCTCTCTACCCGGGTGGGCAACACCATCCTGGCCGCCGCCCTCATCGACGATATCCTGGGCCTTGTCTGCCTTACGGTGGTTACCAGCCTGGCCGGCCAAAAGGTCAGCATCCTCTGGGTGCTGGCGCGCATCCTGCTCTTTTTTGTGTTTGCCATCGCGGTGGGCTGGGGCTTCGACCGGCTCTTTACCTGGTACGACAAGCTGGTCAAGGACCGCAACCTCCACCGGTTCCCCATCCTGGCCTTTGCGCTCTGCCTGTTCATGGCCTGGGCGGCCGAGGCGCTGTTTGGCGTGGCGGATATCATCGGCGCCTTTGCCGCCGGCCTCATCGTGGCGGCCACCCCCAAGGGGGCCTATATTGCCGAAAAATGCGCCCCGCTGTCCTACCTGCTGCTCACCCCGGTGTTTTTTGCCAACATCGGCCTTGGGGTCACCCTGCCGGCCATGAGCGGCCGGGTGCTGCTGTTCTCGGTGCTGCTGGTGCTGGTGGGCATTTTGTCCAAGCTGGTCGGCTGCGGCCTGGGTGCGCGGGCCTGCGGCTTTAAGCTGCGCCAGTGCGTGCAGACCGGCGTGGGCATGGCCTGCCGCGGCGAGGTGGCCCTGATCGTGGCCAACAAGGGCATTGCCATGGGCATGATCGATATGGACTGCTTTGGCCCCATCATCATTATGGTGGTGTGCTGCGCGGTGTTCACCCCCATCCTGCTCAAGGCCGCCTTTAAGGGCGAGCCGGCCTACGACAGCCTGGAGGAGAGCACCCTGGTGGACCGGTACGAGCTGGGCGGCCAGGTGGACATTGTTACCAGCCGGCTGCTGGAGGCAAACGACAAACACCTGGCCGGCAAACAGGGCGGCTGACCCGGCCCGCGCAAAAACAGCAAAACCGGCGTTTTGGGGGCCTTGCGCCCCTAAAAACGCCGGTTTTTTATTGGATTGGATGTGTTACACCGCCGCCAGCACCCGCCGCAGGCCCAGCAGGGGATAGGCGTGGGTCACCTCGGCCAGGGTGGCCAGCTTGTCGGCCAGGTTTACCAGGGCCGACTCCCGGTAATGCGGCAGGGCGCGGGGGGTCACCGGCCACATATGGGTGAGGATAATGTCCTCCTCTAACTTGCTCAGCCCAAAGCGGCGGGCATTGTCCAGCGCCATGCGGGGGTGGATCACCAGCCGCTCCACCGGGCCGATCGCCGTTTTGCTCCAGTCGCACAGGTACAGATCGTGCAAAAGCCCGGCCCGGGCCGCGGCGCGGGCGTCCAGCCCCAGCTTTTTGCAAAAGCAAAAGGCAAGGTAGGCCACAAACAGGCTGTGCGCGTAGCAGTCCACCGCCTTTACATGCTGGCGGATGGCGTGCATCCGCTGCACGGCGGGGTCCCGCGAGAGCTCGCGCACACAGGCGGCAAACTGCGGCAGGTATTGTTTGGTCCACATGGGCGGTCACGTCCTTTCCGGCGGCGCGGGCGGGTTTTGCCGCGCCGCCCCAAAAGCATCTCCAGCATACTATAAAACGAGCGTAAGGGCAAGATGTTTTCAAAAATTGGGAGCGCCCATTTCAAGAAGTTTTGCGGCACCAAGGCCGGCGGCGGGGCCAGGGCCTCGAAAGGGTACGGCGCAGGGGCCCCGCGGGCCGTGAGAGGCTGCTCTCCCAGCCCGGCCATCGGGCCCATCCCCGGTTTGGATATCCCCTCAAAAAATAAGAGCGCCGTCCTCCCCCCCAAAAAAAATCAAAAAACCCTTGACAAGCCGGGCACAAAGGAGTAATATATGCACAGATGCTCATATATCACAAAAAAGGAGGGCGCGCCCATGCGGCCGGAGGAGCAAAAGATCGAGCGGTGCGAGTTGGTCCATGTCCACAAGGAGATCCTGCAAAAGGTGCAGGCGCTGCTGCCGCCGGACGAACAGCTTTACGACCTGGCCGAGTTGTTCAAGGTGTTTGGGGATTCCACCCGTGTCAAAATTTTGTATGCCCTGTTTGAGTCGGAGATGTGCGTCTGCGACATTGCGCAGCTGCTGGGGCTGTCCCAGTCGGCGGTGTCGCACCAGCTGCGCACCCTCAAAAACAGCAAGCTGGTCAAGTTCCGGCGGGAGGGCAAAACCGTCTTTTACTCGCTGGACGACGAGCATGTCCGCTCGATCATCGGGCAGGGGATGGAACATCTGTGTGAATAACCCTTTTGCCCTGTGCGGGCAGGCCCCCGCGCATGCTAAAAGGGAAAATTGATCAGGGAGGCAATACCAATGAAAAAAAGCTTTAAACTGGAAGATCTGGACTGCGCCCACTGCGCCGCCAAAATGGAGGACGCCATCCGCAAAATTGAGGGGGTGCAGAACGCCAGCGTCAACTTCCTGGCCCAGAAACTCACCCTCGAAGCGCCGGACGACCGGTTTGAGGGGGCTTTGGCCGAGGCGGTAAAGGTCTGCAAAAAGATCGAGCCGGACTGTACCATCCTGGTATAAACAAACGGGGCAGCCTCACAGCGCGGGGCCGGGCGTCCCTGCGCTTTTTGCGGCCCTGCGGCCGCCTTTTGGGGCTTTTGCGGCGCGGGGGGACGGCCCCTCTTTTGGCCGCATCCGGGGCCCGGGCGGCTTTCCGGGGGCCGGGCGGACCGGCATCCGGCAGCATAACACAGGGAGGGTTTTGTATGACCAAGCTTACAAAACGTCAAAAAAAGCAGCTGGCCCGCATCCTGGCCGGCGGGGCGCTGTTTGCGGCGGGGGAGCTTTTGGGCCTTGAGGGGCAGCTGAGCCTGCTGTTCTACCTGCCGGCCTATTTGATCGTGGGCGGGGACGTGGTGCTCAAGGCGGGCAAAAATATCCTGAATGGGCAGGTGTTTGACGAAAACTTCCTCATGGTGCTGGCCACCTTTGGGGCGTTTGCGCTGGGCGCGGTGTCCGGCGGCGAATACTACCCCGAGGCCGTGGGGGTCATGCTGTTCTACCAGGTGGGCGAGCTGTTCCAGAACATCGCGGTGGGGCGCTCGCGCCAGTCCATCGCCGCGCTGATGGACATCCGGCCGGACAGCGCGAACTTAGAGCAGGAGGACGGCAGCCTGTGCACGGTCAGCCCGGAGGAGGTGCCGGTGGGCGGGGTGATCGCGGTGCGCCCGGGCGAAAAGATCCCGCTGGACGGCCAGGTTCTCTCGGGCGCCTCCAGCCTGGACACCGCGGCCCTCACCGGCGAATCGGTGCCCCGCGAGGCCGCCGAGGGCGACAGCGTCATCAGCGGTTGCATCAACCTCACCGGCCTGCTGCGCATCCGGGTCACCAAGCCCTATGCCGAATCCACCGTTGCCAAGATCCTGGACCTTGTGGAAAACTCCAGCAGCAAAAAGGCCAAGGCCGAAAACTTTATCACCAAATTTGCCCGCTGGTACACCCCGGCCGTCACGGTCTGCGCGGCGGCGCTGGCCCTGGGCCTGCCGCTGCTGGGCGGCTTTGGCTGGGCGGAGGGCATCAGCCGCGCGCTGATCTTTTTGGTGGTGTCCTGCCCCTGCGCGCTGGTCATCTCGATCCCCTTGAGCTTTTTTGGGGGCATCGGCGGGGCCTCGCGCTGCGGCATCCTGGTAAAGGGCGGCAACTACTTAGAGGCGCTGGCCCGCACCGGCATTGTGGTGTTCGACAAAACCGGCACCCTCACCCGCGGCCGGTTTGAGGTGGCCTCGGTGCATCCCCAGGGCCGCTTTGATCAAAACCAGCTCTTGGAGCTGGCGGCCCTGGCCGAGAGCTATTCCACCCATCCCATCTCCCGCTCGCTGCAGGCCGCCTGCGCCGGGCCGCTGGACGCGGGCCGGGTGGCCGATGTGGAGGAGCTGCCCGGGCACGGGGTGTGCGCTAAGGTGGACGGGCAGGCCGTGGCCGCCGGCAGCGAAAAGCTGATGCGCCGGCTGGGGATCGGCGCGCCCCCCTGCAATGCGCCGGGCACGGTGGTGCATCTGGCGGTGGAGGGGGCCTACGCCGGGTACATTGTAATTGCGGATGAGCCCAAGCCCGACGCGGCCGAGGCGGTGCGCCGCTTAAAGGAGTGCGGCGTGCGCAAAACCGTGATGCTCACCGGCGACGCCGAGGCGGCGGCGGCCGGGGTGGCCGGCCGGGTGGGGGTAGACGAATACCACGCCGGGCTGCTGCCGGCCGATAAGGTTGCCATGGTGGAACGGCTGCTGGCCCAAAAGCCTCCCAAAACCAACCTTGCCTTCGTGGGCGACGGCATCAACGACGCGCCGGTGCTCAGCCGGGCGGACGTGGGCATCGCCATGGGGGCGCTCGGCTCGGACGCCGCCATCGAGGCGGCGGACATCGTGCTGATGGACGACGCCCCCGCCAAGATCCCGCTGGCCATCCAGATCGCCCGCAAGGCCCTGCGCATCGTAAAGGAAAACATCGTGTTTGCGCTGGGGGTCAAGGCGCTGGTGCTGGTGCTGGGCGCGCTGGGCCTGACCAACATGTGGGCCGCCGTGTTTGCGGACGTGGGAGTCTCGGTCATTGCCATCCTCAACGCCTCCCGCATGCTGCGGGCGAGGGCGTAAAACCCAAACGGCAGAAATAAAATGCGTGTAAAAGGCCGCGGGCCAGCGCCGGTTTCAGTATGTTGGCGGCAT
>CAJTVI010000113.1 GCA_910579545.1 uncultured Oscillospiraceae bacterium | reverse complement strand
AAAGGCCGAAAGGCCGAAAGGCCGAAAGGCCGAAAGGCCGAAAGGCCGAAAGGCCGAAAGGCCGAAAGGCCGAAAGGCCGAAAGGCCGAAAGGCCGAAAGGCCTCTTTTTTTGGCCCTTTCACACCTATTTTTTTTGAAAGGGAGAATGTACCAATGAAAAAGCTGCCCCGAGTTCTGACCCTGGTCCTGGCCCTGGCACTCTGCCTTTGCTGCATGGTCATGGGGGTGTCCGCGGATAACACTACTCAGACACCAGAAGGAAGCCCGACTCAGGCTCCGACCCAGGCGCCGACCCAGGCTCCGACCCAGGCCCCGAGTTCCGCCCCCTCCGCCACCTCCGCGCCGGCCCCGGCCCGCGAGAGCAAGTTTGTGCCGGACGTGAGCGGCAAGTTCCGCACCAGCGCCGCCAAGATCGTTGAGAAGGTCACCCCGGCGTCCGCCGCCAGCCAGCAGCTGTATGTGGACCCGGTTACCAACACCATCACCAACCTCCATGATGCCGACGGCAACCTCATCCCCTGCACCTTGAGTTCGGATGGGCATTTCTACATCGTGCCCACCAACGACGGCTACGTCTATATCCCCACCGGCAAATAAGCAGCCCCTGCACGGCCAAAACCATCACGGCAAACCGGCCCGGCCGCTCCCCCGCGGGAGCGGCCGGGCTTTTGCGCGCCCTGCCGCCCCTGCGGCAAACAGCCGCTTTTGCCCCCCTCCCCGATTGACAAACCCCGCTCTGGGGGCTACACTGGTAAGGCAGAAAGACCGGGGCCGGAAGGCCCGGAAAGATAAAGGAGCATGAGAAGAATGGCCGAAACCGTCCGCACCCGCTTTGCCCCCAGCCCCACCGGCTATATGCATGTGGGCAACCTGCGCACCGCCCTGTATGCCTACCTCAAGGCCAAAAGCCAGGGGGGCAGCTTTATTTTGCGCATTGAGGATACCGACCAGGAGCGCTATGTGGAGGGCGCGGTGGACATCATCTACGACACCCTGCGCCAGACCGGCCTTACCTGGGACGAGGGCCCGGATATCGGCGGCCCGGCGGGCCCCTATGTGCAGAGCGAGCGGATGGGCATGTTCAAGCAGTATGCCGAGCAGCTGGTGGCCGCCGGCAAGGCCTATTACTGCTTTTGCACCCCCGAGCGGCTGGAGGAGATGCGCGCCGGCCAGATGGCCGCCGGCGCGGCGGTGGGCCGGTACGACGGCCGCTGCCGCGATCTCTCGCCCGAGGAGGTCGCAGCAAACCTCGCCGCGGGGCTGCCCTATGTGATCCGGCAAAAGATGCCGCGCGAGGGGGTCACCAGCTTTGAGGACGCGGTGTACGGCCATATCGAGGTGGACAACGCCGAGCTGGAGGACCAGATCCTGATCAAGACCGACGGCTACCCCACCTACAACTTTGCCAACGTGGTGGACGACCACCTCATGGGCATCACCCATGTCATCCGCGGGTCCGAGTACCTCTCCAGCACCCCCAAGTACAACCTGCTCTACGAGGCGTTCGGCTGGCCGGTGCCGGTCTACATCCACTGCCCGCCCGTGATGAAGGACGCCCAGCACAAGCTCTCCAAGCGCAACGGGGACGCCAGCTACCAGGACCTCATCGCCAAGGGCTACCTCAGCGAGGCGGTGCTCAACTACATCCTTTTGCTGGGCTGGAGCCCCAAGGGCGAGGAGGAGATCTTCAGCCTGGAGCAGATGGTCTCGATCTTTGACGAGTCCGGCATCAGCAAAAGCCCCGCCATCTTTGACACCGCCAAGCTGCGGGCCATCAACGCCGAGTATATCCGCCGGCTCGCGCCCGAGCGGTTTGCCGCCCTGGCCGACCCCTTTATCGACGCGGCGGTGCACCGCCCCATCGACCGGGCGCTGCTCTGCCAGAACCTCCAGCCCCGCTGCGAGGTGCTGGAGGACATCCCGCCCCAGCTGGACTTTTTTGACGCGGTGCTGCCCTTTGGGCCCGAGCTCTACCAGAACAAAAAGCAAAAAACCACCCCGGACACCGCCCGCCAGGCGCTGGCCGCCCTGCTGCCGCTGCTGGAGGGGCTGGCCGACTGGAACCGGGACGCCATCTTTGAGGCCTGCCGGGCAAAGGCCGAGGAGATGGAGGTCAAAAACGGCTGGCTGCTCTACCCGTTGGGCATCGCCCTCTCGGGCAAGCAGCGCACCCCCGGCGGCGGCACCGACCTTGCCGCCATGCTGGGCAAGCCTGAGACCCTGAGCCGGATCAAAGCCGCGCTGGCCGCGCTGTAAAATCTGCCGTCCAAGACCGCCGCACTCCCGAAAAATGGGAATGCGGCGGCTTTTTTGTGCTTTCCTGTGAACTGCCAAAAAACCGCATCCCCGCCGGCCTACAGTATATGCAGCAAGAATGTAAAAACAGACCGGATGAGGTGGAAAACCATGATGCAAAAACTGCGGCAAAAAACGGCCGGGGGCGCGGGGTGGCCAAAAGCCCTGCAAAAAACCCTCAAAAACCGGCTGCCGGCGCTTAAGGTGGGCAGCCGGGCGGCGGCGCTGCTCTGGCAGGGGGCGGCGGTACTGGCCGGGCTTTTGGCGGGGGGCGGCGCGGTGTTTGGCGCCCTGCACCCCTTTGGGCTGGCGCTGGTGCTGGGCGCGGGCCGGCAAACTATGTTTGCGGCGGCGGCCGGGGCGGCGGCGGGCAGCCTTTTGCTGCTGGACGCGGCGGCCAGCGCCCGGTACCTGGGGGCCATTGCGGCGGCGCTGGCCGGCCGGTGGATCGGCAAGGAGCGGTTCTGGCCCGGGGCTGCGGCGGGCTGCGGCTGCCTTTTGGCGGTGCAGCTGATGCTCTCGATGGCCGGCCTTGGCAGCACGGCCGACGCGCTGAACACCCTGGGCGAGGCCGCGCTGGCGGCGGCGCTGGGCGCGGCGCTGGGGGCCGGGGCCAGGGGCCCGGCCGGGCGCAAGGGGGCGCTGCTGGCCGCGCTGGGCTGCGCGGTGGCCTGCCTGCAGCGGTTTGGGGCGGGCATGTTCCAGCCCGGGCTGGTGCTGTTTGGGGTAACCGGGCTGGCGCTGGCCGGGCGGGGCCGGGTGCGGGATACCGCCGTGCTCTCGGTGGCGCTGGCCACCGCCATGATGGCCGCCAGCCCCGAACTTTGCTACGCCGGGCTGGGGGTGGCCGCCGGCTGCGTGCTGGCCGCCCTGTACGCGCCGGGCGAGGCGTTGGGCGGCGCGGCCCTCTTTTTGGCCGGCTGCCTGCCGGGGGTGCTGGCCGCGCCGAACGCCCTGTCCGCCCTGCGGTTTTTGGGCAGCGTGGCGGCGGCCGAGGCGCTGGTGCGGCTGCTGCCGGCCCGGCTGCTGGCCCGCATCCAGGGCGAGGTGCCCCCCGAGGCCCAGGCAAAGCCCACCCTGGCCGGGGCGGCCGGCCGGCTGACCGCCGTGGCCGAGACCCTGGCCGAGGTGGCCGAAACGGTAAACGCCGTGTACGACAAGCTGCCCAAGCAGGGCGAGGGCTACAACTGGGTGATCGACCGGGTGGCCCAGGAGGTGTGCGCCGGCTGCGCCCAGCGGGAGGACTGCTGGGGCCGGCAGTACGGCGGCACGGTGGAGGGCTTTTACAAGCTCAAGCCCCCCCTCGAGGCCGAGGGCCGGGTGGGGGTGGAGCAGCTGCCCGGCTCCTTCTGCCGCTGTTTACACCCCTCCCAGCTCTGCGCCGGGCTGGGGCGGGCCTACGCCCAGTTTTGCAGCCGGCGGCAGCTGCGGGCCAAGGCCGGCAGCATGCGGGCGGCCCTTACCGAGCAGTACGGCGCGGTGGCCGGTGCGCTGGCCCAGATGGCCCAGCAGCTGGGCAAGGACGCCAGCCTGGACGAGGGCAAAACCGCCCGCGTGACCGACTTTTTTGTGCAGCTGGGCCTGGAGCCGCTGGAGGCGGCGGTGACCCTGGACTCGCTGGGCCGCATGGAGGCGCGGGTCACGGTAAACCGCACCCCTTTCTCGGAGGCGGAGCAGCGGGAGATGGCCGCCGAGGTGGGGCGCATCTGCCGCCGGGCCTTTGCGCCGCCCCGGCTGACCCACTGCCGGGCGGTGAGCACCTTAGTATTTGCCGAGCAGCCGCTTTTTTGCCCGGCCTTTGGGCTGGCGGCCCGCCCCGCGCGGGACGGGGTGTGCGGCGACGCCGCCCGCCATTTTTGCGACAGCTTTGGCAGCGCCCACCTCTTGCTCTGCGACGGCATGGGCACCGGCAAGCCGGCCGCGGTGGACGGGGCGCTGGCGGCGGCGCTGGCCGCCAAGCTGCTGGCCGCCGGCTTTGAGGCCGAGGCCGCGGCGCGGCTGGTCAACGTGGCCCTCTCGCTCAAAAGCGACGAGGAGGGCGGCGCCACCCTCGACCTGCTCTCGGTGGACCTGTACACCGGCCGGGCGGACCTGTTTAAGGCCGGCGCGGCCCAAAGCTTTGTGGTGCGCGGGGGCGAGCCCCGCCTTTTGGAGGGGGCCAGCCTGCCGGTGGGCATCTTAGAGCAGGTGGTGGGCCGGCAGCAGAGCTTTTCGCTGGCCGAAGGGGACTGGGCGGTGCTGCTCTCGGACGGGGCGCTGGCCGACGGCGCGGCCTGGGTGCACCAGCAGCTTTCGCTCTGCGCCGCGGTGGGCAACACCCCCCAGGAGGCGGCCGACATCCTGGCCGACACCGCCCGCGCCCGGCTGCGCCCCGGCCAGCGGCCGGACGACATCACGGTGGCGGTGCTGGCGCTGGAGCGGGCGGCGGGGTAAGCCGGGCGGGGCAAAAACTGCAAAATATAAAGAGGGGCGGCTGCCGGTATTGGCAGCCGCCCTGCTTGGCTTTGGTTTTTTGCTCCCGCCGCCCGCTCCAGCGCCGGCGGGGCGCGCCTTTTATAAGTAACTCTCCAGATACTGCCGCACCGAGCGGCTCATCTCCACCGAAAAGTCCGAGTTATACTTGCGCTTGCAAAAGGCCTGGCTCCACTCCTCAAAGCTGCGGTTTGCCGTTTCCTTATCAAACATCCGGCGCAGCTCCTCGCCGGTGCGCCGGCGGTAGGTGTTCTGCTGCACAATGTCCTCCAGCCGGCAGCGCGGGGGCTTTGGCCGCTGCCGCTGCTGGGCGGTGGGCCAGCCAAACACCAGCATGGCCGCGGGGAACACATACTCCGGCAGGCCCAGCAGCCGCCGCTGGGTCTCGCACTGCTCCATCACGTCCCCAATATAGCAGCTGCCAAGCCCCAGGCTCTCGGCCGCCACCACCGCGTTCTGCGCCGCGATCAGCGCGTCGTCCACCGCCAGCAGCAGATCGCCGCAGCCAGGGCGGCGGGGGCCAGCCCCGCCCTCCTCAAAAACGTCCAGCCATTTCAGCAGGTCGGCGCAGAACACCAGCACCATCGGGGCTTTGGCAATAAAGGGCTGGTGGTCGCAGCTTTCGGCCAGCTGCTCCTTCAGGGCCTGGTCGGTGATGTCCAAAATGGTGTAAAGCTGCTGGTTGCCCGCGGTGGGGGCCTGGGTGGCCGCCTCCAAAATGGCCCGCTTGACCTCCTCGGGCACCGGCCGCTCCTCAAAGGCCCGCACCGATTTGCGGGCATGCAGGGATCGCAGGATCTCGTTCATTGGTTTGCTCCTTCCTTGTGCGCTGTATTTGCAAACAGTATACCACGGCGGGCGGGGCGGTTTCAATCCGGCGGGGCGGTTTCAATCCGGCGGGGCGGGGGGAGTGTCCAAACCGGGGAGAGATACCCGGCGGCCGGGTGCGTGGGAGCAGTCT
>CAJTVI010000112.1 GCA_910579545.1 uncultured Oscillospiraceae bacterium | reverse complement strand
CCAGCCGGGCGAAGCCCTGGGGCAGGGCGCGGGAGACGCGGCGGGGCTGCCCGGCCAGCCGGGCGGGGAGGACGCGGCCGGCCGGCGGGAGCAGCGGATGCTGGAGGAGCAGCTTGCGGGGCTGGGGCTGGACCCGGCCGGGCTGTTCGACCTTTTGCTGGACAGCCCGCTTTTGCGCCAGACGGCCGCCCTGGCCGAGGAGGCGCTGGCGGCGCGGGCGCAAAAGCGGCAGGAGGAGGAGCTGCGCGGGATCGCGGCGCTTGCGCCCGAGCTGCGCACCCCCGAGCTGCTGGCGGCCGCGCCCGAGTACCCCGAGATGCAGCGGCTGCTGCGGCAGAACAAGGGCATGGGGACGCTGGAGGCCTTTAAGCTGGCCTTTTTTGACCGGCTGACCCGCCGGCAGGCCGCCGCGGGGCGGCAGGGGGCGATCAACGCCGCGCGGGGGCACCAGCACCTGGCGGGGATCGGGGGGCAGCCGCCCGATCCGGGCGAGCCCAGCGAGGAGATGATCCGGGAGTACCGCCGGTACGATCCCCGCTGGACCGTGGCCGAGATCCGCCGGTTCCACCGGGAATACCTGGACGAGACCGGCGGCTGAAGAGGAAAGGAGAAAACGCGGATGTTTAAGGTATACAAGCGGGACCTGGCCGACGTGGAGCCGGCCGAGTATCTGCCGGCGGCCGAGGGGGCGGCGCTCTCGCTGGGCATGGCGGCAAAGCTGTCGGCCGGCAAGCTGGCCAAGGCGGGCGCGGCCGAAAAGCCCAGCCATATCGTGATGGGCCCGGCCCGCGCCGACGGTCTGGTGCCGGCGGCCCGGGTGCAGCCCACCACCGTGTACGAGACCACCAGCACCGCGGCGGTGGCCGCGCCCGGCACGGCGGTGACCCTGCACACCGACGGCCTGCAGGTGACCGCCACGGCCACGGGCGGGGTGTTTTTGGTGGAGCAGACCGAGAACGCGGCCGGCGGCCGGGTGCTGGGCCGGTTTGCCTGACGAAGGGTTTTGAGAAAGGAGCGGATGCAGTATGGCGGGCATGATCTTCAGCAAGGGGTCGGGGGTGAACGACAGCCTGTTTGGCAAGAGCCAGGAGCATATCCGGGCGGTGATCCAGCAGGGGGTGGAGGCCTTTGAGGAGCGCAGCGTGATCGACAAGGTGTACAGCCTTGCCTCGAGCAGCAGCTACGCCGAAAAGTACACCAGCGAGACCAGTCTCGGGGATTTTGAGGACGTGGGCGAGAACGGCGCGTACCCCCGCACCGGCCTGCAGGAGGGGTACAGCAAGGTGATCGAGCCGACCACCTGGAAGAGCAGCTTTGAGGTGACCCAGGAGATGATCGAGGACGGCAAGCAGAGCAAGATCCGCAGCCGGGCCTCAATCTTTACCACCAGCTACGGCCGTACCCGGGAGAAGTTCGCGGCCGGGCTGCTGGTGGGGGGCATCGGCAGCTCGGTGACCATCGGCGGGCGAAAGTACGACACCACCAGCGCCGACAAGGCGGCCCTGTTCAGCACCAGCCACCCCAGCATCACCGGCGGCGCAAAGGCCCAGAGCAACCTGTTCAAGGCGGAGTTTTCGCCCGAGATCCTGGACACGGTGCAGGAAAAAATGCAGATGTTTACCGACGACGACGGCAACCTTTTGAACCTCGCGCCGGACACCATCATCATCCCGAACCTGGGCAGCCTCAAGCGGGCGGTGTTTGCCGCGGTGGGCAGCGATCTTGAGCCGAACACGGCCAACAACGCCATCAACTTCCAGGTGGGGCTGTGGAACGTGATCGTCTGGCCCTACCTGCCCCAGTCGATCGGGGGCAAGCCCTACTTCTTTATGATGGACAGCCAGTTCAAGGACAACTACGAGTGCCTGCCCTGGGTGGACCGGCTGCGCCTGACCGTGAAGAGCGACATCGACCCCAACACCGACGCGAACGTCTTTAAGGGCCGCGCGCGGTTCGGCGCGGGCTTCAACAACTGGCGCTGCATCGCTTTGTGCGGCGACGGTGTGAGCGGCACCGAGCTGACCAAGACCGCGGCGAAGGCCTGAGAAGGTAAGGGGGGCCGGTCTGGGGGCTAACGGGCCAGGGCCGATCTGGGGGGCTCGCCCCCCAGACCCCCATTTTGCCGCACGAACGATCGTGCGGCGGGGGGATGAGAAATGGGCGGGGCGCTGCCGACAAAAAACCGTCCCCATGTCGTTCGCTGCGTGGCTCAAAGCGACGAGCGGCCCCGCGCTCTCCCGGCCTTGCCGGATGCAAATGGTTTGCCAATACCGCAGACGGCCGCCGTACTCTCCCGACCTCCCCGAATCCGACCGTATCCGGCGATGCTTATGGCGCGAGCGAACAGCGAGCATGAAAGCACGAGCGATTACGGAGCGGAGCAAAAGAGCCCCACGGGCGCGGGGGCGAGTGAGAAATGTAAGCATCCCCGTAAGGGGTGCGACCCATGGCGCGAAGCGGAGTGACATCGACTCCGTTTAGGGGGTCCGTCCGATGTTTCGCATTTTTTGCCAAACAGTTTTTAAAGGCAAAAAATGCAGAAACATCGCATCCCTAACAAGGCCAGGGGCCTTGTTAGGGTGGGGCACATTATTATGCCCCCCAGCGTTCTTTTGCTACTTTTCTTAATGCTAAGAAAAGTAGATAGAACGTTGTTTTTTGCAAAAACCCCGCGGCGCGCGGCGGGCCTTGCCGCGTTTGAGATATGCCGCCCGCTGCCGACACGGCGTGCGCAGGGCCTTGCCGCGACTGAGATATACGCCCCGCCGCGGGCACCAAAAAAGGGGGATGAGCCGTTGAACTGGAAGGAGATCAAACTTGCCGCTCTGCAAAAGATGTTCAGCGCCGAGGGGGGCGGCATCAATCAGAGCGACAGCGGGGTGCGGGAGTACCTGTCCGCCATGCCGCAGGCCGCCAACGAGGCGGTGCAGCGGCTGGGCGCGGCGGGGTTCGCCCCCCGCAAAAGCTGCCGGCTGCAAAAGCTGCCCGGCCGGGTGCAGACGCTGGACCTGGCCGGGCTGGCGCCCGACCTTTTGCGGGCCGAGCCGCTGGAGCTGTACAGCTTTGACCCGGCCGGCACCCCCACCCCGGTGGACGGGGCGGTGCTGGCGGCCGGGCGGTACCTGGTACTGCCAGCCGGGGTGAATGGCCCGCTTGAACTGTTTTACGAGGCGCGCCTGCCGCCGCTGAACGCGGCGACCCCGGACGAGACCGAGATCGCGATGGCCGGCGGCGCCGAGGTGCTGATCCCGCTGTACATCGCAAGCCAGCTGTATAAGGACGACGACGCCGGCATCGCCACCCAGTACCGCAACGAGTTTGAGGCGGCCCTGACCGCCCCCCGCCCGGACAGGGCCGGCCTGCAGGGCGGCGAGTTTATCAGCGCGCGGGCCTGGTGCTGAGGGCCGGGCCAAAATGGGGATGAAAAGGGGGGATGGGGATGATCCAGTTTTCGGCGCCGGCCGCCGTGCGGCGGGAGCGCCTGGCGGTCGAGCGGTTTTGCGGGGTGGACTACACAAACGACGCCAGCAGCGCCGCGCCCGGCCAGAGCCCGAACGGCCAGAACATGATCCGGGACGTGCCGGGCAAGGTGCGCAAGTGCATGGGCTACCACCAGGTGGCCCAGTATCCGGGGCGGATCAACGGCCGCCACGCCCTGTTTGGGGAGGAGGGCGAGGCCGGGCTGATCCACGCGGGGGAGGCGCTTTACCCTGAGCAGGCCGGGTCCAGCACATTGCCCGAGCCACTTTACACCGGCATGGCCGACGAGCGCAGCAAGAGCTGGCAGCTGGGGGAGCGGCTGTTTATCCTGGACGGCAAGGCCCTGCTGGTGTACGACGGCGAAACGGTGCGCCCGGCACGCGAGGCGGCTTACCTGCCCACTGTGACCATCGCCAAGGCCCCAGCGGGCGGCGGTACCGACTATGAGCCGCTGAACCTTTTGCAGCCCGGCTTTTGCGAACTGTTTGCCGGTACCGAGAAGGACACCAAATACTGCCTGACCTTTTCGGGGCTGGACGAAACGCCGGTAAAGGCCGAAAAGCTGACCGCCTCCGGCACCTGGCAGGTCCTTGCCGAAGGGACCGACTTTACGGTGGACCGGGCCGCGGGCGAGGTGACCTTTGCCGCCCCGCCCGGCCTTAGCCCGGTGACCGGCGAGGACAACCTGCGCATTACCGCCTACCGCACCGTGGCGGGGTATGCCCAGCGGATCGACGGCTGCCGGGTGGGCGCCCTGTTTGGGGTGGGCGGGGCCAGCGACCGGCTGTTCGTTTCGGGCAACCCGGCCTACCCCGGGCGGGACTGGTACAGCGGCCAGCACGACCCCACCTACTGGCCGGACACCGGCTACAGCCAGCTGGGCGCGGGCGAGAGCGCGATCGTGGGGTATTCGATCGTGGGCAACCTGCTGGCCGCCCACAAGGACGCCCGCGAGCGGGACCGCAGCGTGATCCTGCGCCAGGGCAATCTGGTGGATTCCAAGCCGGCCTTCCCGGTAACGAATACCTTGCAGGGCCCGGGCGCGCTGGCCCCGCACAGCTTTGCCTACCTTGGCACCGAGCCGGTGTTTTTGACCCCGCTGGGGGTTTACGCCATCACCCCCAGCGATGTGAACGGCGAGCGGTACAGCCAGAACCGCAGCTACTTTATCAATGGGCGGCTGCAAAACGAGCCGGGCCTTGCAAACGCCTTTGCCTTTGTGCACCAGGACCTTTACTGGCTCTGCCTCGATGGGCACGCCTATATCCTGGACGGGCTGCAGAGCCTGGGCCGGGCGGGGGGCGAGCCCTATTCCACCCGGCAGTACGCCTGCTTTTACCGCACCAACCTGCCCGCCCGCTGCATGTGGGAGCAGGGGGGCGCGCTGCACTTTGGCACCCCGGAGGGCGGGGTGATGGCCTTTTACACCGACCCCGCGGCCCAGGAGAGCTACAACGACAACGGCCAGCCGATCCACGCCGTGTGGGAGACACCCGACCTCTCGGGCCGGTACTTTTACCGCAGCAAGCGGTTCTGCGCGCTGGCGGTGCGCCTGTCCAGCGCGGTGGCCACCAGCGTGGCGGTGAGCGCGCAGCGGCGGGGCATCTGGCAAAAGCTGCGCAGCGAGACCAGCCGGGCGAGGTACTTTTGTTACAGCCAGCTCTGCTACTCAAAATTCACCTACTCCAACGACCAGACCGCCAAGACCCTCTGGTTGAAGCTGCGGCTGAAAAAGCTGGACAAGGTGCGGTTCCGGTTTGAGAACGCGGAGCTCAACGAGCCGTTTGGGCTGATGGCCTACGCGGTGGAATTTACCGAAAAGGGCAGCTTCAGGGGATAGGGGCGGCCCGCAGGGAGGGACGAGGATGGGATTTAAACGGATCAGCGAGGCGGAGATGGCCGGCAAGGGCAACCTGGGCCGGGCGGACACGCCGGGGGTTTCGGCCGGTGAGATGCAGCGCATCCTGGACGAACTGCCGCGCGAGGTGCTTGCCCCGGCTTTGAACGAACTGGCCGGGCAGCTGGAAGCGCCGGCGGCGGCCGGGCTGCTGGGGGCGGCGGTGCCGGCCGGGCTGCCGGAAAGCACCCCCCAGACGGTGCAGGGGGTGCTGGATGCGGTACAGGGCGGGGCCAGCGCTGCCCTGGCGCAGCACACCGCCCGCACCGACAACCCCCACGAGGTAACGGCGGCCCAGGCGGGGGCCTATACCCGGGCCGAGACCGACGCGGCGATCGCCCAGAGGGTAGTGGAGATCGGCGCGTCGGATATGACCCAGGCGGTATATGACCCCACCGGCCAGCGGCGGGACGTGTTTGCCGAGATCGGCGGGGCAAAGGCCGGCCTGCAAACCCAGTTGGATACGCTGGCGGCGGCAAACGCTGCTTTGGGCGCCGAGGTACAGGTGTTTGCCTGCACCCTGCTGGCGGACGGCTGGCAGCCGCTGCCGGCAGAGGGAGGCGGGGGCGCGGCCAGCGGCGGCGAAACAGCCGCGGCACAGGCCGGGGACGATACCGGCGGCAGCGAGGGC
>CAJTVI010000111.1 GCA_910579545.1 uncultured Oscillospiraceae bacterium | reverse complement strand
TCCGTTCTGTCGCCTTTTTTTGCCTCCCTTTCTTCTCTTTTATTATACCTCCTTTTCTCCCTTTTGTCTTGCTGCTTTTCCATTTTTTGACAGACTGCAAGGGCGAAGAGGCATAGCCTCTTCGCCCTTTGCCGCGCCGTAAAAGCTGGGGAGCGGCCCGGCTCAATCCCAGTGGATGTTGCGCGGATAGTTGCTTAAAAAATCCGGGCCATCCCGCCGGATCACGATGCTGTCCTCCACCCGGCAGCCCCCCAGCTCGGGGGTCTGCACCGTCAGCTCATAGGCCAGGGCCATGTTTTCCTGTAAAACATGGTCTTCGCGGCCCATCAGCGGGAACTCCTCCTCCGGGTCGTTGCCCAGCCCGTGGCCGCACTTGCGGTTGCCCGCGGCGGTGTGGGCGCTGGCAAACCCGTTTTCGGCAAGTACCTGCTCGATCGCCTTGCTTGCCAGCGAGGAGGGCAGCCCCGGCTTGAGGTAGGGCAGCCCAGCCTCCCAGGCCTGCAGCGCAACCTCCAAAAGCCGGTCCTGCTGGGGGCTTACCGCGCCGTATGCAACGCCGCGGCCAATGTCGCTGGCATAGTTCAGGAACCGCACGCCGGTGTCAATGAGCAAAAGCTCGCCCTTGCGGATTTTTTTATCCCGCGCGCGCGCGGCCACATACCGGCCCGCGTTGACGCCGGACTGCACCATAACGTCAAAGGCCTGGCTGTCCGCCCCGTTTTGGAACAGCGAGGTGTGCATGATCTGCACCGCCTCCCGCTCGGTCATGCCCTCCCGGATGTTCAGCTGCAGGTCCCGCATGCTCTGGTCCGCCAGCCGGCCGGCCGCCCGCATCAGGCGGATCTCCGTTTCGCTCTTGATGCATTTCAGCCGGGCCAGCAGCTCGGTGGGCTGGGCAGCCTGGCCAAATACCTCCTGTACCGGCAGCCAGAATTCCAAAGCAAAAAACAGATGGCCCGCAATGCCGATCTTTTGGGGCTTTTTCTGCGCCTTAAGATCCAGCAGGGCCTGCTTCCACTGGGCGCGGCCGTCCCGGATGTCCTCGATCCAGCTCTCGTCCCGTGCATAGGGCATCACATTTGGCTCGCAGAACAGGGTCATATCCCCCTCGGCGGGGATCAGCAGCAGGGCATAATCCTGAAATACCCCGTCAAAAGAGCGGTAGCCGGAAAGCCAGAATACGTTGGACATGTGCCAGGGGTTGCTGTAAACAAGCAGTGCGTCCAGGCCCTCCTGCCGCATGTGGGTTTGCACGGCGGCCAGCCGGCTTTTGTATTCTTCGGGTTCGATGCGGCAAAAAACATGGTCGATCAGATGCGTATTGATCAAAATAATTCTCCTTTACCTGCGCCGCGCGCCCCGGCCGCCGGAGGGCCATAAAGCGGGCAAACCGCCCCGCGGCCCTCCGGTGCGGCCAGCGTGGGCCGCGCGCCTTTTTTGTATTGAGGGGTATGCTCAGTCCTGGTTGAGATCGGCAAAGATCTGCTCAAGCTCTTCGGGCGGGGCGGGCTTTGTGCAGAGCGATACAAGATAGACCGCCAGCCCCGAAACAAGGATGGCCATCATGGCCTCGGTCAGGATGCTGGTAAGGCCGCTGTATTTCCAGATCACGGCGGTCAGGGTGCCGGCGATCAATCCGGCATAAAAGCCGGCCTTGGTGGTGCCCCGCCACACCAGCGAGATCACCAAGGGGATGCCGATGCCGCCCGCAAGCACCGCCCCGGCAAACACGGTCAGCAGGTAAACCCCGTCCGAGGCGTTCATGGCCCAGACATACGCAAAGAGCATGATCACCAGCACGCTGATCCGGCCGCCCCAGGTCAGCTGCTTGTCGGTAAGCTGCCGGCCCTTGCGCAGTACCTTTTGGTACAGATCGCTCATCAGGCAGGAGGACGCCACCATCAGCTGGGAGTCCGCCGAGGACATCACCGCGGCAAACACGGCCGAAACCGCAATGCCCGCCACCAGCCCCGGCAGCAGCGCAAAGGTCACGTTTAAAAACACCATCTCTGAATTGGCCTCGATCAGGTTTTCCACCGATTGGAACATGGCGCGCCCGCACCAGCCCACAAGCATGCCCCCAAAGCACACGATGGCGTTGGTGATCAGGTCTACCGGGGCGGCCAGCTCCAGCTCCTCGGTGCTGCCGGCGCTCATCCAGCGCACCACCGTATGGATCAGCCCAAACTGCATCAGGCCGACCCCGACTACCTGGCCCAGCACCCAGGAGTAACGGCCCTCGGGCAGCAGGATGGTCAGGTTCGGCTCGATATTTTTCAGGGCCGCGTACAGGCCGCTCAGCCCGCCCAGATGGGATAAGGCCACGATCGGGATGCCGATCAGGGCAAGGATCATCAGGACCGCCTGGATCACGTCGGTCCATACCACGGCCACATATCCGCCAAAAAAGCAGTACATCGCAATGGTTACCGCCGCCACCAAAATGCCCAGCGCAGCCGGCCAGCCCAGGATCGAGGTGAATACCAGCCGCATGGCCAGCAGCTGGCTGGCCAGGTAAACGGCCATAAAGATGAGGATGATGACCGAGGTGACCGTGCGGATCCGGTTTTTCTCATCATCGCCAAAACGGGAGGACAGATAGTCAGATACGGTCAGGCATTTGTGCTTGGCCGAATACCGGCGCAGCTTGGGGGCCAAAAACTTTACCCCAAAAAACTCCACCAGGGTAAAGCCGATCGACAGCCACAGCGCGTGGAATCCAAACATAAACGCCAGCCCCGCGTTGCCCAGCATGGTTCCGCCGCTCCGGCCGCTGGCCGCGGCGCTCAGCCCGGTGGCCAGGCCGCCAACCTTGCGCCCGCCCAGAAAAAAATCCTCCGAGCCGTTGACCTTGCTGCGGCCCGCGTACAACGAGACGCCCAGCATCAACGCCAGATACAGGATAAAGACAACGGTGATCGTAGTCATGGTAAACGCTTCTCCTCACTTTCAAATCAAATGGTCTGCGCCAGAGCCTACCGGCTCTTTTTTTTGCGGTGCAGGTTGATGAACATCACAATGCTTGCAGCCGCCAGCGCAAGGAACGAGCCATACACAAACAGATACACATCCAGCAATCCAGCCTCCATGGTCCCACCTCCTTTCTGCATCGGTAAAAAACGGAAAACGGTCAAGGCCCCTCGGCCGTGTTTGACTTCCCCGCGCCCGGATGGTATACTTTGTGGGAATTTACAAAGGGGGTGCCTGCATGGCCGAAGTAACCATCCGGGATATTGCGCGGGCGGCCGGCGTTTCGGCGGCCACGGTATCCCGGGTGCTCAACCAAAAGGGGAATGTTGCGCCGCAGGCCCAGGCGCGGGTGCATGCGGCTTTGCAGCAGCTCCAGTACGACCCCCTTGCCCGGCAGCGGCAAAAAGCCGGCCGCAGGATGATGATCGGGCTGATCGTTTCGGACATCAGCAACAACTTCAACATCCAGCTGATCAAGGTGGTGGGCGAACGGGTGCGCCATAAGGGGTATTCCCTTTTGGTGGGGGTCACGGATGAGGACTCGGCCAAGGAGCGCGAATACCTGCTTTTGCTGCAAAAGCGGGACGCCGCGGGCATCATCCTCAACACGGCCGGCGGCAACGACCAGCTGATCAGCACCATCAGCCACCATACCCCGCTGGTGCTGATGAACCGCAAGATCACCGGCGCTTCGCTGAAATGCGACTTTATTGATACCGACAATGTGGCCGGTGCCGAAATGATGACCCGGTACCTCATCAGCCTGGGGCATACCCGCATCGGGGTCATCAACGGCAATACGGGGGTGTCCACCGGAAGGGAGCGCTCCGAGGGGTTTTTTAAGGCAATGCGGGAGCTGGGCATAGAGAACGCGCAGGAATACCCTCTTTGCTACGAAGGGGATTATTCCGAGCGCACAGGGCTGTACGGTGCGCGCTATCTGCTGGAAAAGGACCCCCGGCCCACCGCGATGGTTGCCATGAACGACCTGATCATGGTGGGCGCCATGAAGTTTTTGCTCCGCCACAAGATCCGGGTCCCCGGGGATGTCTCGCTGATCGGCTATGGCGATGTGAGCAATTCCGAGCTTTTCAGCGTTCCGCCGCACCATATCACCCAAAACCCCGTCAGCTCGGGCGAAAAAGCGGTCAACTGCCTTTTGGAGCGGATCGAGGCCCCAAACCTCCGCAACCGCGAGATCATCTTCACCTCGTCGCTGATGGAGGGCGGCAGCGTCCGGCCGCTGCTGTAGCGCCTTTTGCGGCCCTGTGTTTATTATAAAACGCTTTTTTTGTTACAGTAACTGGCTGGATGCAAATACAGGATAATGACGAAAATCCCTTTGTTTGTTACCTGTTTTGCCCAAAGAAACTGCCGATTCTTTCATAAAAACGGATATTTTCCAGAAAATACAGTTTGTTTCAGAAAATATAGGGAGCAACCAGAAACAAATGGGAAATACGGCCCATCGCTTCGCGTTTCAAGGCGGCGGGGTTTGCGGCGGGAGCGGGTTTTGAAAAAAGATGCGGCGGGGGCCGCCTCCTTTTAAGGGAGGCGGCCCCCGCCGCAGTAGTTTCAGGATCAGAATGGGCAAAGCGGCTTTTTGCAAAAGCCGCAAGGGGGCGCTCAGCCCGCCATCTCGCCCAGGGTCACCTCGGCGGTGATCAGCTGGCGGTTGCGGCTCACCTGCACCGTGACCGTATCCCCCACCTGGTGGGTGCTCAAGAGGTTGGTCAGGTCCGAGGCGGTCTCGATCATCTGGTCGTCCACGCTCACAAACCGGTCGCCGGGTTCAAGGCCGGCCAGGTCGGCCGCGCCGCCCTCGTCCACCGCCTGGATGTAAACGCCCGGCACGGTCACCGCGTACTGCGCGGCGGTCTGCGCGTCCTTGATGGTGATCACGGTGATGCCCAGCGCCGGCCGGCCGGTCACATAGCCGGTGTCGATCAGGTCGTTGGCGGTGGCCATGGCCGTGTTAATCGGGATGGCAAAGCCCAGCCCCTCGGCGTTTTCGCCGCGGGATTTGGCGTTTACAATGCCCACCAGCTCGCCGTTTTCGCTGAACAGGCCGCCGCCGCTGTTGCCGGGGCTCACCGCCGCGTTGGTCTGGATCAGGGTCATCAAAATGCCGTCCACGTTCATCTCGCGGTTCAGCGCCGAAACGATGCCGTTGGTCACGGTGCCGCCCAGCACGCCCAGCGGGTTGCCCACCGCCAGCACCGTCTGGCCCACGGCCAGGTTATCGCTGTTGCCGATCACGGCGGGGGTCAGGCCGGTGGCCTCGATCTTCAGCACCGCAATGTCGCTGCGGGAATCCCCGCCCACCACCGTGGCGCTGTACTCGGTGTCGTCGCTCATGGTCACCTTGATGCTGGAGGCCCCGCTCACCACATGGTTGTTGGTAATGATGTAGCCGTCCTCCCGGATCACCACCCCGCTGCCCGCGCCGCTCTCCACAAACTGGCCCCAGTAGCCGTTGGTGGTTACCTGCTCGGTGGTCACCGCCACCACGCTGGGGGTCACCTTGGCCGAAACGTTCACCAGGCTGCCGCCGGCCGTGGCCGACGAAAGGCTGCCGCTGCCGGTATTGGGGGCGGTAACGGCGGCGTCCGGCACAGGGGTGGCGGCCGGCGGTGCGGGCGGCGCGCTGCGCAGGCTGGCCTGCCCGCCAAGATAGCCGCCGCCAAAGCCCACGGCCGCGCAAAGCACCAGCATCAAAAGGCTGCCCAGCACCTTTTTTACCGCCCCGCCCCTGCGCTTGGGCGGTTGGGGCGCGGGGGCCGGCGCCGGCTCGGCGGGCGGCTGCGAGGGCATGCCCGAGGCCATCGGGCTCTGCCGGTAAAGGTCTGCGTAATCGTATTCCCAGTTGTTTGCCATATGTCCTTCTCCCTTTCTCATAAAAGGAACCGCCGGTTCATTCAAACGGCAGGTGATAAAATTTTTGCGAAAACCCGCGGCCCCGCCCCTTTGCCGCGGCGCCCCGAACAGGGCGGGCGGCCACGGGCGGCCTTTTTGGGTTCTCTGGTAGATAGTATACCGCGTGTTTGTGAAAAACGCATCACCTTGCGGTGAAAAAAATGTGAAACGGCCGCGATTTTTGCCCCTGGCGCCGCACCCGCGGCAGCGCTGCGGGGTGCGTCCAAACCGGGAAGAGCGGTCCGACGGCCGGGCGCGTGGGAGCAGTCTCTCAAGGCAACAGGACCCCTGCCCCGAAAGC
>CAJTVI010000110.1 GCA_910579545.1 uncultured Oscillospiraceae bacterium | reverse complement strand
GCCGGCCGAAAGCCGGCCCCCGCCGCAAAGCCGGCCCCCACCGCAAAGCCGGCCCCCACCGCAAAGCCGGCCCCCGCCGCAAAGCCGGCCCAGAGCGGCGCGGGACCGCGGCCGGCCGGGCAGGACGCGGGGCTGGCGCGGCTGCAAAAAAACAGCCGCCAGCTGGACGAGGCTTTGCAAAAGCAGGCCGAGGAGATCGCGGCCATGGGCAGCGCCATGACCCGGGAGCTTGCGGCGGACGGCCTGCTGACGGCCGCGGAGGCGCCGGCCGGGGCCGCGGCACAGCGGTTCGACGGCCTGGCACAGGAGCTGGCCGGCGAGGTGCTGGGCCAGCAGGAGTTTATCAAAAAGCTGGTGCTGGCCTTTAAGCGGCCCTTTGTAATGGGCACGGCGGGGGAGGGGGCGGCCAACGTCCTCTTGCTCTGCGGGGCCGAGGGCACCGGCCGGCACCACGCTTTGCGCTGCATTGCGCGGGCGCTGGCAAAGCGGGGGGTATTGCCCAGCGAGGGCATTGCCTGGATGGACCTTGCGCTCTATCCCGGCCCCGCGCAGGAAAAACTCTTTTTGCAGGACCTGTACGCGGCGCTCAGCGCGCCGGGCAGGATCCTGGCCTTTGACCATTACGAGGCCTGCCACCCGGCCTATCTCAACCTGCTGGCGGCGCTGGTGGTGCGGGGCAGGGCCGAGCTGGCCAGCCGGTATGTGGTGCAAAAGGGGGTGCTGGTGGAGGCCGGCACCGCGCTGGTGCCAAACGCCGTTTCCCACCTTACCCCGCGGGGCAAGTTCCTGGTCTTTTTCAGCCATAAGGGGCAAAGCGCCCTGGCCGACCGGTTCGGGGCGGATTTTGTAAGCGCGGTAGGGGATGTTTGCGCCACCGGCGAATTTGACCCCCAAAGCCTTGAGGCGCTGGCCCAAAAGCAGCTTGGAGAGCTGACGCAAAAATGCGGGGAGCGGCTGGGGCTGGCCCTCACGGCCGGCGAGGGGCTGCGGGAGCTGCTGGCGGCCCAGTACAGCCGGGAAAAGGGGGTCGAGCCGATCCTGGAATACAGCGAACAGCTGTTCCGGGCGCTGAGCCAGTATAAGCTGGAGCAGGACCCGCCCGCCGGGACCCCGGCGGCGCTGCGGGCCGAAAACGGCCGGGTATTGGCAAGGCTTGGCCAGGGCGAAGAGCGGCCCCTTTTGGACCTTTTGCCCGGCGGGTATACCGGCGCGCTGGAGGAGGTGCGGGCCGAGCTGGACGCCATTGTGGGGCTGGACGCGGTAAAGGAGTATGTGCTGGGCCTTGCGGACAATGTGCAGGTGCAAAAGCGCCGCCGCGCCATGGGCATGAAGGCGGCCAGCCTTTCGATGCACATGATCTATACCGGCAACCCCGGCACCGGCAAGACCACCATTGCGCGGATCGTGGCAAAGTACCTCAAGGCCATCGGCGCGCTGCGGGGCGGGCAGCTGGTGGAGGTGAGCCGGGCCGACCTGGTGGGCCGGTATGTGGGCCACACCGCGCCCCAGACAAACCAGGTGATCGCGTCGGCGCTGGGCGGGGTGCTGTTTATCGACGAGGCCTACAGCCTTTACCGCGGCAAGGAGGATTCGTTTGGCCTGGAGGCCATCGACACCCTTGTAAAGGGCATGGAGGACCACCGGGACGAGCTGGTGGTGGTGCTGGCGGGGTACAGCAAGGAGATGGCCGAGTTTTTAAAGGCCAATTCCGGCCTTGCCAGCCGGTTTGCCAACCAGATCGAGTTCCCGGATTACACGGCGGCCGAGCTATTGCAGATCACCCATCTGCAGGCATCCGCCAAGGGGTACCGGCTGGCCGAGGGCTGCAATACAAAGCTGCGGGGGTATTACGAGAAAAAGCAGGCCGAGGACCCGGCCAAAAACGGTAACGGCCGGATGGCCCGCAACCTGTTGGAGGCGGCGATTTTGCAGCAGGCGCGCCGGCTGGTGGCGGACCCGGACGCAAAGCTCGACGAGCTGCTGCCGGAGGATTTTGTGCTGTAATTGGCTGATCTGGGGGGCACGCCCCCAGACCCCCACCTTAGGGCTGACCTGGGGGGCACGCCCCCAGACCCCCACCTTAGGGCTGATCTGGGGGATAATATCCCCCAGACCCCCACCTTAGGGCCAATCTGGGGGATAATATCCCCCAGACCCCCGTTACAGGGGAAAAATGATATTCTGTGAGAATACGCTGGTGCGGTAAAGAAAAAGGGCGGCCGAAAGCAGACGGCCGCCCTTTTTTTGCTTTGTAATGCTTCTACGTTTTGCGCATATGCAGGTACGGGTGTGCTGAGGTTTGCGAACATTCCGGCGGCAGGCCGGCCTGCATTCTGCGCAGTTGAATCTGGAATTACGGCCGCACGGAAATTTCCGTGCGGCAGGATGGGGGTCTGGGGGCCGGGGCCCCCAGATCGGCCCTTTACTTGCTTGGCCGCCTACTGCACCGGGGCCAGGCCGCCGTAGTTGCCCCAGACCTCCCAGGGGTTGATGGGGGAATCCCCCAGCCGCACCTCGCAGACGGTGTGGCCCTGGGCGGTACCCAGCAGGGCGCCCTGGCTCACGTAATCCCCCTCCGAGACGTCGATGCGCCCCAGCAGGTAGAACAGGCTCTTAAGCCCGCAGCCGTGCTCGATCACCACGCAGCGGCTGCCCCCCGCAAGGCCGGCAAACACCACCCGGCCGTCCGCCGGGGCGACGATCTCGGCCCCCGGGCGGGTGGCAAAGGTCACGTTGACGCTGCGCCGCCCCGGGATGGTATCATTGTATGCCTTGACCCCCTCCGGATCCAGGGCCATCAGCTCCTTATCCACAATGCGGTCGGTGTACTCGATCACCGCGTAATTGCGCACCGGGCGTCCCTGCACCGGCTGCACGAACCCCCGCTCGGCCCAGTAGATTTCCGGGTCCGCGATTTCAAACAGGGCGCGCACATTCTCGGGCGGCGCGCCAAAATACGGGATGGCGGCGCTGCCGTCGGCGGTAAAGGTGTCCAGCTCCTGGGTCTGGCGGTAGGCCGCGTGCACGCTTACCGTTTCGCGGGTATCGCCGTACAAAATTTCCATCGTAAATTCCCCGGCCGTAAAGGTCTGGGGCAGGGCCAGATAGGCCGCCCAGCCGCTGCCCAGCCGCACAAAGCTGGCGCTGCCCAGCTCGCCGGTCACGATGGGGGAAACCTCCCCGGTCAGCCCGGTAATGCCGATGCGCAGCACCGACCCCTCCATCACCGGGTCGCTGCTCAGGGTGATCTGGGGCCGCGGCGCAAGGGCAAACCGGAAATGATAGGTGTAATGGCCCTGCGGCTCGCTGGGATCCGGCTCGCCCTCTTCCCCCTGGCTCAGGGTAAGAACCGCGTCATACACCCCTTCCTCCGAAAAGACAAACCGGGAAAAATCCTCTCCGCTGCCCAAAAACACCGGCTCGCCGCTGCCCGCCCGGGTGATCTCGAGCCGGCTCTCCATCTGCTCCGGCAGCCGCAGGGAAGGGGCGATGGAATCCACCGGCTCCAGCTGCTGCGGTTCTTCAGGCGGGGCCAGGGCCGGCAGGCTTTCGGCGTATGCGTTTTCCTCTTCGCTCTCGCCGGCGCTGGCGGCCGAAGCCGCCGCCGCGGCCGCCGCTTCGTACCGGTCGGCCATGGTAAAGCGCCGGCGCAGCGGGCCCACCACCGGCAGCTTCCAGTCAAAATCCGTCTCCTGCAGCGTCTGGCCCGCAAAGGCCGGCTCGGCCTGCGGCAGGTCGGAAAGGGTCACCGAGCGGTACAAAAGAAAGCTCACCACCGCCACCAGCAGCAGCACAAACAAGGCCACCATGGCAAACCAGCCCAAAATCAGCCCCAGTACCCGCAGTACCCGCCGCCCAAACCGCGGCGGGGGATCGTACTCCTCCGGGCCGTAGTCCGGGCCGTCCTCAAAAAAATCGTCCGGGCTGTCTTCGGGCTCCTCCTCCGGGGCGTTCCCGGCGGCATCCTCAAAGCCGTTCTCCGGGGCGTCCCCGCTAAAGGTCGGGGCGCTTTTTGCGGCAGGCTCCGGGGGGTCTGCCGGGCTGTGCTCCGGCCCGGTTTTCGGGGCGTTCTCAAGGCTGCCCTGGGCGGGGGCGTCCGGGGCCTCCCCGGGGCCGCCCGCCGGGGCGTTTTCTATGTAAGCGTTTGGGGCCTGCGGCTCCTCCGGGAGGGTCCGGGCGCGCTGCGGCCCGGCCGGCTTTCGGCCGGGCTTATCAGCGGCCGGCCGGCGCTTTGGCGCAAGCGCTCCGCCGCCCTCCCGTTGGGATCGTCTCATGGCTGCTCACCCCTCATATCAGATCAGATGGTTTTGGCGGCCGTGCCGCCGTTTGCCGGGCAATGCATAGCCCCGAAGCGCGCAGGACGGCTTCGGGGCTGTGGTTTTGGAAGTTACTCCGCCGGCTGGGCCGGGGCCTCCGGCTCGTTGGGTTCGTCCGCTTCGTCCTCTTCTTCGATCGAATCGTTAAAATCCTCGCTGAACAGCAGCTGCTCGTACTCATCCAGCTCCTTTTCGCGGCGGCGGATGTACAGCGCGGCGGCAACCAGCGCGCCGGTGGCGGCGGCAATAAAGGCAAGGATGGCCGCAAAGGTCGATTTTTTCACGATGATCTCCTCCTTATTTGGGTGCAGGCGCTTATGCGCCCGCTTTTTAAGACGCTCCAGGCGGACCGTGGCGGATACGGCCTTGCCGGTGTACAGCAGGGCTTTTGCCGCAAACTTTAACGCGCCAACCAGCATGCCGTTCCTCCTTTTTTGCGGCGGCTCCGCACAAAACCCCGTCCTGCCGCCTTTTTTGCCCGGGGCAGTTTTTTGCAGGGACGCTGCGCGGCACAAAACCCTGCGCAGCCTACACCCTTATTATACCCGCTGGCGGCGGGAATTACAACAAAAAATTGCAGGGCGGCGGGCAAATTGCAGGAAGACCGGCAGCAGCGCAGGCGGCCTTTGCGCGGGCATGGCGGCAGCTGCGGCGGTACGGCATGGGCGAGGCGGCCAGGCGGCCTCCCTGCGCGGGGCACGGCGGCGCTACGGCTGGCCCTCCCCCAGCAGGATGCCGCGGTAGGCCCCAAAAGCGCCGGGCAGGGCCAGTTCGCTTTGCAGCTGGGCGGGGCTGGCCCACACAAGGCCGGCGGGCAGGGCTGGGGGCGGCTGGGGGCAGGCGTAGCGCCAGCCGGCCATCCGCCACTCGATGTGGGTAAAGATGTGCTTTGCGGCGGGCAGCGGCCCGGCCTGCACCGCCCCGCCAAGGCCCCGGGCGGCCAAAAAATCCCGCGCTTCGGCCTCGGTCAGGGCGCGTTCGGCCAGCAGGGGCTGCCACAGCCCGGCCAAAAGGCCCTTGGGGGGCCGGCGCTCCAGCAGCACCCCCTGGGGCGAAAACACCGCCAGCAGGGTCACCGGCTGTACCCGCCGGGCCCTGGGCCTTGCTTTGACCGGCAGCGCCGTTTGCAGCCCCTGCGCCCTTGCGCGGCAAAGGCCGGCCAGCGGGCAGCCGGCGCAGAGCGGCGCGCCCCCCGGCAGGCAGACCAGCGCCCCCAGCTCCATCAGGGCCTCGTTGTAGGGGCCGGGGGCGTCGGGCGGCTGGTGGGCCAGTACCCGGGCGGTAACGGCCTTTTTTACCGCGGGATCCAGCACATTGCGCCGGTCGGCGTACAGCCGGCTGAAAACCCGCAGTACGTTGCCGTCCACCGCCGGCACCGGCAGCCCAAAGCAGATCGAGGCGATGGCCCCGGCCGTGTACTCCCCAATGCCGGGCAGGGCGCGCAGGGCGTCGTAATCGGCCGGCAGTTCGCCGCCGTATTGCTCCACCACCAGCTGGGCGGCCTTTTGCAGGTTGCGCACCCGGCTGTAATAGCCAAGGCCCTCCCAAAGCTTGTGCAGCCGCTCCTCACCGCACACGGCCAGGTCCTGCACGGTGGGCAGTTCGGCCATAAACCGCTCGTAATAGGGCAGCGCGGCCGATACCCGGGTCTGCTGTAGCATGACCTCGCTCACCCACACCCGGTAGGGGCTGGGGGTTTGCCGGAAGGGCAGGCTGCGCCGGTTGGCGTAAAACCATTCCAGCAAAGCCGGGGCGATGGGGGGCAGGGGGCCGGCCTGCGCCGCATCGGCGGGCGCGGGCTTTGGGGCGGCGGCTTGCGGCGCAGAACGTTTTGGCGTTTGTGCGGCGGCGGGCGCGGGCTCCGGCGCGGCGGCTTGCGGCGGCCGCGGCGGCGGTGCGGCTG
>CAJTVI010000109.1 GCA_910579545.1 uncultured Oscillospiraceae bacterium | reverse complement strand
CCGCGCCGCCGGGCACGGCCAGGCCGCTCTGCGCGGCGGGTTCTCCCTGCGCGGCCCCGTCCGGGCCGCCGGGCCGGGCCGGACGCCCGGTGTAAAGGTCATCGTTTTTCAAGTTTGTATCCAAGGCCCCATACCACCTTTATGTATTCTGGTTTTTGCGGGTTGAGTTCGATCTTTTCCCGCAGCCGCCTTATATGCACCATCACGGTGTTTTCCGGCGCGTAGGCCGCGGGCTCCTGCCAGGCGCGGGCGTAGATCTCCTCGGCCGAGAACACCCGGCCCGGCCAGCGCATCAGCAGCTCAAAAATGCGGGTTTCGGTGGGGGTCAGCCGCACCGGTTCGCCGTCCGCCGTCAGGCTGTGGGCCGCAAAATCGTAGCACAGCCGCCCGTTTTGGCGCACCTCGGCCCCCGCCGCGCCGCTGCGGTGCACGTCTCCCAAGGTCAGGTAGCGCCGCAGCTGGCTCTTGACCCGGGCAACCAGCTCCCCCGGGCTGAAGGGCTTGGTGATGTAGTCGTCCGCCCCGATCGAGAGGCCCAGCACCTTGTCGCTGTCCTCGGTTTTGGCGCTCATCACGATAATGGGCAGGTTGCGCTTTTCGCGGATGTGCATAATGGCCGAAAACCCGTCCATTTTGGGCATCATCACGTCCATCAGCACCAGCTGCACCTCGTTTTGCGCCACCGCGTCCAGCGCTTCCTGGCCGTTGGCCGCGCACAAAACGGCGTAGCCCTCCTTTTCCAGATGCAGCCGCACCGCCTGCCGGATGGCTGCGTCGTCGTCCACCACCAAAATGCGGCCCGCCGGCTCGTCCATGCACCATCACCCCCTGTTTGTTCTGCCTTTATTGTACTGTATCCCTCCTTTTGTTGCAAATTTTGTGCGTGTTTTTATCCTACCGGCAAAATCTTACAGCCGGCAGGATGGATTCCTTACAGTTTTCTTACGGTTTTGGCCGGCCGCGGAGATTTTCCTTTCCCGCCGCCGCCAAAGATGGTATACTATTATAACGATGTACGCATTGCATGCACTGCCCGGCGGCGTATGCGCCCTTGCTGGGGATGCGGTCAAAAAGGAGAAGGGCGGTTTTAAAATGGCACAGCGTGTCCTTGTGGGCAGCACCGGCTTTGTGGGGGGCAACCTGCTGGCCGCGGGCGGGTTTGACGCGGCCTATCACTCCAGCGATATCCAAACCGGCTTTGACCAGCCAAACGGGCTGGTGGTTTACGCGGGGGTGCCGGCGGCCATGTTTTTGGCCAACGCCGACCCTGAGGCCGACCTTGCCCTCATGCGCACCGCGCGGGAGAACCTGCGCCGGCTGCGCCCGCGGCAGGTGGTGCTGGTGTCCACCATCGCGGTATATGCCGACAGCCGCCAAAAGGACGAATCCGCCCCCATGCAGCCGCAGGGCCTGCCCGCCTACGGGGCCAACCGGCTGCAGCTGGAGCAGTGGGTCCGGCAGGACTGGCCGGACGCCTTGATCCTGCGCCTGCCGGCGCTTTACGGCAGGGGGCTCAAAAAGAACTTCCTTTACGATCTGCACACCATCACCCCGGTCCTGCTCCGGCCGGACAAGTACGCCCAGCTCAGCCGGCAAAGCCCGCTGGTGCAAAACGGCTATTCGGACGCCGGCAACGGCTTTTACAAGCTCAACGGCCGGGCGGACGCCGCGGCCCTGCGCCGATTTTTTGCCGCGAACGATTTCAACGCCCTCTCGTTTACCGACAGCCGCTCCCGCTACCAGTTCTACCCCTTGGCGCGGCTTTGGGGGGACATCCAAACGGCGCTCTCGGCGGGGGTGCGGGTGCTGAACCTGGCCACCCCGCCGGTTTCGGCCGCCGAGGTCTACCGGGCGTTTACCGGCAGGGCGTTTGAAAACCGGCTGGACGCGCCCCCCTATGATTACGACATGCGCACCGCCCATGCCGGGCTGCTGGGCGGGCAGGGGGGGTATCTGTGCACCCGCGAAGAGGAGCTGGCCGACGTCTGCGCCTTTTTGCAGGGCTGGGCCGACGCGGGCTGAGCGGCCCCCCGGCTGGGGGCGGGCATCTGCGGCCGCGGCCCCCAAAAAGGCACGGCGCCCCCAGACCCCGGTACAAAACAACAGGAAAGGCGGGAGAGAGAATGCGGCAGTATGATCTTGCAGCCTCCAACATTGGCTGGGCCGCGCAGGATGACGAAACGGTTTATACGCTCATGAAACAGCTGGGCTATACCGCGCTGGAGATCGCGCCGACCCGGCTGTTCCCCCAAAACCCCTACGGCCATCTCGAGGAGGCGGCCGATTTTGCGCAAAACATGCAGCAGGGGTACGGCCTGCGCATCGCCTCCCTCCAAAGCATCTGGTATGGGCAGGCCGGCAGCATCTTCAACCGCGCCCAGGCCGAGCAGCTGCTGGCCTATACCGCCAAGGCCTTTGATTTTGCGCGGGCCTGCCGCTGCAAAAACATGGTGTTTGGCTGCCCGCGCAGCCGTGCCATTCCCGAGGGACGCACGGCGGCCGAGGCCGAGGCTTTTTTCAGGCGGGTGGCGGACCTTGCCATGGGCAAGTATGTCACCTTTGCGCTGGAGCCAAACCCGCCCATCTAC
The DNA here is from genome assembly GCA_910579545.1 of uncultured Oscillospiraceae bacterium. Lineage (GTDB taxonomy): Bacteria > Bacillota > Clostridia > Oscillospirales > Ruminococcaceae > UBA7177. The sequence goes on along the minus strand of CAJTVI010000109.1, from coordinate 3,683 downwards.
GGCACCAACTACCTCAACGGCACGGTGGAGACCATGCAGCTGGTCGAAAAATTCCGCTGCATCGGCATCGGGGTCAACCTGGACATCGGCGCCATGGTGTATAACGGCGAGAGCATCGGGGAGGTTGCCCCCTATATGCGCTTTGTAAGCCACATCCACATCAGCGAGCCGAACTTAGCGCCCATCCAGCCCCGGTCGCTTCACGCCGAACTGGCCGCGCTGCTCAAAACGGTGGGCTACCGCAACGCGGTGTCGGTGGAGATGAAATGCACCGATCTTGATACGCTGCGCCGGAGCCTTGCCTATGTGGCGGAGGTGTTTGCATGAGCGAGACACTTGTCCCGGCCCGGCCGGGCGTGCCGGAATACCGCTGCCAGCCCTTTGCCGGCAAAAGCAGCGAGTACTGCCTTTTGATCCCGGTCATCAACGAGGGCGCGCGCATCCTTACCGAACTGCGCCGCGCCCAGGCCGCCGGCATCCACAGCCTGTGCGACATCATCCTCTGCGACGGCGGCTCGGCCGATGGCAGCATGGAGCCGGCTCGGCTGGAAGAACTGGGGGTCAACACCCTGCTTACAAAGCTTGGCCCCGGCAGGCAGGGCGCGCAGCTGCGCATGGGTTTGGACCTCGCGCTGGCGCGGGGTTATGCCGGCGTCCTCACCATCGACGGCAACAACAAGGATTCCATCGAGGACGTCCCCCGCTTTATCCAAAAGCTGCGGCAGGGCTACGGCCTGGTGCAGGGCAGCCGGTTTATCAAGGGGGGGCGGGCGGTCAACACCCCCATAAGCCGCTACTGGGCGGTGCGGCTGGTGCACGCGCCGGTCATCAGCCTGGCTGCGCATCACTGGTTTACCGATACCACCAACGCCTACCGGGCGTACAGCCGCGCCTACCTCACCCACCCGGCGGTGCAGCCGCTGCGGGAGGTGTTTGTGGGCTACGAGCTGCTGGCCTACCTCAGCGTGCGGGCCACCCGGCTGGGCTTTTCGGCCTGCGAGGTGCCGGTGACCCGCGCCTACCCCAAGGGCGAGGCCGCCCCCACCAAGATCAAGGGCCTGCGGGGCAACGCCGGCCTTTTGCGGGTGCTGTTTGCCGCCCTGGCCGGCCGGTACGACCCTCCGGAAAACGGCCGGGCCGAAGGATAGCGGCAGGGGGCCGTTCCTGCCGGCAAAAAGGCTTTTAAATGTAAAAATGGGGCGCGGGGTGCGCCGCGCAGACGGGAGGCTGGCCCCGCCTGCTTTTGTATAGAATGGGCCGCCCGCTTTGCAGAGAAAACCGACCCGCCGCCCGCAATTTTACCGGCGCAAACTGCGGCCGGATTCTTGCGGAGGGCCGTTTGGTTTGCTATAATCATAACAAGGCAGGGCCGCCTGCGGCGCGGCCGTCTGCCGGGGATCGCTTACACAAAACCGATGGGGGAGATTTGCTGTGAAACATAAGGAAAAACAAACTGCCCGCCCCGCGCCCGCCAAAAAGCGGGGGATGGGGATCACCGGCAAGCTGGTGGTCTGCACGGTGGCCAGCGCGGTGCTGGCGCTGGCGGTGCTTCTGGGCGTGGTTTACAACCAGATGTCCAGGGCGCTGCTGAGCAAGAGCGAGGACCTTTTGCGCACCACCACCGAGCGCACCATCCAGGAGGCCCGCGCCTGGATGAACGATACCCTGGCCATGCTCACGGTGCAGCGGGACACCATCGAGTACGAAAACATGGACGTGCCCGCCATGCAGGACTACATACGCCACACGGTGGGCAGCAGCGACGCCTACCCCGCGGGGCTGTATGTCGCCCTGACCGACGGCTCGCTCTACCACGCCTCCTTTGTGCCGGGGCCGGAATATGACGCCAAGACCAAAAGCTGGTACCAGGACGGCATCGCCTCGGACGATTTTATCCTGGGCGACGTGTATTTTGACGAGGACAGCCAGTCCAACGTGGTGGGCGCCTCCGGTGTGCTGCGCACCCCCATGGGCACCGTGCGGGGCGTTGCAGCGGCGGACGTCTATCTGGACTCCATCTCCGGCATCGTCAGCGGCATCCAGATCGAGGATACCGGCGGCATCTTTTTGGTGGATACCCGCACCGATACCATCATCGGCCACCGGGACCCCGCCCTCACCGGCCAGGCGCTGGGAAGCCTGACCGACGAGATGTACGTTTTTGCCAGCAAAAAGATCGCCCAGGACGCCACAGGGCTGTATCTGGACAACAATATGTACATCCAGGTGGCCGAGGTGCCGGGCAGCGACTGGATGGCGGTAGCCTATGTTTCCCGCGCCGAGGTGCTGGCCGAACTGCAGCAGCTTACCTTTATTATGCTGGCGGTGGCCCTGCTGGCGGTGGCTGTGCTGACCCTGCTGGTGATCATCCAGGTGCGGCGGATCATCGGCCGTCCGGTGGCCGAACTCAGCCGGGTGGCCACCCGCATTGCCGAGGGCGAACTGGACCAGAGCATCCAGTACAGTTCCAAGGATGAACTGGGCGTATTGGCCGACGACTTCAACCGGGTCACCCTGCGCCTGCGCGATTATGTTACCTACATCAACGAGATCGCCGGCACCCTGCGCGAGATCGCGCACGGCAATCTCGACTTTACCCTCGAGCAGGAGTACACCGGCGAGTTCTCCAAGGTCAAGGATTCGCTCGAGGAGATCTCGATGCAGCTCAACAATGTGATGGGCCGGCTGCACGACGCCGCGCAGGAGGTTGCGGCGGACGCCGAGCAGGTGTCCGGCGGGGCGGTGGCCCTCTCGCAGGGCTCCACCGAGCAGGCCTCCGAGGTGGACGCGCTGGCCAAGCACATCGGCGAGGTTTCCGAGAGCGTGCAGCGCATCGCCCAGGGCGCCCAAAAGGCGGACGGCATTGCCCAGGACGTCAAGGCCGGCCTGACCGGGAGCAGCGAGAAGATGCGCAACATGACCGAGGTCATCCAAAGGATCAGCGACCGCTCCAACGAGATCCATTCCATCGTAAAAACCATCGAGGATATCGCCTTCCAGACCAATATCCTGGCCCTCAACGCCGCGGTGGAGGCGGCCCGGGCGGGCGAGGCCGGCAAGGGCTTTGCGGTGGTGGCCGACGAGGTGCGCAACCTGGCCGGCAAATCGGCCGAGGCCGCCAGCGAGACCACCGTGCTGCTGGGCCAGACGGTGGAATCGATGGAGGAGGGGGTGCGCGCCGCAAAGGACACCTCCGAGTCCATGATGTCGGTGGTGGAGCGCGCCGACGAGATGAGCGCCCTGATCGACCGCATCGCCGCCTATACCAAGGAGCAGGCGGTGGGCGCGCAGCAGATCGCCCAGGGCATCGACCAGATCTCGATGGTGGTGCAGACCAACGTTGCAACGGCCGAAAACAGCGCTGCCGCCAGCCAGGAGCTGTCCAGCCAGGCCGCCATCCTGGAAGAAATGGTCGCCAAGTTCCGCCTGCGCAGCTAAAGTCCGCAGGGGCCGCATCGCCGGCCGCGCAGATAAATTGGACTCGCAGTTGGCCGGCCGCGCTTCCATTGTACCAGGAGGTTTTTTCTTTCTTACATTCCTTTGCTTTCCCCAGCAGAGTTGGGGTACCTTTGTGATAAAGCCGTTAAAAACAAAACTCGAGTATAACATTGGTTATACTCGAGTTTTGTCAGTCTGTCAAAGAACACAAAGGCTCAAGCAGCAAAAAGGGGCGCAGAACGAGG
>CAJTVI010000108.1 GCA_910579545.1 uncultured Oscillospiraceae bacterium | reverse complement strand
ATACCGGCGGGGCCTGCCTGCTTGCCTGCAAGATGTCCTTCCATCCCTTAACAGGAGAATATTTGTCAAGGGGGATTTCACCTAAAAGATGAAATCCCCCCGATAAAGAGGGGGCTTATCAGTATTGATAGCCCTCTCTTGAACCACTGGCCACTGTTTAATCGTAAATAGAGTACACTTCGTTGCTGTGGATATTGCAGTCAGTGGCTCTGGCGCAAATAGCGCCAACCGACTTGCCCTGACCGCCTGCGGTTTCAATGTCAAGGTCACGCAGCGTAATGTTGTAGAGCTGTGCGTTTCCTGCAAAGCCAAAGAAACCAATAATCTTGACGGTAGGACTTGTCATTGTCAGTCCCCTGATTTCGTAGCCGTTGCCGTTGTACTGTCCTGTGAACGGATTGCTTTCGGTTCCAATTGGCACCCACTCTGTCGTGGACATGGTGATATCCGCATTTTGCATATAGTTCTTGTCCAGACCGTACTCCCCTGTGCCAATAGCTCTTAGGTGGGCTTCGCTTTCCACCAGATACCATGTTACACCCTTAACCGTTGCCGTATTCATAACAACAGCGGTCTCGGTTTTGGCGGTTTCCACTTCGATCTCGGCGGCTTCGGCGGTGTCGGCAGGCATTGCCCCTACTCCAGCGGTGATAAACACAGACGCACACAATGTCAGTGCTGTCAACATTTTTACAATTCCCATGGCAAAATTTCCTTCTTTCCTTATTGAATGTCGATTTGTTGATTTTTTGCGTATTCAGTATATCAGCAAAGCGAATGACATTCAACCCTTTTGGGGATGCTGATAGCAGTGGTAGTGGCAAGCAATGCGCCGGTATATACCCGGTGCCGCTTGTTGGTAGCCGAAGGCCCCCAAGCCCCCCGGTGATCGGCGCAGCTGCGTCCGATGCACAAACCGCCGTTGGCGTCTGCTGTATATACTGGCAGGGGAAAGCTGATGGCAGAGCCGTCCCGTCCCCGTTCCCTCCGGAGGGCGCACGATGGCCGCAGGCCATACCACCACCAGCCAGCGGTGGTGGTGAGTAAGTGCGCTCTTAGCAGAGGGCCGACAAAGAGAGCGGAGCGCCCAGGTCATCCCCAGATGCTCCCGCTTTGGTCCCCTCCTGCTGGTCGATCACCGCCTTTCCAGCCTGTGTCATTCTGCCACAAATGAACCGCCAGCCATGTAATTCGGTGGTGAAACCACCCTTTACACATTACATCTCATTCCGTAATAAGGGCGCATATGCCTGATGTCAGGCGATGTTTACTTGTTTTTGATGTACTCGTCGATGGCCTTGGCGGCGGCCTTGCCCGCGCCCATGGCCAGGATCACGGTGGCCGCGCCGGTCACCGCGTCGCCGCCGGCGTACACGCCCTCGCGGCTGGTCAGGCCGTCGTCGCCGTTGGTCACGATGCAGCCGTGCTTGTTGGTCTCAAGGCCGGGGGTGGTGCTGCGGATCAGCGGGTTGGGGCTGGTGCCGATGGACATGATCATGGTGTCCAGCTCTAAGGTAAACTCGCTGCCTTCCTTCACCTTGGGGCGGCGGCGGCCGCTCTCATCCGGCTCGCCCAGCTCCATCTCCACGCACTTCATGCCGCGCACGCAGCCGTTCTCGTCGCCCAGCACCTCCACGGGGTTGGTCAGGGTCTTAAAGATGATGCCCTCCTCCTGAGCGTGCTCCACCTCTTCGGCACGGGCCGGCAGCTCGTTCATGCTGCGGCGGTAGACAATAAACACTTCCTCGGCGCCCAGCCGCTTGGCACAGCGGGCGGCGTCCATCGCCACGTTGCCGCCGCCCACCACGGCCACCCGGTGGCTGTGCTGGATGGGGGTCTTGCTTTCGGGCTTGTAGGCCTTCATCAGGTTGACCCGGGTCAGGTACTCGTTGGCGCTGTACACGCCCTTAAGGCTCTCGCCCGGGATGCCCATAAACCGGGGCAGGCCGGCGCCGCTGGCCACATACACCGCCTCAAAGCCCATCTCGCCCATCAGCTCGTCAATGGTCAGCACCTTGCCGATCACCATGTTGGTCTCAATGTCCACGCCAAGGGCCTTCAGGCCGTCGATCTCCTGCTGCACAATGCTCTTGGGCAGACGGAACTCGGGGATGCCGTACACCAAAACGCCCCCGGCCAGATGCAGCGCCTCATAAATGGTCACGGCGTAGCCGGCCTTGGCCAGCTCGCCCGCGCAGGTCAGACCGCTGGGGCCCGCGCCGATTACCGCCACCTTGTGGCCGTTTGCGGCGGGCTTTTGGGGCTTTTGGGCGTTGTGCTCCCGGTGCCAGTCGGCCACAAAGCGCTCCAGGCGGCCAATGGCCACCGGCTCGCCCTTTACGCCGCGCACACACACGCCCTCACACTGGGTCTCCTGCGGGCAGACCCGGCCGCAGACGGCGGGCAGGGCGCTGGCGCTGGAAAGGATGGTGTAGGCGGCCTCGATGTCCCCCTCGGCCACCTTGGCAATAAAGGCCGGGATGTCGATGCCCACCGGGCAGCCGCCCTGGCAGGGCTTTTTGGGGCAGTGCAGGCAGCGTTTTGCCTCGTTTACCGCCATCTCATAGGTATAGCCCAGGGCCACCTCGCCAAAGTTTTTGTTGCGCACATTCGGCTCCTGGCTGGGCATGGGGCATTTGGTGGGGCTCATGTTGCGATCGGTTGCCATCTTACCGCACCTCCTGTTTGAGCAGATTACACATGGAATCACGGGCTTCGGCCTCAAAGGCGTGGTACATATTGCCGCGCTGCATGGCCTCGTCAAAATCCACCTCGTGACCGTCAAAGTCGGGGCCGTCCACGCAGGCAAAGCAGGTCTTGCCGCCCACGGTCAGCCGGCAGCCGCCGCACATGCCGGTGCCGTCGATCATAATGGGGTTCATCGAAACCACCGTTTTTACCCCAAAGGGCTTGGTGGTGGCACAGACAAATTTCATCATGATCAGCGGCCCAATGGCGATCACCTCGTCGTACTGTTCGCCAGCCTCGATCAGCTCCTTCAGCGGGGCGGTTACAACGCCCTTGTCGCCATAGCTGCCGTCGTCGGTCATCAGCACCAGCTTGCTGCTGGCGGCGCGGAACTCGTCCTCCAAGATCACAAGGTCCTTGTTGCGGAAGCCTACGATGCTGTGCACCTCGCAGCCCATCTCATGCAGCCGCTTGGCAATGGGGTAGGCGATGGCGCAGCCCACGCCGCCGCCCACAACGGCCACCTTTTTAAGGCCCTCCAGCTCGCTGGGGCGGCCCAGCGGGCCAACAAAGTCGTGCACGCAGTCACCCTGGGCGAGGCTGTCCAGCTCCATGGTGCCGGCGCCCACCAGCTGGAAGATGATGGTCACGGTGCCTTTTTCGCGGTCATAGTCGGCCACGGTGAGGGGGATGCGCTCGGAATCCTCCTTGGCCCGCACAATGATAAACTGCCCGGGCTGCGCCTTTTTGGCGATCAGCGGAGCCGTGATGACCATCTTGGTCACCGTGGGGTTCAGCGCTTGTTTTTCCACGATCTGATACATGAAACCGCCATTCCTTTCTATAAGTACATAGTGGGTCGATCCCAAAACGGCAGCGCCTTGTGGACGGCGCCATCGTTTTTTGAGCAAAAATGGGGCAGGGGAGCGGATAAAATTTTAACATAATCCGGCAATAAAAAGGCACCGCTCCACGGATGCCCTGGGTAGAGAGCAGCTTTCGGCCGCTCATACTATATCATTATACCGCAAACAACTCCCCGGCACAATACAAAACCGGGGAGTTTTTTAGTAAAATAAAGGAAAATGGCGGTTTTTGTGCAAAGCTGGGGGCGGGGGCAGGCAGGCGGAGGCGTAAAAGGGCGGGGGAAGCATTGCTCGACAAGGACGGGCGTGCCCCTGTTGAGGGATGGAACCGCCGCCAAACCCCGGCGTTATTTTGCCTGCCAGAGCAACAGGCTGTCCTCGGCCTGCATCCCGGTGGAGGATGTGACCCTGGCCCGCAGCCGGATGGTCTTGCCGGGATCAAGCGTCAGGTCCGGCAGCGCCTGCTCGGGCAGGGTCATGCCGCAGACCCGCTCGGCCGTATCGTTGCCCGGTTCCTTCGGCGCAAAATCGCTCACGTCCACCGATTGGCTCCACACCGCCGCGTCCCCCTCCAAAAGCTCCACCACGCACTCCGCCGGCCAGCCGCCGGCATCGGTGCTGGCGCTCTGCACCTCCAGGCTGTAGCTGCCGCGCAAAGCTACCCGCCCGCCCTGGGCGGCATTCTGTGCGCTGCCGGTAATGCCATTGCCCCAAAGGTGCACGGTGGGCATAAACTGCTCCACAAAGCCGTATTCGCTGAACAGCTCCTCGCTCTGCACTGTTTCGCCGCGGGTAAACTGCACCAGCACCCTAAAGCTGTTGTACTCGTTTTTGAGCGGTATGGGCAGGGTGGCGGTAAAGCTGCCGCCCGGGGCGGGGGCGCCTTCGGCAAGGATCGGCTCGCCGCCATCCGGCACAAGGGTAAAGCTGGCGGCCAGCCCCTCGGCGGATTCCTTGGGCGTGGCGCTTACCCACAGCGCCGCCTGCCCGCCGGCGGCCGCCAGTTCGGTCTGCCAGTCGTAGCTTGCCACAATGCTGGCCTGCTGGTGCAGGCTGTGCTCAATGCTGGCGCGCAGGCCTGCAAGCTGGCTGTCGATAACGCCGTCAATGCCGGCCACCCGGCTGTCCAGCCCTTCTACCCGGCTGCGCAGGGCGTTGAGGGTGCTGGCGTAGTAGCTTCCCGCAGCGCCCAGCAAAAGCAGCGCCGCAAGGCACACGCCGCCCACCGCCCATCGGGTGCGCCGCCGCGCCGCGCGCCGGCCGGCCTCCTGGCTTTCCAGCAGGGCCTGCATGCTCTTGAGCAGCGGCAAAAGGTCGGCCCCGCCCTCCGCCGCGGGGGGCGCGCCGGTAAGCAGTTCGTCGCAGCTGGTATTCAGCGCCCGGGCCAGCTCCTGCAGATTGTCGGCCCCGGGCAGGCTGGCGTCCGCCTCCCATTTTGCCACGGCCTGCCGGCTGACCCCGATCTGCGCGGCCAGCCCCTCCTGCGAAAGCCCGGCCGCGCGGCGGGCGGCGGCAATGCGCTTGCCAATGGTCAAAAAGCATCCCCCTCTTCTTTGCGGTGGTTCCAGCGGTGGATCGAATTTGCTTTGGACTCTTTGTTTTCTGATCTCACCGCCGCTTTTCCGGTATGGTATCTATTAGCTATATTATACCAATTCTTTGCCGGCGCCGCCATACACCCGGCTTTGCAATCTGCCAACCAGCGGTAGCGGGTGGCCTTTTTGCGCAAAATGCCGCGGCCGCCAAAGCGGCCGCGGCAGAAAAAGGGCTCGGGCAGTTTCAGTGCGCCTGCGCCGCAAACAGCCTGGGCAGGGTTTTGTAAAGGATCACCGCGCCAATGGTGGTCAAAACCGCCTCGGGCAGCATGTAGGTGGCATTGTACACCGCGCTGTACAGCCAGCACAGGGCGTTTTCGCCCATGTTGGCGATCACGGCCCCCCAGCCAAACTGGGTCATCCACTCAAAGGCGTAGTCGTAATCCTTCCAAACCACATAGCCCGAAAGGGTGCTGCACAGGTAGCGCAGCAGGCATACGCCAAGGGTGCCCAGCGCGGCCCCGGCCAGCTTGTTTTTGATGGGCTTTGCCAGCACGCAGGCAAGGCCCAGCGCGGTAAAGGCCAGCAGGTAGTCCAGCAGTACGCAGCCCACCTGCGCGCCCACCGTTTGGCAGTAGGCCAGGTTTTTCAGCCCCATAAACAGCTGCAGCAGGCTGTGCACAAAGGCGGTGAACAGCCCCCATTTGGCCCCGTGTCGGAAGCTCATTACAACCAGCGGCAGCATGCTGAGCAGGGTGATCGACCCGCCGTGCGGCAGCTCCATGATGGGGATAAAGCTGAGCACGGTGGAAAGGGCAATCATCAAAGCGCCCTCCACCAATACGCGGGTTTTGGAATAGGTCTGGGTCATACTACAAATGCCTCGCTTTACAAAAAATAGTCCATAAAAACAAGAAACGCGCCTGCAAAAACTGCAGGCGCAAAAGCGTATGACTGTACTGGTCAAACTTCCTACGCCGGCATTACCCGGATCAGGTTCAAGGTGACCTGGGGCTGCAATTCGCCCCAATCTCAGCCGGAAAAGCTTCCAGCGCCCCTGTTTTTATGTCCGTGTTTCAGTATAGCGGACCGGATGGCCGTTGTCAAGTCCCGGCGCAAACAGCAAATAAAAGCGGTGTAGGTGTTACAATGATGTGAAACAAAAAAAGGGAAAAAGGATAGCGAATAGGA
>CAJTVI010000107.1 GCA_910579545.1 uncultured Oscillospiraceae bacterium | reverse complement strand
AATACCCATAAAAAGCCAGCGCCCGGCCCCCTGGGAACTTCCCAGGGGGCCGGGCGCTGGCTATGCTTTTAGCAGAGGGGGTTCAACTCCCCTCTGCCTTTATGCGTTTGGGGGTTTGCGTGGCGCGCGGCGCGCGCCGCGGCGCAAAGGCGGGGGCTGCCGCCTGCGCAGCAGGCCCACCACTAAAAGCCCGATGGCCGAGACCGCGGCCAGCAGGACCCAGCGCTCCAGGTCGTCGCCGGTGGCCGGCACGGCCGAGTAGAGCGCCGGCGGGGGCGGGCTGTCCTCGCGGCCGCCCCGCCCTGTAGGCCCGGCGGGGTCGGTGGGCTCCTCGTAGAGGATGTTGATAAACTCGGCGGTGGTGGTATCCCCGGCGGCCACGCCGCCCACCACCCAGCTGCCGCCGATCACCCCCGAGCGGTAGCCGGGCACGGCCTGCTCGGTGACCGTGTAAAGGGTGCCGATGGGCAGGTCACGGATGGTGATGCTCTCGCCATGCTTCAGCTGGATGGTGTCCCCGCTGGCAAGGGTGCCGGTATGGCTGCCGTTGTAGGTAAAGGGGCCGGGCAGCGCGGCCCCGGTGCCGTTCCGCAGGGTCACGGTAAAGGTAAAGGCGCGGTCCTCTTCGCCGCCGGCCTCCACCGTTTTCTGGATCGTGAGATCCCCGGTCCGGGTCAGGGGGCTGCGGCTGTTGATAAAGGCGGCGGCGGAGGTCTCGTCCCGCCCAATGACCCCCTCAATAACCATGTTGGCCGGGAGGGTGTTCCAGGTGCTGCCGGCCGGCGCTGTTTCGGTGATCTTATACCGGGTGCCGGCCGGCAGGCCCAGGATGGTAAGCCGCTCGTCGTGGTGCAAAAGCAGGGTGTCTCCGTTCTGCACCCGGCCCACCTTGTCCTGGCCGTAGAACTGGTAGTCGAACCCGCCGGCAAGGGGATGGTAGTCCGGGTCGAACAGCTCCACCTTAAAGGAGAACAGGGCGGTGTAGTCCGCCGGGGTCGTACTGTTCACCCACTTGCCAATGGTCAGCATACCGGTATTGGTGCTCTGCACGGTGGGGTCGGTCACCACCACCACGTTCAGCAGGCTGAACAGGTTGGTCAGGTCGGCGGTGCCAAGGTTGTCCTTGTTGGCGTCGTTGTTGCTGCCCTCGTACCGGTTGCCGGTCAGCGCGGAATAATTCTGCCCTACCCGCACCCGGATAAACCCGGTGTCGGTGGAAAAGAAGGGCTTGAACCGCTCGCCGCCGTCCTCCTTGTGCAGGCCGTAGCTGCCGTCCGCCGCGGAGGTGTTCAGGCCGTAGTGCAGGTTCATGCCGCGCAGTACGCCCGGGCTGCCCGTGCCGCTCAAAACTGCGTCTCTCCAGCCGTCCATGGCAAAGCTGCTGCTGGGCTGGGTCTGCATATAGGCGGTGATGTCCCGCAGGGTGATGTCCACATCGTTGTCCAGCGCGTACTGGCGCATGGTCTGGGTCAGGGTGCCGGCCCCGGCCAGCACCTGCACCCCGTCGCCCAGGCGGCCCGCGTCGGCATAAATGGAATAGTTGCCCACCCGCACCGGGATCACGGTGGTGTTGCGCAGGTGGCCGGCGGGCGCGGCGGTCTCGCGCAGGTAAAGGGTCTCGTTGAAGCCGCGGCTGGCCCACATCATGTTGGCCTCCCCCGGGCCCGCGCCGCCCGGCTTGAACACCAGCACCCCGTTCCGGCCGTCCACCGTGCCGGTCACGCCAAAGGAGACCTGCCGGGTGCAGGCGGGGTCGCTGTAAAGGCCAAAGGACGCGCCGTTTACACCATTGCCGTCCTGGTCCACCTTCCACACCCGCAGCTCCCGCCGCTCGTTGGGCAGGTAGATCAGCGAGCGGAAGTTGCGGTTAAAGGAGGCCGAGGGCAAAAACCGGAAACCGCCCGTTACCCTTTGCAGGGCGGCAAGGGTTTCGTCCACCCCGTGCCCGCGCACATAGCGGCGCAAAGCCTCATAGCGGGTGTCGGCAGTGCCGCCCTCAATACCCAGCGTTTTCAGCGCATCGGGGGTCAGGATGGCGTACACGATGCTGATGTCGTCACCGGTCAGATAGCGGCTGGCAAGGCCGGGCATATCGTTCAAAACGCCGGTGAGCCGGCGGTTGTCGGCCTCCCAGCTGCCGTACCAGCCGTCGCCGTCGCCCTTTGCCTGATTCAGCACCGCCGTTAAGACGGCGGTTTCCCATCTGCCGCCAACATCCACCGAGTGGAACCCGCCCAGGTTGCTGCCGTAAAGGGCCAGCCAGGAGCTGCCGGTTTTTTTGCGCAGCACCGGCACCGCCACCGGCAGGCCGTCTGCCAGCACCTCGTCATCAATTTTTGTGCTGTCGGCGGGGGTGGTCAAAACACCGCCGGCACCGGCCGTTGGGGTGCTGCCGTAATACAAAGCGCCGGTGCCCCGCACATGGATCATCGAGCAGGCGTAGGCGCCGGTGGTCCAGCGGTTGGCCACCGAGAGCACGGCGGCGGTGGGGTCGTAGTGCAGCACCACGTCCACCGGCGGGCTGCGGTAGCCGCTGGGCGCGTTTGTCTCCTTGAGGATGTAGTAGCTGCTGCCCCCATCGGCAAAGTTGAAGTAGCTGCCGTCCTGCCCAGTCAAAAACCGGGCGTAGCCGTCCGCATCGGTCACCATGCGTACCAGCGGGGACGTGCCGGTCTGTTTTACATAAAAGGGAGGGCCGTTGCCGCTGCCGGCGTCGGTGTACAAGCACTCGATCGCGCCGTCCTCGTCGGCGCTTGCCAGCCCAGCCGGGTACAGCTCAAAGCCCACCCCGGCCAGGGGGCGGCCGTTCTGGTCCACCTTGCGGATCTGTTCGTACACCAGCGGCTGCAGGTTAAAGCGCAGCGCCAGGCTGGAATCGTAGTTGCCGCGCTCAAGGTAGAACATCTTAAGGGTGTGGGAGGTGCCGCTGGCAAAGGTGTTATTGCTCCACTGCGCGCTGTCCTCGCGGTGGGCGTCCTTAAACAGCTGGAGCAGGGTGGTGCTGGTTACACAATCCTGCGGTTTGCTGCCGTCGGATGGAAGGGCCGGGATGCCCTTGGTATTAAAAGCCCGCCCGATATACACATTTCCGGTGGCAAAGTTGATGGTTCCGTACAGCTCGCTGTGGTTCCCGCCAAGGTCCAGCACCAGCACGTCGTCAATGAACACCCAGACGTCGTCGTCGCCGGAAAACTCAAAGGTCATGGGCTGGCGGCTTCCGCCGGCGTCCACCATACCCTCGCGGGGCTGCAAAAAGTTTACCTCCACCGTCATGCCCAGGTGGTGGTTCATGCTGTTGCGGGCGCTGTCCACCGAGCTGAACAGCCGCCCGGCGGCAATGGCGTCCGGGTCGGAAGCGTCGATTGGTTTGCCGGTGCTGGGATCCACAAGGGCGTCGAACACCTCGTCTCCCCGGTTGAAGGGGAAAAAGTTGCCGATGCTTTTCTTGTCGGCTCCATCCGTGCGCAGGGTGGCCGGCGCGTCGTACAGGATAAAGTGGTTTTGGCCGCCCTCCTGGCTGAACTCGGCAAAATTCTCGCGCATGCTGTAATAAAAATAGCCCTTGTCATCCAGCTGGAACAGGCCCTTCACATCCCTGAAAACTCTGCGGCAGGGGGTGTCAAGGTCCGGGTCAAACAGATATTGCAGGGATTCGGTGCCGGCTGCAAGGGTCTGGTGGGTGTCCGTTTCCCAAAGGCGGATCAGGGTCTCGCTCAGGTTCTGGACATTAAGGCCGGGGTCCGTCTCGGAGGGATAGGTTTGGCTCCCGTCCCAGCCGATATGCTCTCCCGCAAGCAGAGAATCCCGGATCAGCCGGTAATCCCTCTTTTGCTCGGCTGTGGCCAAAATATCCCTTGCCAGGTCCAGGTTCAGCTCGGGGTACCCGTTTGCCAAAACCGGCTTTACAATTTTTTCCATGCCGGCATATTTCTTGCCATACTGGGTGGCCGCGCCCGCGCCCTTGTTCCAAAGCCCGGCGTGGATCAGCCCGTCCCCAAACAGCAAAAGATGGCCTTTGTTGATGCCCTGATACCAGTCCTCCTGGCCAGAAAAATCAACCGCATAGCCAGTAAGAATTGCAGGGTCGTCTGGCTCTTTTTCCCGGATATGCTTTTCGCTTTTGGGCAGGATGTCGCCGTTTGAGGCTATGGTGGGCTTTTCGGTCGCCACCCAGTAGTCAAACAGGTTTACCCGCACATTGGGGTTGGCCGCGGGCACAATGTGGTTTTCCAAATGGGGGTTGTAAAAAGCGATTTGTAACCGTAAAAGGTTTGGGTTGTTCGACTTCCCACCAGAAAGCAGGAACTCGCTGTGATTGCAGTAAATTTCAAGGGGGTCGTCATTGGAATTGACAACAATGCAGTAACCATCTGTGCGCGGAGGTTTCAACTGGGCGCTCAACTGGATTGGGCTGCCGCTGCGGGCGGCCTGCAGCAGTTCTGCATCCGTCGGATGGGACCACTCAATTGAGACGCGGCCCCAAGAGGAAGAAGCTGCCGAATAGGATTGCCAAACCGAACCATCCCAGGCAAAAGCTCCCTTTGTCTCACCCAATTTATCGTCCGAAGAATTGAATGTAAACCCTCCGTTGAATGCATCTGTTTTTATACCAGCAGTCTCAGATCCGCCATATATCCATCCCCGCACCTCGTTGGGCAAAAGATAGTACAGCTGCTTCCGGATCAGCTGTGTATCCGTGGGGTCGGTCACCGGGATCCATATCACCTCATCCCCGGCAATGTCCGCCTTTTCATCAAGGCGCGAAACAAAGCTCCATTGGTTCAGATACTTTGCCTTGGGCTCCGCCATCGTCTCCCCGCCGCCCACGGCAAGGCAGACTTCAAGGGCCGGGGCGGTTTCTGTCAGCGCAAAACCATCCGGCAGGGCGGCGGCAAGGATGTATTCCCCCTCGGGCAGGGGATCGGGCAGCGTGTCCAGCGCCCAAACAAGGGCCGCCTTCCGCTCACCCGCCGCGGTTTGGGCAAGGATCTGTTGGGGCAAAAGGGCCAACAGATCCTCGCGGGTCAGCGGGGCGCCGGCCCCCGCGCCGGGCAGGCCAAGCCCCCAAAGGCCGGCCTGCTCATCCCAGACCAAAAGGCCCTCCTCGTCCTGCCACTGCCAGCCGGTCACGCAGGCATCGCAAGCAAAGCCGCAGGCTGCCGCGTCCGCCTGCCCGCCGCACTCGGGGGTGTGGGCGGTGTGGTGGGGGCAGAGCCCCGGCACTTCGTCCCCATCCGGCTGCCCGTCCGGGCTCTCCCCGGCCTCCGGCGTGGGCGTGGGTTCAGCCGTGGGCGCGGGCGTGGGTTCAGCCGTGGGCCCGGCCGTGGGCGCCGGGGCCGGTGTCGTCCCGGCCGTGGGTTCCGGGGTCGGGTCGGCCGGGGGCGCTGATGTTGGCTCTGTCGCAGGTCCCGGGGTCGGCTCGGCCGGGGGTTCCGGGGCTGTCTCGGCCGGGGGTTCCGGGGCCGGTGTTGGCTCGGCCGGGCCGCCCGCATTCAGGGCGGTATCCGGCCCGGCGGGCGGGGGCTGCTGCTCGGCAAACACGGCCCCCGCGCCGCACACCGGGGCCAGCAGCGCAAGGGCCAGCAGCAGGCAGACCGCCCGCAGGCCCCCGCGCCAGGGGGCCTTTCTGCCGCCCGCCCGGGCGGGGCAGGGACGGGCGGAGCGCGATGAATCCGGGTTCATCCAACACACCTCTTTTAAAGGGTTTTGGGGGTTTAAAAGGTTTTGGGTCCGGCGGGGGTCAGGCGGGCTCCGGCCCGGCCCGCCGCACTGCCAGCACCACCCAGCGGGTGGCCGTGTTGTCCACCGTGCAGGTGGAAAGGGTCAAAATGGGTTCCTCGGTGGTGGGGCGCACGCCGGGGTCCACCGCGCTGCGTGCGGCGCACAGGTCCAGCAGCTCCTGCCGGGCCGGCGCGTCCAATTCGCCCACCCGGTACACCGGTTCCTCCACCCCCGCCTCAAAGGCGGCAAACACATCGTACCGCCATACGCCGCTGTCCAGCGCAAGGTATACCGAGGGGTTCTGGCGGCAAAACTCCGGGCTGCGGTAGCGGGCAAGGCCGGTAAACATGCTGCCGTTGGCCATCCGGTGGCCGTACAGGATGGTGTTCCAGTCCGAGCAGTCGGCCGCGCACTCGCACCCGATAAACACCGCCCCCATGGCGTTGGCCTCGCCGTTCCAGGCGTGGCTTAAGTAATACAGGTTATCCTCGCCCCGCACCACCGGGTAGGAGATGCCCGCCCCCGGGATCAGGATCCAGCCGGCGGTGTCCGGGTTTTGGCGGCGCAGCGCCGCAAGGTCCAGCCCGGCCAGCGCCGCAAGGGGGTCCTCCTCAGGGCCGGCC
>CAJTVI010000106.1 GCA_910579545.1 uncultured Oscillospiraceae bacterium | reverse complement strand
TCGTTCTGCGCCCCTTTTTGCTGCTTGAGCCTTTGTGTTCTTTGACAGACTGAAAAAACCGAACCGTGTTCCCGGCAAGGGAACACGGTTCGGTTTTTGTGTCTGCTTTTAGGGGCCGCCTTTTTGTGCTGCGCGGCAAACGGTTTGCCGCTTTGTGGATGGGGCCCCTTTTCTATAAGCGGCTCACGCTTGATCTGTGTGCGAAAAAGCGTTTTCCTGTTTTATGGGATGCCCGCCTGTGATGGTGAACGGTGGATATGACCCAATAGGGGAGGGGCTAACGGCATCTTTAAGAAATAAGAGTTAAGATTTAAAGTACGATAAACGTTCCTCTTTCCCCTCTCTGGCTTCAGCTGCTGCGGCACGATCTCTTTCCTGACTTTCTCTAAGCCTCTCTTGGGCACCCCTTCTGTATTCCTCAAACTCCTCTGGTGTCAATGGCCTGTTTTCAGCTGCTGGTTCCTCGTTAAACCTATAGCCGTTATTACACCAGTTGATGAATGGCTCTACATATTCATTGTCACAACCCCATTGCTCAATCTGATCTGGCGTTATTCCCTCTCCAAGTAATGAGTTAAACAATGAGTTTAAATATTCCTGCTCACTGCTCCATCCCGTTTTCTCCCACTCGGACTGTTTGCCATTGTATTCCTCAAAATTTGTTACAACGACATCAAACCCACAACTGTCATGCTGACTGGCAAGGTCTGCTAAATAGGTGATGTATTCCTCTAACAAGGTGGCGTTGCCCTTTGATACCGTCTGCTGATCCTCTTTTGCAAGTGTGAGCGTATAGCCCTCGGTGCTGATGCCGTCAAAAAAGTCCTGCCGGATGGGATCCTCTGCCTGCGCCAAGCTTTCTATGGCGTTTTTTTTGCTCATATGCGGCGGCATAGCCGTCAAAGGCCGAAAGCGGTTCCGGTTCCGGCGATGAAGCCGGCACAGAAGATGATGCGGGTGCAGAAGACGAAATGGGCGCCGGCTCGTTGGCCGCGCAGCCGGCCAGGAGCAAGGCAAACACGAGCAAACAGGACAAAATTTATTTCATGGGAATCCCTCACTTTTTCGGCGTGTTTTTTTTATTGTACCGCTCCCTGCAAAATTTTTCAATTCCCGCGGCGCCCATTTTGCCCATCCTTGAGCAAATCTTGAGAATTGTGTGGTATGATAGACCCAAAACGCAAAGGGGGCCGGGCGGATGGCGGAGCGCGAAAATATGGCCGGAACCGCAAAGGCGGCGGCCGGACACATGGGGAAGGCCGAAAAACCAGCCGCAGCCGCCGGCGCGCAGACCCTGCTGATCGCGGACGACGAGGAGGGCATCCTGGAGATGCTGCGGGCGTTTTTTTCGCCCCGCTACCGCGTGCTCACCGCCCGCAGCGGGGAGGAGGCGGTGCGGGCGGCCCAGCAAAAGCCGGACCTGATCCTGCTGGACATCCAGATGCCGGGCATGGACGGGCTGGCCGTCTGCCGGGCCATCCGGGGGGCCGTGGCCTGCCCCATCCTGTTTTTGACCGCCCGCATCGAGCCGGCCGACCGGGTCTGCGGCCTGCGCGCCGGGGCGGACGACTACATCCTCAAGCCCTTTGACCTGGACGAGCTGGCCGCCCGCATCGAGGCCCACCTGCGCCGGGAGCGGCGCCGCAGCCAGCCCGGCACGGTGCGGCTGTTTGGGGAGCTGGCGGTGGACTATGCCGCCCGCAGCGTGACCGTGCGGGGGGAGCCGGTGGCCTTTTCCCGCCGGGAGTTCGAAATTTTGGAACTGCTCTCGCTGCATCCGGGGCAGGTGTTTGACCGGGAGCACATCTACGAGGCCGTGTGGGGCATCGATGGGGAGGGCAGCAGCGACACCGTGATGGAGCATGTGCGCAAGATCCGGCTCAAGCTGGCCCGCCATACCCCCTGCGGCTATATTGAAACGGTTTGGGGGTGCGGGTATAAATGGAACGGCTGAAGCGCATGAGCCTGCAAAGGGCCTTTTTTTGCCTGACCCTAAGCGGCCTGCTGGCCGCGGCGGCGCTGGCCGCGGCGCTCTGGGCGGGGTGCGCGGCCCTCTCGGCCCAATACCCGCTGGGCGGGGTGAGCATCGGCTCCAACGGGGCGATCACCCCCATGCCCGAGCCCACGCCGGATGAGATGCGGATGCTGCGGGTGCTGGGCGTTCTGCCGCTGCTGGGCACAGCGCTGCTGCCGGCGGCCGGTCTGGCCGCGGCGGGGGCGGTGTTTTACCGGCTCAAGCTCAAGGCGCCCATCGCCCTTTTGCGGGAGAGCGCCCGGCGCATCCAGGCCCAGGACCTGGATTTTGCCATCCCCCAGCCCTCAGCCGACGAGCTGGGCCAGGTGTGCGCGGCCTTTGAGACCATGCGGGCCGAACTGCTGCGGGCCAACCGGCGGCTCTGGCAGCAGGAGGAGGAGCGCCGCAGGCTGAACGCCGCCTTTGCCCACAACCTGCGCAACCCCATTACGGTGCTCAAGGGCAGCGTGCGGCTTTTGCGGCAAAACCCGGCGGACGAGCAGGCCCTGGGCCGGCTGGAGGGCTACACCGCCCGCATCGAGCAGTATGTGGAGGCCATGAGTTCGGTGCAGCGGCTGGAGCAGCTGCCGGTGCAGGCCGGCTGGGTGGAACTGGCCGCCCTGCGCGCCGAATTGGAGGAGACCGCCCGCCTGCTTGCCCCGGCCCTGCGGGTCACGGTGCTGGCCACGGCCGGGGGCCGGGCATGGCTGGACCACGGGGCCTTTTTAACGGTGGCCGAAAATCTGATCGGCAACGCCGCCCGGTACGCCCGGCAGGCCCTCACGATCCGGCTTGCGGCCGAGGGCGAGGCCCTTTTGCTCACGGTGGCCGACGATGGGCCGGGCTTTCCCGAAGCCCTGATAAAAAATGGCCCCAAGCCCTTTGAAAAGGCCGGGGATGGGCATTTTGGCATGGGGCTTTACAGCAGCGGGCTGCTCTGCGCAAAGCACGGCGGGGCGCTGCGGCTGCAAAACGAGGGCGGCGGGGTGGCCGCGGCCAGCTTTGCGCCGCCCCGCGCCTGACAAAACACACCGGCGCGCCCCAACTGCGCAAAAGCGCCCAAACCGCGCGGGCTTTCCCCGCCCCGGCCTGGGCGTTTTTACATACACCGCACCCTTGAGCGTTTTTTGAGATTTGGGCGCTACACTCTCCTTGATTCCAATAAGGAGGGTGTATTTTTTTATGAAGATCGAAGCAAAAGACCTTTGCAAAACCTACGGCGGGGGCGAAAACCGGGTGGTGGCCCTTAACAGGGCCAGCCTCGCCATCGGCCCCGGCGACTTCCTCTCGATCATGGGGCCGTCCGGCAGCGGCAAGAGCACCCTGCTGCACCTGCTGTCCGGCCTGGACCGGCCCAGCGCCGGCAGCGTGCTGTACGATGGGGTCAACATCAGCGCCCTGCCGGACAAGGCGCTCTCGGCCTTCCGCCGGCGGCGCATCGGGTTTATCTTCCAGCAGTTCCACCTGCTGCCGGTGCTCACCGCGCGGGAGAACATCCTGATGCCGCTTTTGCTGGATAAACAGCAGCCGAACGAGGAATACCTCGGCCAGCTGGCCGGCCTGCTGGGCATCAAGGAGCGGCTGGGGCACCTGCCGCACGAGTTGTCGGGCGGGCAGCAGCAGCGGGTGGCCATCGCCCGCGCCCTGATCGCCCGGCCCGAGGTGGTGTTTGCCGACGAGCCCACCGGCAACCTGGACAGCAGGAGCGGCGGCGAGGTGATGGAACTGCTCAGGGCCGTAAACCGGGAGCTGGGCCGGGCGGTGGTGGTCATCACCCACGACAGCCGCATCGCTGCCATGGCCCGGCGGCGGCTGACCATTGTGGACGGGGTACTGTCGGAGGTGGCGCAGGCATGAAACATTTTCGCACATTGGCCCTTAAGGAGCTGCTGGCCCAGCGCGTCACCTCGGGGCTGGTTTTGCTGGCCATCCTGCTTTCCACCACTATGACGGCGGTGATCGGCCAGTCGATGGGGGTGCTGGCCGCCATGCGCCAGCAGCAGGCCATCGCCATTGGCGGGGCGCGGCAGGCGGGGCTGGTGCAGATGAGCGAGGAACAGCTCAAAGCCCTGCAAAGCGACCCCCGGCTCTCGTTTGTGGGCAGCTATGTGGTGCTGGGCAGCACCCGGCTGGACAATACCCTCAGCCTTGGCCTCAGCGAGTTCCAGGAGGACGTGCGGGCCGTCTACCCCTCGCTCAGCGCCATCAGGGAGGGCCGGCTGCCCGCCGCCCCGCTCGAGATCGCCCTGCCCGGGGACGTGCTGGCGGCGCTGGGCTTTCAGGGCCGTTTGGGGGATACCATCACCCTCCCGCTTTCCAAGGCGCTGCGCCACGGGGTGATGACCCAGTCCTACGATTTTACCGCCGATTTTACCCTGGTGGGCATCACCGAGAGCAACTATATGGCCTACGCCGCCGGCACGGTCAACGGCATCGTGGGCCCCGGCACCGCCAAAGCCCTGCTGCCGGATGCATACTTTTACTACAACGTGGACCTCTGCGTGGCGGACAAACGCGCCTTCCAGGCCACCATGGACGACCTGGCGGCCTCCCTCGGGATCCACGAGCTGGACACAACCTACAACCTGCCCTACCTCAACGCCCTCGGCATCCGGTACGACCCCAAGGCCGCCGACGCGGAGAATGCTGCCGAAAACGGCTTTTCCTTTATGGCGGCGGCCGGGCTGCTGGTGGGGGCGCTGATCCTGCTGGCGGCGGGGCTGGTGATCTACAACGTGCTCAAGATCGCTGTCTCCCGGCGCACGGCCCAGTACGGGGTGCTGCGGGCCATGGGCGCGGATAAGGGCCAGCTTTACTGGTTGGTCACGGCCCAGGTGCTGCTGCTCTGCGCCGTGGGCATCCCCGCGGGGCTTGTGCTGGGCAGCCTTTCGGCCAAGGGCATCCTCACCGCCGCCACCGGGCTGCTCTCGCCCAAGATCTTTTTGGTGCAAAGCGCCGGGGAGCTAAGCCGCCTTATTGCGCAAAACAGCGGCGGCAAGGGGGCCTTTTTGCTGGGCAGCGCCGCCGTTACCCTCGGCTTTGCTTTGGCCGCCGCTCTGCCCGCCGCCCGGTACGCGGCCCGGGTGTCCCCCACCGTGGCCATGGCGGGCAGCCCGGTGCGGGTCAAACGCCGCGGCCGCGGGGCCAAAAAGGTGCGGCATTTCGAGGCATTTTACGCCCGGCTCAACCTCATGCGGGGCCGGGGCCGCACCGCCATTACCATCCTCTCGCTGGTCATGAGCATCACGGTCTACATCGCCCTGCAAAGCGCGGTGGGCCTGCTGGACGCCTCCGGGGGCGGCGTGGCCGAGCATTACGGCGATTATTCCATCACCAACGAAACCGTTGGCTTTTCCCCCGCCGAGTACCAGGCTATGCAGGCCGACCCGCGGGTGGCAGCCCTGGCCGCCATGCAGTTTTCGCTCTACCAGCAAGGGGCGGACGGCCGCCCCGAGGGCATCGGGCTCAGCCTTGCGCTCCAGCCGGCCGAGACCTTCCAGGTATTGGGGCTGGACGCCGGCTATTGGGACCGCGCCTTTGCCTTCCTGCCGCCCGAGCTTTTAGCCCGGCTCAAGGCGGGGGAGGGCTGCGTGGTGCGCAACCCGCTGCCGCTGGTGTTTGAGGGGCAGGAGATCCCCCGCACCGAGATCAAAGCGGGCGAAACCATCACGGTGGCGGGCCGGGCGCTGCCGGTGCTTTACACCCTCGACGGCTACGACGGCTATTTGAGCGTGGGCAACAGCGGCTTTATCAATGGGGTGCAGGTGGTGGTAAACGAGGCGCTTTACGCCGCGCTTACCGGCAAAACGGCCTACAACGAACTGCTGCCCACCCTAACAAAGGGGACCGACCGGGCAGGGTACGACGAAACGGTAAAGGCGCTGGCCGGCCGGACGCCCGGCACCCTCTGGCTCTCGTTTGAGGACACCGACCGCCAGCTGGCCCAAAGCTTTGCCCAGATCCGGCTGCTGGCCTGGGGGCTGATCCTGTTTGTGGGGCTCATCGGGCTTTTAAACATCGTCAACACGGTCTACACCAACATCCACACCCGGGCGGCCGAGATCGGCGTGCAGCGGGCCATCGGCATGAGCCGGGCCAGCCTTTACAAGGTGTTTTTGTGGGAGGGGGCTTACTACGGCCTCATCGCCTCGGGCATTGGCAGCCTTTTGGGCTGGGGCTGCACCCTGCTGGTACAGGCCGCGGCCGCCGACACCCTGCAGCTGGCCCCGCCGCCGGTGTGGGCCATCCTGCAGGCGTCGGCGCTGGCCGTTGCGGCCTGCCTGCTGGCAGCCTGCGCCCCCCTTGGGCAGATCGCCCGGCAAAGCGTGGTAAAGGCCATCCAGGCGGCGGAGTAAACAAGCGGCAAAAGGCCAAACAGAACCCCCCGGCGCGCCC
>CAJTVI010000105.1 GCA_910579545.1 uncultured Oscillospiraceae bacterium | reverse complement strand
TACCACGCCGAGGACGTGCGCCAGATCGCCTATGACATTGCCAAGGAGGACGGGGACAAGTGGCTTGCCGCCGACCCCAAGGAGCGGCTGGAGTACTTTATGGCCGAGGGCAAAAAGCGGGAGCTGGACAAGATCGACGCCGACCTGAAGCTTTATGGGGTGCACATCGTTTCCTGGGTGCACGAGACCTTCTTTTATGAGGAGGGCATGAAGCGGATCAACGACTGCCTTGCCCGGATGGACGAGTTGGGCCTGCTGTACGAAAAGGATGGGGCGCTCTGGTTCCGCAGCACCGACTATGGGGACGACAAGGACCGGGTACTGCGCAAGAGCGACGGCACCCTCTCGTATATGACCCCGGACATTGCCAACCATGTATATAAATTGGAGCGCGGCTACCCCACCCTGGTCAACCTGTGGGGAGCGGACCACCACTCCTATGTGACCCGGATGCAGGCGGCCCTGACCGCCCTGGGCTACCCCAAGGACACCCTCTCGATCGAGCTGATCCAGATGGTGCGGATGGTGGAGGACGGGGTGGAAGTAAAGATGTCCAAGCGCACCGGCAACGCGGTGACCCTGCGGGAGCTCTGCGAGGACATTGGGGTGGACGCGGCCCGGTGGTTCTTCGCCTCCAAGGACATCACCTCCCAGATGGACTTTGACCTCAAGCTGGCCCGCACCCAGGGCAGCGACAACCCGGTGTACTACGCCCAGTACGCGCATTCCCGGATGTGCTCGATCCTGCGCAACCCCGAGATCCCGGCCTTCCACAAGGAGCAAAGCTACGACCGGCTGACCGAGGAAAAGGAGCTGCAGCTGCTCAAGCTGGTCGGGGAGTTCCCGGCCGAGGTGGCGAACGCCGCCACCCTGCGCAAGCCCAACAAGATCGCGGACTATATCCTCTCGCTGGTGCGGCTCTACCACAGCTACTATAACCAGACCTATGTGAACAACCCGGACGACCCCGACCTGACCAACCAGCGGCTGGGGCTTGTGATGGCGGTAAAGACCACCCTCAAAAACGCCCTGGACCTCCTGGGCGTTTCGGCCCCCGAGCGGATGTAACCCGGGCGGAGGTAACCCGAGCGGATGTAAGAATTCCATCCGGCTTTTGCCGGCATGGGCCGGTTTTCTTTCAAAAACACGCACAGCGCCCCGCCCCTCTGGTCAGAGGGGCAGGGCGCTTCCCTTTTGCGTTTTGACACAGCATTGCGCTTTGCTGCGGCGCAAAAAGTGCCCCGCCCTCCAGCCGGAGGGCGGGGCACTGTTAAGCGATACCGCAAAATTACTGCTTGAGCTGGAACTGCTGCACCTGGCTCTTAAGCTGATTCGCCTGGTTAAACAACTCGCTGCTGACCGCGGCGGTCTCCTCGCTGCTGGCGGTGTTGGTCTGCACCACCGAGGAGATCTGCCCGATGGCCTCGGTGACCTGGGAGATGGCAATAGCCTCGCCCCGCACCGCCTCGGCAATGGCGCCCATGTCGCTGCTGGATGCGGTGACCAGTTCCAGGGTGCCCTTGAGCCCCTCGGAAACCTCGCCCACGATCCGGCTGCCCCGCTCGGCGGCACTTACGCTGCTCTCGATCAGGTGCTTGGTGGCCTTGGCCGCCTCATCCGACTTGGAGGCCAGCTGGCGCACCTCGTCGGCCACTACGGCAAAGCCCTTGCCGGCCGCGCCGGCCCGGGCGGCCTCCACCGCCGCGTTGA
Source organism: uncultured Oscillospiraceae bacterium (assembly GCA_910579545.1). Taxonomy (GTDB): domain Bacteria; phylum Bacillota; class Clostridia; order Oscillospirales; family Ruminococcaceae; genus UBA7177. The sequence goes on along the minus strand of CAJTVI010000105.1, from coordinate 4,899 downwards.
GGGCAAGGATGTTGGTTTGGAAGGCGATGTTCTCGATGGTGGCAATGATCTGGCCAATCTGCTGGGAGGTGCTGCCGATGTCGGCCATGGCCGAAACCATCTCCTGCATCTGCTGGCCGCTGGTGGAAACCTGGCGGCTGGTCTCGTTGGCGCGGGCCTGGGCCTCGTCGGCCATCTCGACGTTCTGCTTGGCATTGCGGGAGAGGTCGTCCAGGGTGGCGTAAAGCTCCTGCACCGCGCTGGCCTGGCTGGTAGCCCCCTGCGCAAGCGACTGGGAGCTGCTGGACATCTGCTCGGCATTGCTGGAGATGCGGGCCTCGGCCTGGGCGATCTGCTCCATGGCGGCCGAGAGGGTGTCGGTAAGGCTGTCGGCCGCCTGCTGGATGCTGGTAAAGTCGCCCACATAATCCATGCCGGTGGAGGTGTTGAAGTTGCCGGCGGACAGATCGTCCATCATCCGGTTGATGTCGGTCACATAGGTGTGGATCATGCCCACCGAGTGGCGCAGGGTGTCGCAAAGCTGGCCCATCTCGTTGACCGAGGTGTACTCCAACTGGAGGTCCAGGTTGCCCTCGCCCAGCGGGCGGACGCTGCGGGTGATCTGGAGGATCGGATCCACGATGCGGGTCATCACATAGTACACCAGGCTGAGCAGGCAGATGAGCGCAAGCAGCAGGCAGGCGCCCGAGCTGACGTTCATGATCAGGGTGGTCTGCTGCATCTCGGCCGAGGCGGCGTCACTGAGGGTATTGCCCCGGGTGATCAGCTGGTCCAGGATGCCCACCAGCTGCACCACGTTGGGCTGGATGGTGTTCTGGTAATACTGCTGGGCGGCGATGGAGTCGGCGTCCTTATACCCCAGCACCACACTGGCCGACTCGTGGATGGCCCGGTGCAGCGGCTCGATCTGGTCGCGCAGGGCCAGCACCTCGGCATCGGTGGTGCCGGCCTCGCCGTACAGCCACTTGCCCAGCGCGCAGGTGGTGGGGTCCATGCTGCCGGTAAACTCGGTGCCGGCATACAGCGCGTTGCTGAGGTTGGTAAGCCATTTGTAGTGGGCCACCTCGGCGGCCTCGGCCCGCTCCAGCACATCGGCGGCTTCCTCGGCCCGGGCCTCGGTGGCCTTGATGCGGAAGGTGTTGTAGGTGGTCAGAAAGCTCAGCAGCAAAACAGAGATGAGCGCGCAGATCACCCGGATGTTCACCGAACGTTTGATGCTTTTACCCATGATGTTACTCCTCACTTGGCTTGCCGGCAAAGCGCTGCTGCCCCGGACGGGAGCGGATAAAACAAACGCGGGGCGTCTCGGTCAGGGGGCGTCTCGCGCATGCAGGGCCTGCCAAAAAGCAGGCTTTGCCAAACCATCTTTACATTTAATATATAGAATACACCCGCCGGGTGGTTTTGGCAATAGCCTGCCCAACTTTTTCCGGGCCAAAGCCCCAAAAAGATGCGCCAAAGCCGCCGGAGCCGCCAGCACGCGGTTTTTGTTTGGCCTTAAACATCCGCTTGCCTTTTGCGCCCAAAACAGCTACCATATATAGGAGAAACAGCGGCCCCCGCCCTTGCTGCGGGCGGCGCGCATCCGGCTGCATAGGAGTGAAGAACGATGCAAAACCAACCAAACGGGCCGCAAAAGCCCCTGCCCCTTTTGCTGCGCTGGCCCTGGGTCGTGCTGGTTTACCTGGCCCTGTTTGCCCTGCTGCGGCTCTGGGCCATCCCGGCGGTGCTGGCGGTGGGGGCCCTGCAAAAAAAGTACAGCCCCCACGGCGCGGCCGAGGGCTACTGCCTGAGCCGCACCCGCAAAAAATTAAACCAGCTGCCCATTGGCATTTTGATGCTGTTTGTGGCGGTGTGCGTGGGGGTCTATGCGTTGTATGGGGACCTGGACGCCCTTTATAAGCAGCTGCTGGCCGGGGTTATGGCGGCCGGGCTGCTGGCTTTGGGCGGCTATGTCTCGTTTGCCGCCGTGCGGGACAGCTTTTTCCCCGCCGGCAGCCAGCTGGCCCGGTCGATCCGCAGCCAGCTGCCCTACCCGGACGAGGCGCCGGAGGTGGGCGAGCTGTTCCGCATGGTGGACGCCGACCTTGGCGAGGACCCGCTTTGGGTGGGCAGCATCGGCATTGGCAAAGAGTGGGTGCTGGGCGACAGTGCCAGCCTGATCAGCCGCATCCGCGGCATCTTTACCATCGACCGCATCGAGCACCACCGCCGCTCAAACGGCGGCAGCACCACCAGCCGCATTTTGGAGCTGGTGCTGGTGGACGACCGCTGGAACCAGGCGGTGACCGATTTTAAGAGCCCCCAGGACCTGCAAAACGCCGCCGACTGCCTGGCCGGGCGGGTGCCCGAGGCCCGGCGGGGCGGCGGGAGCGCCCGGGCCGCCTTTTGCGGCATGAAGGAGGAGAAGCGGGAGGCCTTTTTGCAGGAGTTCGACCGGCGGCAGGCCGCCCGGCTGGCCAGCGCCCCGCCCCGGTTCGACGGCAGGCCGCAGAGCGGGGGCTTTGGGGGTTTTTGAGGGTCATAAAGCGCGGCGGGGCGCCGGAAAATCGCCCCTGCCCGTGTAAAAAACATTGAAAAAAGGAGCGTTTTGAGGATGGGCCAATTTTTTAGCGATGCGGTGGAACAGGCGCTGCGGTATATTTATTACGACATGCGCGCCGGCCGGGGGGCCGAGGGGATGCGGCTGCTGGAAACAGCCTCGGCCGGCGGCGACGGGGACGCCAGCTGCGTGCTGGCCCGCTGCCTGTGCGGCTACCAGTATGTTTGGTCGGGGCACCATTTCCCCGAGGACGACCGGCGGGCCACCAAGCTTTTGCACCAGGCGGTGCAGCAGGGCAGCGCCCTGGGGGTGCTGGTGGCCCTGCGCAGCGGCGAACTGCCGGCCTGGCTGCAAAAGAAGATGCCCTTTGCCAGCCTGCAGGAGGCCTTTGACATTGTGCTGGAAAAGGCCAAGGGGGGCGAACCCTTTTGCCAGTATGTGATCGGCAATGCGTATTTTTGGTGGGATTTTATGCGCATCGACGGCAAAAAGAAGACCGATTTTGCCAGCGAGGCCGAGTTTAACCGCTACATGGGCGAGAACATTTCCAAATGCGAGGAGTGGTTTTGGAAGTCGCTGCGGGGCGGGGTGTACTTTGCGGCCAACAACCTCAACCGCTACTACACCAAGGGCGACACCCCCTATGTGCTGCCCGCGCCGGAAAAGGCCGAACCGCTCTGGCGCATCGGGGCCGAGCTGGGCTACCCCATCCACCAGTACAACTGGGCCGACAAGCTGTACAAGGCGGGCCAGAAGGCCGAGGCCCTGCGCTGGTACAAGGCCGCGGCCGAGGGCGGCGAGCCGGACACCTGGTACTATGTGGGCCGGGCCTACGAGACCGGCGACGGCGCCGAAAAGGACCTTGCCTACGCGGCGCGCTGCTACGAGACCGGGGTGGAAAAGGGCGAGGTCGGCTGCTGCAACCGGCTGGGGGCGCTGTATTACAAGGGCCTGGGGGTGCGGCAGGACTATACCCGCGCGGTGGAGCTGCTGATGGTGGGCTACCGCAATAACACCACCTGGCCGCTGCCCTATCTGGGCAAATGCTACTACCAGGGCTGGGGCGGCCTGCCGCAGGACTATGGCAAGGCCCGCGAGCTGCTGGAAAAGGTCACCTGGAACGACCCCGAGACCTCCTACATCCTGGGCTGCATCTACGCGCGCGGCCAGGGCGTGCCCGAGGACATTGCCAAGGGGGTGGGCTACCTGCAAAAGGCCGGCGATTACCCGCCCGCCAAGGAGGAGCTGCTGCGCTACAAAAAGACCCTGTTCGGCGGCAAATGGGTGCGGCGGTAAGCCCGGAACAAAGGCATTTGAAAAGCCCGCCCGGCTCTGCGGCCGGGCGGGCTTTTGGCACAATGGGTTGGGTTTTGGGTTATTCCCCGATCTCGATGCCAAGCTTTTCGGCGATCTCCTCCGGTTTCATGCCGGATTTGCGCGCCTGCTTGATGAGCTGCTGGATCTTTTCGGTTTTGGTGCGGCGGGGCTTGCGCTTTTTGGGCGCGAGGGCGGCCTTTTTTTGCTCCTTGATCTTTTCGATCTTGGCGTTTACCGCGGCGATCTTTTCATCAAACGCGGCAACAGCCTCCGCCTTTTTTTCCTCAATGGCGCGGATGGATTCCTCCAGCTCGGCAATTTTTTGATCGCGGGCGGCGGCCATCTCCTCCGGTGTGCGGCGGGTGCGTTTTTCTTCTGCCATAAAGCTCTGTTCTCCTTTTACAAACAATATTTTTACAAAGGGATCTTGCCAAAAGCCAGCATTTGCCTGCCTTGTTTTTGCAAACCCCCAAAGGAAGCATTTTTATCATAGCATATTCTTTGCGGATGTACAAATGTTTTGTGCCGAAATCACTCAAAAAATTTATCTTTCCTTTTGCCGGTTTTTGCGCCGGCCCATCTTAAATTTATCGGAGGCTCGTTTATGCCAACCGCGTTTACCCTGCGCATTTATGAAACTGTCAAGCAAATTCCCAAGGGCAAGGTGGCCAGTTATGGGCAGATCGCCATGCTGGCGGGCAATCCCCGCGGCGCGCGGGGGGTCGGCTTTGCGCTGCACCGCAACCCCGAGCCGGGGGTGATCCCCTGCCACCGGGTAGTGTTTAAGGACGGCAGCCTGTGCGCCGGCTTTGCCTTTGGCGGGCCGGAGGTGCAGCGCGCGCTGCTGGCGGCCGAGGGGGTGCCCTTTTTGCCGGACGGCCGGGTGGATATGGCCCGAGCCCGCTGGCTGTAAGGCCGCCGCGGGCGCAAAGGCAGGTTTTTTGCGCCCGCAGCCCCGCGCCGCGCGCGGGCAGTCGGCCCTTGTTTGGCCCCATGGGCGCGCAAAACCACCCTGCATGCAGCCGGGCCGCCCCCCGCAA
>CAJTVI010000104.1 GCA_910579545.1 uncultured Oscillospiraceae bacterium | reverse complement strand
CGCCAGAGCCGCAGCGCCGCGCACGCCGCAACGCCCCCCAGCCAGAGCCAGGGCAGGGCCGCGGCCAGCCGGGAGGCCGGCGAGAGCACCGCCAGCTGCACCGCGCCGCTGCAAATCCCCCGCGCCGCGCCCGGCAGGCCGGCCACAGGCCCGCCCGCGCCGTTCAGCGCCGTGGGCAAGCCCTGCCCAAAAAGGCCGCCGCCCTGCACAAAAAGGTCGGCCGGGACCCAATACAAAACCAGCGCCAGTCCCCAGCCGCCCAGCCCCGCGGCCCGCCGCCCGGCCCGGGCCCGGGCCGCGTCCAGCAGGACGCAGGCCAGCGCGGCGGCCATGCCGCAGAGGCCCGAGGGCAAAAGGTACTCCTGCCAGAAGCCGCTCATTCCCAATCCCCCTCCAGCAGCTTTTTAAGCTGGGCGCGGTCGGCCTCGGTAAGGCCGTTTTGGGCAAGGCTGGCGATCAGCAGCCCCGGCTGCCCGCCGTACAGCGCGTCCACCAACTCCTGGGCCTCGCGGCGGGCGTATTCCTGCTGGCTTAAAAGCGGGCGGTAAAACCGCAGCTTGCCCTCCTTTTTTGTTTCCAGCAGGCCCTTTTCGCACAGCCGGCCCAAAAAACTCAGCACGGTGGGGGCCTTCCAGCCGCGGCCCTGGGTAAGCTGGCAGACCTCCTGCCCGCTTACCCAGCCCTGCCGTGCCCAGATCAGCTGCATGATCTCATATTCGGTTTTGGATACGTTCATCCCCCGGACCTCCTGCTGCCTTTTATTTTTTACATTTTGTCTAAAATAAGGATACCAGCCTTTTTGACTCTTGTCAAGCCCCAGGCCGGGGCGGGGGAGAGTCTCGAAAGGCTTTCGGGGCAGGGGTCCTGTTGCCTTGAGGGACTGCTCCCACGCACCGGCCGGCAGACATCTTTCCCCGGTTTGGGCACTCCCGCCGGGGCGCCAGAACCTTGTGGCGGGCGGCCGCGGCCCGGTCAAAGCCGCCTTTTCTTTTTTTGCGGGCCTGTTTTGCTCCTTTTTGCTTGACATTTGGGTTTTTTAAGGTATAATTATGCACAATTTCCCCCCTTAGTGTATAAGGAGGGATGTATGAACCAGCCATGATAGAGGCGCGGCTCGCCATCAGTACCATCGGCAACCCGGCAGGCACCGGCGATGGGAAAGGGGCGGCCGCCGAAACGCCTGTTTTTCCCGTGCCCTGCGGGGCGGGCGTTGGGCCGCCGGAGAAGATCCGGCGGACTGTCACGCAAGTGGAGCGCTGTCATGCCGCCGCGCGGGAAGCTTCTGTGCAGCCATGACGCTTTGTCCATGGCTGCATTTTTTGTTGGGCGCGGGGCCGCCGGCCCCTTGCCCCGAGAGGAGCGTAGCGAGCGTATCATGAAAAAGTCAAGCCTTGTTACCCTTGCGGCAGCGGCTGCCGCGCTGATCATGGCGGCGGCGGTCGCGTTCAGCGGCGTTGAAACCGTTGCCACCTTCTGGGCCTTGGTGCCGCCCATCGTGGCCATCGGGCTGGCGCTGATCACCAAGGAGGTGTATTCCTCCCTCTTTATCGGCATCACGGTGGGCGCGCTGCTGGCCAGCGGGGGCTCGCTGTCCGCCGCGGTGGACCATGTGGTGAGCGACGGCATCATCGCGGCCATCCAGGGCACCGCCGGCATCTTTTTGTTTTTGGTGATCCTGGGCGCCATCGTGGCCCTTGTGAACAAGTCGGGCGGGTCGGCCGCCTTTGGGCGCTGGGCCAAGGCCAACATCAAAAGCCGGGTGGGCGCACAGCTGGCCGCCTTTGTGCTGGGGGTGCTGATCTTTATTGACGACTACTTCAACTGCCTCACCGTGGGCAGCGTGATGCAGCCGGTCACCGACAGCCACCGCATCTCCCGCGCAAAGCTGGCCTACCTGATCGACGCCACCGCCGCGCCGGTCTGCATGATCGCCCCCATCAGCAGCTGGGCGGCCGCCGTGGCCTCCTACACCGAGGGCACCGGGCTTTCGGGCATCGAGCTGTTTGTGCGGGCCATCCCCTACAACTTCTACTCGCTGCTGACCTTTGTGTTCATCATCGCGCTGGTGCTGCTGAAGGCCGACTACGGCCCCATGGCCCGGCACGAGCGCAACGCCATTGAAAAGGGCGATCTCTTCTCCACCAACGAGCGGGTGGACGAGCTGACCGCCGAGCAGAACCCCCGCGGCCGGGTGCCGGACCTGGTGCTGCCCATCGTGGTGCTGGTGATCATCTCGGTGGTCGGGCTGATCTATGTGGGTGGCTTTTTTGGGGTGGACATCTGGGGCGGCACCGACTGCGCCGGCGATTTCATCGCCGCCTTTGGCAACACCGACGCCACGGTGGGCCTGCCATGGGGCGCGATCCTGGCCCTGATCCTGATCATTTTGTACATGCTGGCCCGCAAGCTGGTGACCTTTAAGGAAGCGATGGACTGCATCCCCCAGGGCTTTATTGCCATGGTGCCGGCCATCACCATCCTGACCATGGCCGCCTCGCTCAAGAACATCTCCAACGACCTGCTGGGCTCGGCCACCTATGTGGAGGCCCTGATGCAGAACGCCGCGCCCGGCCTGGCCCGGCTGCTGCCGGCGGTGATCTTTGTGGTGGGCTGCCTGTTGGCCTTTGCCACCGGCACCAGCTGGGGCACCTTTGGCATCCTGATCCCCATCGTCTCCCGCATGTTCGGCGCCGACGACCCGATGCTCTACATCGGCATCTCGGCCTGCCTGGCGGGCGCGGTGTGCGGCGACCACTGCTCGCCCATCAGCGACACCACCATCATGTCCTCGGCAGGGGCGCGCTGCGTGCACGTGCTGCACGTTTCCACCCAGATCCCCTACGCCGCGGCGGTGGCGGCCATCAGCTTTATCTGCTTTATTGTGGCCGGCTTTGTGCAGAACGCCTTTATCTGCCTGGCGCTGGGCACGGTGCTGACCATCGGCTTTTTGCTCTTTATGCGCCGGCGCGCCCAGGCGGGCAAGGCCGGCTGAGGCGGCGCGGTGCGGGGCGGCAGAGTCAGGCGGGCAAGCCGCCCGGCCCGCGCCGCGGCCCGCAGCGGCTTAGGCTGCGGATCGGCCTTTGGGCGGGTGGGCCTTCGCCCGCCCGGCTTTGCCGGCTGTTTGCCGATTGTAAGTTTTGCAGGACCGGGGGCGCACAAGGAATGTGCGCCCCCCTTTTTTGCGCGGCCGCTGCCTCCCGGCCCGGTTTTTGCCGGCGCGGGCCAAAAAAACTCTTGCATTTTGCCCAAAGGCGGGGTATAATAACAAAGCATCCAATATTCCTCCTTAGCTCAGTCGGTAGAGCATGCGGCTGTTAACCGCAGGGTCGTTGGTTCGAGCCCAACAGGGGGAGCCAGAAAAGAGCGCGCAGGTTCGTAAAAAACGAACCTGCGCGCTCTTGTTTTTTGCCGCGGCATATCCGCCGGGCACAGCGGGCCGCCGGGTTTGGGCCGGCCCTGAGGCGGGCGGGGCCCGGCTTTGCCGGGCAAAAAAATGCCCCCGGCAAAGCCGGGGGCGGTGCGCCGGGGCAGGGGCTGCCCCGGCGCGGGTTTTCAGGGAGCGGCGCTTTAGATGCAGTGCCTTGAAGGGCGCCGCTTTATGCGGCGCCCTTTGTTAGATGTAGGTGTCGATGTGCCCCGGGCCGGGCGCCGGCGCGGGAACCGCTTGGGCCATATCGTTGATCAGGCTCAGGGCCTGCTGCTCCATGTCCTCCATTGATTTTTTCAGCAGGGCGGCGCTGTAAGCCGATTCCAGCTGCATGGCGCTCATGCTCATGGAGGCAGAGGCGATTCCGTTCAGGTCCATAATGGTTTCTCCTTACGCTGTATGATCCTGCAAACGGCCCGGTTTGTGCCGGCCCCGCCGGCATACCGGCAGAGCCCGCGCCCCGCCGGCGCCTTTGCATGGCCCTATTATACCGGATTTTTTTGCAAAATGCAAGCGGGGGCGCGCCGGGGGAGCGTCCATTTCAAGGAGTTTTAGAGGGCTAAAACCGGGGTGAGGGAGAGTCTCGAAAGGCTTTCGGGGCAGGGATCCTGTTGCCTTGAGAGACTGCTCCCCCGCACCCGGCCGGCGGACCTCCCTCCCCGGTTTGGACACTCCCCGCGCCGGTCAGGGTTCCTGCCCCGCCGGCCTGACCGCGCCAAGGTCGAAGCTGGGGTTGAAGGCGTAGAAGTTGCGGGAGTTGAGGGTGCCCTTGAGGTTTTCCAGCGCCTCGCCAAACCGCTGGAAGTGCACGATCTCCCGCTCGCGCAAAAAGCGGATGACGTCCTGCACGTCCGGGTCGTCCACCAGCCGCAGGATATTGTCGTAGGTGGTGCGGGCCTTTTGCTCTGGTGCAATCACGAAAGTGCAACTTCGTGCAGAAAATGGCGAAAAATCAAGTCAAATGGTGTCCGCAATGCGATCGATTTTGTGTTGAAGGCGTTCCAGCGTCTTTTGCAGCGCGGCCCGGTCTACGTTCAAATCGCTGGCGGACAGGCGGGCCAGGGTCAGCATTTGCTCCAGAGTGCGCTCAATCTCGTCCAGGGCTTGGTCGATGGATTGGACAGACTTTTCAAATTTTTCTTTGGGTGGCATGGGTCTATGCTCCTTAAAAGTTCCAGTGGATTTCAATGGGAACGTCCTTTGTTCCAGGGATGCGTTTTCCAACAGTGATGTGGTCAATGAGAATTTCCACGATTTCTCGTGTTAAGTGTTCCAGGTTTACATACCGCTCCACCAAAGACTTTCGGTTGTCTCCAACGGCAATTCTGTTCTCCAGTTCCGCAAGCTGCCGTTGTTCGTCCAGCAGGATGCGCTCCAGCCGGGATTTCTCGGAGGAAAACTCTTTGGAGAGGGCGGAGAAGTCGCTGTCGTTGAGCAGGCCCTTGACCTTATCCATGTACAAGTCCCGCAGTCCCTTGGTGTACTCGGCAATTCGTTTCTCATAGGCAGAGAGGGTGTCCAGGAGCTGCCGTTTCTGGCCTTGCAGATTTTCGCAAAACTCAATGCTTCGCTCCAACTCGTCCTTGTCCAAATACGCCGCCGCCAGCCGGTTCAGTTCGTCAATGACCATCCGCTCCAGCTTTTCCACCGAAATGAAGGAGCCGATACAGGCGTCCTTTGCCACATGGCGGTTGGAGCATTGGAGGTAATGCCGCCCGCGATTTTTTGAGGAGCGCATGGTGTAGCCGCAGTTGGCGCAGATCGCTTTCCGGGCGAACAGGCCCACAGTGCCGCAGTCAAAGGGTTTGGCCCGCTCCGCAATCATGGACTGCACCCGGTTCCAGAGGGGGCGGTCGATGATGGCCTCGTGGGTTCCCTCCACGCGATACCACTCGCTTTGAGGGCGGGGCTTGTTCTGCTTGGTCTTGTAGGACACGCTGCCATATTTGCCCTGCACCATGTTGCCGATGTAAATCTCGTTGGTGAGCATATCGGAGATGGCAAAGTACTTCCATAGAGTACTGTTTTTCCGCTTGGGCTGCTGGTAGCGCAGGCCGTGGAGCCGCTTGTACTCGGTAGGGTTAGGGATGCCCCGGTCATTGAGCATCCGGGCGATGGCCGTCTTGCCATAGCCCTGGGAAAAGAGGGTGAACACCTCCCGGACAACGGCGGCGGCCTCGTCATCAATGAGCAGATGGCCTTTCTGGTCGGGGTCTTTTTTGTAGCCATAGAGGGCAAAGGCCCCAATGTGAAAACCATTCTGCCGCCGGTTGGTGAGGACGCTGCGGATGTTCTCCGACATATCCTCCAGATACCACTCGTTCACCAGCCCGTTGATCTGCCGGGACTTCTTATTGCCCTTGTTGGCGGTGTCGGCGTTGTCCACGATGCTGACAAAGCGGATACCCCAAATAGGGAAGAGGCCGTGGATGTACTTTTCTACCAGCTCCAGCTCACGGGTAAAGCGGGATTGGGTTTTACAGAGAACAATGTCAAAGCGGTGAGCCTTGGCGTCCTCCAGCAAGCGGTTAAATTCGGGCCGTCTGCGGTCTGAACCTGTGTAATCATCATCACTGTAAAGGTTATAAACTTCCCACCCCTGTTCCATCGCATATTGCAACAGCATAGCCTTTTGGTTCTGAATGCTGTTGCTGTCGTCGGTATCAAATTGCTTGTTTCTATCTTCCTCGGATAAACGGCAGTAAATTGCTGCTTTCATAGTCATATCTCCTCAGAGATAGGACAAGCTGTTTCCTGCTTACAGTATAGCACAGAGGAAACAGCTTGTCACATTATTTTTGCTCGATGGTCTGTTTTCCTTTTTCCAGCTGATTGATTAGCTCGGTCAGCTTGTGCGTGAAATTTTCACGGGTGGTTTCTGTGGTCCCGTCTTTGAAAATGCTTTTGCATAGCTCCTGTGTCTGCAAATAACATCACCCAGCCTTTCACAACAGCCTATGCGAAATTGTTTGTCCATTAGTCATCTGCAGCAGGGGAGTGGGTGGGCGGTTCCATCAGATTTTTCAGACGTGCCAGTTTGTCCTGCGCCGTTACCCTGCGGAAGTTCTCGCCGGAAAAACGGATAGGGGCGCACATTTCCAGTAAGCGGTCATAGATGCGGGCGTGGGCGGTGTCCTTGGGGTGCTGCAAGTCTTGAAGGGAGAGGTTCGTGGTGACGATCAGCGGCCTGCGGCTGCGGTAACGGCTGTCGATCACGTTGTAGACCTGTTCCAAACCGTACTCCGTCCCACGCTCCATG
>CAJTVI010000103.1 GCA_910579545.1 uncultured Oscillospiraceae bacterium | reverse complement strand
CTTTGACCAGCTTGGCCTTGCCGCGCTGTAGGTTTTGCGATATCTCCATCAAAAGTTCCATGTCTGTCTCTCCTTTTTCTATGGTTTGGTACGCCTGCGGCGCGCCGGGCGCCGCCAGGCCGGCCGCGGCCGCCGCCTCGGCGTACACCCGCGCGCCGGCGCGGTAATCCAGCAGGCGTCGCGCGATCTGCCAGCTGCTCACCGCAAGGGTCAGCGCAAACAGACCGGTAAGCGCCCGCAGCAGTTGTTGCTTCACGTCTTCGCTTCCTGTTGCGGGGCCGCCCCGCCCTGCGGCAAAAGCGGCAGCCCAAAAAATTTATTATGAGATATGCGCGGGCACACCCCAACAAGGGCCCCGCATCCCGGGGCGGCCAAAGCCCCCCCCTTTTTTGCAAAGCCCTGCTAATAAAAAAGTACACAATCCGGTGCGGGTTGTCAACCATTCCTGCCCGCTCTAACAGCAAAAACCCCCTGTGCCGGGGCACAGGGGGCGTAAAGAATCCGTCAAGATTTTGCCGGCCCTCAAAACCCGCCCGCCGTGCGGGGCAGGCGCTGCCGGGGCGCGCTGCCGGGATGCCTCAAAACCCGCCCGCCGTGCGGGGGAAGGGCAGCACGTCCCGGATGTTGGGGATGCCGGTCAGGTACATGATCAGCCGCTCAAAGCCCAGGCCAAAGCCGGCGTGGGGGGCGCTGCCAAACCGGCGCAGGTCCAGGTACCACTGGTAGTCGTCGGTGGCCATGCCCAGTTCGGCCATGCGGGCGGTGAGCACCTCGTACCGCTCCTCGCGCTGGCTGCCGCCGATCAGTTCGCCCACGCCGGGCACCAGCATGTCGGCCGCCGCAACGGTTTTGCCGTCCGGGTTCTGGCGCATATAAAAGCTCTTGATCTCCTTGGGATAGTCGGTCACGAACACCGGCTTGTGGTAGATCTGCTCGGTCAGGTACCGCTCGTGCTCGGTCTGCAGGTCCACCCCCCAGCTTACTTTATACTGGAAGGCGTCGTTGTGCTTTTGCAGCAGCTCCACCGCGTCGGTATAGCTCACCCGGGCAAACTCGGCTCCAAGCAGGGCGTTCAGCCGCTCGGCAAGGCCCTTGTCAAAAAACTGGTTGAAAAAGGCGATCTCGTCCGGGCAGATCTCCAGCACGTACCGGATCACCGCCTTTACCATCGCCTCGGCGGTGTCCATATAATCGGCAAGGTCGGCAAAAGCCATCTCGGGCTCGATCATCCAGAACTCGGCCGCGTGGCGCGGGGTATTGGAGTTCTCGGCCCGGAAGGTGGGCCCAAAGGTGTAAATTTTGCCAAAGGCCAGGGCCATGGCCTCCCCCTCCAGCTGGCCGGAAACGGTCAGGTTGGTGGCGCGGCCAAAAAAGTCGCGGCTGTAATCCACCGCGCCGGTCTCGGTGCGGGGCGGGTCGGCCGGGTCGATGGTGGTCACCCGGAACATCTCGCCCGCGCCCTCGCAGTCCGACCCGGTGATCAGCGGGGTGTGCACATACACAAAGCCCTGCTCCTGAAAAAACTTGTGGATGGCATAGGCCGCGGCGCTGCGCACCCGGAAGGCCGCCGCAAAGGTGTTGGTGCGGGGGCGCAGATGGGGCATGGTGCGCAAAAATTCCACGGTGTGGCGTTTTTTTTGCAGGGGATACTCGGGCGGGCAGAGCTGCATCAATTCAATGGAATCGGCGTTCAGCTCAAAGGGCTGGCGGGCGCCGGGGGTCAGCACCAGGCGTCCCTGCACCCGCATGCTGGAGCCAACGCCGGCCTTGGCCACCTCCTTGTAGTTGCCGATCTTGCCGGCCTCAAACACCACCTGGAGGTTTTTAAAGCAGCTGCCGTCCGACAGTTCGATAAACCCGATGTTTTTGGAGTCCCGCACCGTTCTGGCCCAGCCGCACACCGTAACGGGGGCGCCGTCGGCCGGCGGGGCCGCAAACAGGCTTTGGATCACCGTGCGTTCCATAATGCTCCTCCCTCTTGCCTTTTTTAAGGCAGCGGCGGCCCGGGCCGGCAAAAAAAGCCGGCAGCCGTGCGTTTGGCCGCTGGCAAACAGTTTACTCCATCCCGGCAAAGCTTGTCAAGCTGGAGGGGCGCGCCTGCCTAATGGGCCGATCTGGGGGGGCGCGCCTGCCTAATGGGCCGATCTGGGGGGCTCGCCCCCCAGACCCCCATTACAGCCGGGCAAAACCATTTGCCCGGCGCGGCAAAGGCGCTTTTGTCCAGCCCTTGAGGGAGCATCCATTATGAGGGGGGGTTGGCCTGCGATATGCCCCTTGGCTGCCCTCTTACGGCTCCAGCATCTGGCGCATGGCCTGCCCGCCGGCCTTAAAGCCCAGCACAAAGGCGTCCCGCTTTTCGTAGGTGTGGTAAAGCTCCAGGGCCTGCATTAGTTCGGCCAAAAGGCCGGCGGCCTCGGCCTGCGGCGCGGTGCACAGCCGGGTTTGCAGCGCCTCCACCCGGGCCCACCGCTCCTGCGAGGCCTCGGTCAGGGGCGGATGGGGGCGGTTGTAAACGGTATCCTCAAACAGGCGCTGGGCAATGTCGGGCGGTTTCATGCGGCGGCCTCCTTTTGTGGTACTTCATGTGCCAGATTATATCATTTAATTGCCATAAATAGCAACCCAAAGCTATAATTCACCACCGCGGGCCGTGCTACCCTTATTAGAGGGTGATAAACATGCAGACAAAATACGAGCAGGAATACATCCGCTTTGGCCTGCGGGTGCAGTACTACCGCAAGCTGCGGGGCATGACCCAGGAGGCCTTTGCGGAGCGGGTGGGCATTTCCTGGTCTTACCTTGCCAAGATCGAAAGCCCCACCCGGGCGTTTGGCGTTTCGATGGAGACCCTGTTTGCCATGGCCGAGGCGCTGGAGGTGCCGGTGGCCCGGCTGTTTGAGCAGCCGTAGCCGGCCAAAGGCGCGGCAGGGCTCTTCGTTCTGCCGGCGCGGCAGGCCCCGACCCCCGCGCCCCGCAAGCGCCTCCGTAAGACCCGGCCCGCGCCCGGCAAATCTTCGCGGCAGGCTTTGGCCCCTGTTTGGCAGGCCCCTGCCCAAGGCACAGAAAAACCCCGCGCACCCCCCGGTAAAGGGGACGCATGGGGCTTTTTTGGTTTTGTCTGCGGCTTTTGGATAAAGGGCCTTTGGATAAAAATGTGCGGTTCTTTTTGCTTCTTTTTCTTTCAAGAAAAAGAAGAAGGGCCGCGTTTACGATCAGTCCACCCGCTCGTCGCCCCAGAAGAAGAGGGCCACGGTGCCGGGTCCGGTGTGGCTGCCGATGGTGGTGCCGATCCAGTTCACCTCTACCTTGCCGTTCAGCTTGGGAAAGCGCGCTTCCACAAGGTCGGCCACGGCGCGGGCGTCCTCCTGGCAGGCCGACTGGCTGATGTAGCATTTGCCCGCGTAGTCCAGCCCGCCCTCGGCGTGCTGTTCCATCCGGCGCACGATCTCCTCGATCACCTTTTTCTTGGAGCGGATCTTGGCCCGGGGGATCAGCCGGCCCAGGTTGTCCACATTCAGCAGCGGGCAGATGCCCAACAGGGTGCCCACCATGCCGGAGGTCTTGGACACCCGCCCCCCCTTGATAAAAAAGGTCAGGTCGCTGGAGAAAAACCAGTGGTGCAGCCGCAGCCGGTTGGCCTCAGCCCAGGCGTACAGCTCGTCGATGCCCATCCCCTCGTCCCGCAGGTCGGCCAGCTTGTCCATCAACAGGCCGTACCCGCTCGAGGCCGCGCGGGAATCCAGGATCAGCACCTTGCGGTCCGGAAAGGTCTCCTTCAGCTCGTCCCGCGCAAGGCAGGCCGAGTTGTACGAGCCGCTGATCCCGCTGGAAAGGCAGAGGTGCAGCACGTCCTTGCCGGCCTGCAAAAAGGGGGTAAAATACTCCACATACTCCCCGGTGCTCACCTGGCTGGTCTTGGTGTCGGCCCCGGCGGTCATCCGGCGGTAGAATTCGTCAAACGGGATGGACCGGCCCAGATCGTCCGAATAGCGGCGCCCGTCCATCGAAAAATGAAAGCAGACATACTGGATATCCCGCTCGGCAAAATGCGCGGCCGAAAGGTCCGCCGTGGAACAGCAGCTCAAAACATACTCCGCCATCAAAAAAGCCTCCCTTTGTATCAGCAGTGGCGGCCCCGCCCGAAAAAACCGCGGTGCGGGGCAGTCTTTGATTGACAGTTACTTGTACGACCGTTATAATAATATTGGTTTTGCAGGGAGATTTCAAGTCCTGCCGCATAAAATTTTTGCAAAGAAAGGGCCGTCGAGATGGAAGACAAACGCATCCGCAAAACCCGCCAGAACATCCAGCAGGCCCTGGTGCGCCTGCTGGCCAAACGGCCGTTTGAGCAGATCACCGTAACCGAGCTTTGCGCCGAGGCATCCACCAGCCGGGTGACCTTTTACACCCATTACAGCGACAAGTACGAGGTGGCCGAGGAGGTCTTTGCCGGCATGACCCGGCTGGCCACCGAGGAGTACCGCGCCCTGCAGCAAAAAAACAACCCCCAAAAGGAGCCGGTAGCCAGCTACTGCAACCTGCTGGACTGCATCCTCAACCTCTACGAGGCCCACAGCGAGCTGTTCGCCTGCGCCACCCCCGAAAAAAGCCCCTTTTTGTACTTTTCGCTCTACAAATACCTCATCCAGCAGGTAAGCGAATATGTGGAAAAGGAGCGGGCCGGCATAAAGCTGCGCTATCCGGTCTCCCACGTCACCGCCTTTTTGTGCAACGGGCTGTGGAGCTTTGTAAACCAGTGCCACGCCGACCATTGCCGCCCCGCCCGGATCCGCGCCGACGCCAAGGCCATCCTGCAGGACATCCTGCAAAGCGGGGTCTTCAGCCCCCGGGCCGAAGGGGCGGAATAAGACGCGGGCCGCCGGGCCGGGGCAAAAGCTGCCCCGGCGGGGCGATGAGGAGCAAAAGCGCCCCGCCCGCGCCGGCCTAAACGCCGCCCCGCACTGGCACAGCACAGCAAAAAGGGCCGCCCCAGCTGGGGCGGCCCTTCGTGCGTTGTGAGAAAAACCCGGCCTCAGGCCTGGGCGGCCTTGTTGGCCCGGCGCGCCATCCGGCTTACCTTGCGGGAAGCGGTGTTCTTGTGCAGCACGCCCTTGGCCTGCGCCTTGTCAATGGCGGAAACAGCGGCCTTGATGGCAGCGTCCTTATCGGCGGCGTTGCCCGCGATGGCAGCGTCTGCCTTTTTGACGACTGTTTTCAGGTTAGACTTGATCGCCTTGTTGTGAAGGGCCTCTTTTTTGGCCTGGACCACCCGGTCCTTCTGCGATTTGATGTTCGGCATTCGTACCACCTCCTTAAATCCCCAGAACAGTGCACTTTATAATAGCACATTCTTTGCCGCTGTGCAAGCTTTTTTTGCAAAAAGCCGCCCCCCGCAGATGATTGCCCGGCCGCCGGCCGGGCAAGAATCCAAAACAGCAGGGCCCGGCCGGCCGCGGGGGGATCCCGCCTGCGGGCGCGGGCCGGGCCACAACACAGCAAAGGAGCGGGCAAAATGGCGGTATACACCGATATAGCGGACGAAATTTACAGCAAAAGCAAGGGGGAGGTACCGGCGGGGGTGCGGCTTTCCACCAGCCGCAGCGGGGCCATCACCCTCACCCGGGTGCAGATCACCCGGCCGGGGCTGGCGCGGCCGATGGGGCGGTACGTCACCTTAGGGCTGCCCAGCGTGGCGGTGCTGGACGAAAAGGACGAGCGGTACATCGCGGCCATCGCGGGCGAGCTGCGCGGGCTGCTGCCGCCCTCCGGGCCGGTGCTGGTGGTGGGGGTGGGCAACCGCAGGGTCACGGCGGACGCCCTTGGCCCCCGCACCGCCGCGCAGATCCTGGTCACCCGCAACATCGCCCCCCACTCCCCCGCGGCCAGCCTGGGCCTGCGGGAGGTGGCGGCCATCGCGCCCGGGGTGTCCGGCGCAACCGGCATCCCGCTGGCCCAGCTGCTGGCCGGGCTGGTGCGCAGCATGCGCCCGGCGGCGGTGCTGTGCGTGGACAGCCTGTCCAGCAGCGAGCCGGCCCGGTTGGGCCGCACGGTGCAGCTTACCGACACCGGGCTTTCGCCCCTGCGGCCCGAGAGCGGCAGGTGCATCACCCGCCAGACCATCGGCGCGCCGGTGCTGGCGGTGGGCCTGCCCACCATGATGGAGGCCGAAGAGCTCTGCGGCGACCGGGGCCTGGTGCTCACCCCGCGGGACCTGGACGGGGTGGTGCGCCGGGGTGCGTCGCTGCTGGCGCTTGCCATCAACAAGGCGCTGCAGCAGCGGCTCACCATCCCGGAAATCGGCTACCTCGCCAGCTGAGCGGGCGCGGCCGGGGCAGGCTGTCCCCTGCAGGACGGCAGCGCCCCCAAGCCGCGCCCCGGCCCCTGTTAAGACGCTGGTGCCCAAGCCGCGCCCTGCCCCCGCACGCTCGTGATCTCCCTCACACCCCGCGCAACTGCGCCCCCTCCGTACCAAACCGCCCCGCCCCCCGCACGCCAGCAGTCATCCCCCTCACACCCTCCCGCCCCGCATACCCGCGCCCGCCGCCCGCATATCCTTGTAAGAGCCGGGCCAAAACCCGGCAGCGGCAGCGCAGGGGCGGTGATTGTTTTCTTATGGAACCGCCCCTCAGAAGGGCGGGAGGCGAAGGGGATGGCAAACAGGCGGCGGGCGGCGGGGGCGCTTTTGGCGGCGGCGGTTGCCGGGGCGCTTGGCCTGTGCGCCCGCGAGGCCCTGCGCCCGGCCGATCTGGGCGGCGCGGCGCTGGCCGCCGGCAGC
>CAJTVI010000102.1 GCA_910579545.1 uncultured Oscillospiraceae bacterium | reverse complement strand
GCCGGTATACCGGCGGGGCCTGCCTGCTTCTTCCTTGTTGGTTATGGTTCAAAATCGTCGTCCACGCGCAGCCACTGCCGCAGGCAGAAGCCGGCCGCGGCCAGGCAGAACACCGCTGTAAAAATCAGCCACCTGAGCGGATGCTTCATCGCCGTCACTCCCCTTTCCCGGTTACCCGCCGTTAGCCTCGCCCACAATGCGGTAGTAGGTGCGGGCGGTGATAAAGTACACCATGGCGTAGATCACCGCAAACACCCCCGCGCAGGCCAGGGTGCACACAAGGAACAGCCCCACGTTATACAGGCTGAAGACCCGCAGCATCCGGCTGATGGTGGGGAAGGCAAAGGCCAGGTGGATAAAGGCGGTGCCCAGCGGCAAAAAGAACATGGTAAGCACCTGGGTGCGCACCGCGCTCCATACCTCCTGCCGGCTCATGCCCACCTGCTGCATAATGGCAAAGCGGCGGCGGTCCTCGTACCCCTCGGACACCTGCTTGTAGTAGATGATCAGCACGGTGGCCATCAAAAACAGGCTGCCCAAAAAGATTCCCAGGAAAAAGAACCCGCCGTACAGCGCAAGGCTGTCCTCCACATAATCGTCCCGGCAGCCCACGTTCATCCGGCCCAGCAGCCCGGTGTCCACCAATTCGGCCTTCAGGCTCTGGTGCAGCTCCAGCCGGCGGACAGGGGCCTCCAGCTGCAGGTCAAACAGGTACTGGTTCACAATGTCCGAGGCGTACTCGCCGTAGGCGGCCTTCTGCGCCTCATTGATGGCCTGCATGGCCGCAAGGTCCGGCAGCACCACCGCGATGCGCTGCACCGCAGAGATATCCGCCTCGCCCGCTACCATGTCGTTGAGGGTCATGCCCCGCGGCAGGATGCCCTCCGGGCGTACCACCTGCCAGGTTTTGCCCGCAAAGGTAAAGGTATCGCCAATGGGGCCGTTCAGCTCGCCCTGGACCAGCACCTGGTCCGGCCCAAGCGTAAGCGGGATTTTCTGCCCGGTGATACTCTCCAGTTCGTCGGCTAAAAAGAAGGCCAGCACACCCACGTTGTCGTAGTTGACGTCCGACCTTACGTCGGTGGAAAAGCTGTCCCCCTCGCGCAGGGCGCTTACCTTAAGCTGATGGTAGCGCTGTGCGTTCTGCGGCGCAAGGCCGTAACGGTCCAGCACCCGGTCCACCGCATCGGTCACCTCGGCGGCCTTTGCGTCGGTGTAGGCGATCGAGAACATCCGGGGATAGAGCGAACGGGAAATCTCGTCCATGCCTACATACAGCGCCACGGTGGTGGATACGGTGACCAGCACCATGGTGGAGAGGATGCAGATGTTGGAAAGCCCGTTCGCGTTCTGCCGCATCCGGTACAAAAGGCCGGACACCGAGATAAAATGGTTTGGCTTATAGTAAAAGCCCCTGCGGCTGCGCATATATTTGAGCACCGCCGTGCTGCCGGCCATAAACAGGCAGTAGGTGCCCAAAATCACCAGCAGCACCGCCACAAAAAAGAGCAGCATGGCGTTGATGGGGCTTTGCACCAACAGCGAGATGGCGTAGCCGCCGCTGAGGGCGGCAAGCCCAATGAGCACCAGCGTCCAGCGGGTTTTGGGCTCCCGCTCGGCCACCTGGCCGCCGCGCAAAAGCTCCACGGGGTTGGCAAAATGCACCTGCCGCAGGTTATTGAGCAGTACGGCCAGAAATACCGCCCCAAACACCGCCGCGATCGAGAGGGCCATGCCGGAATTGAGCTCAAACGAAAACTGCGGCCCGGCCCCCACAAGGCGCAGCAGGATCAAAAACATCAGCTGGCTCAGCAGCGCCCCGCCCAAAAGCCCCGCCGTGATGCTGATGGCGGCCGAAAACAGGGTCTCGTAAAACTGGATGCGGCCAAGGTGCCGCTTTTCCATGCCCAGAATGATCAGCAGCCCGAACTCTTTTTTGCGCTGGCGCACCAAAAAACCGTTGATGTAAAACAGCAGCACCGCGCTAAAAATGCAGGCGATGATGGTACCCAAAGCCAGCATCACCGCAAGGATGGCCCCGCCCCGCATCTCGTAAATACGGCTGTTGAGGGTAAGCGAACCCAGGATAAAGCAGAACATCACGGTAGCGCTGCTGGCAATGAGGTAGGGCAGGTAGAGCCGCCCGTTCTTTTTGAGGTTGGAGGCGGCCAGCCGCAGGTACAAGCATTTACCCATTGTGCCCACCGCCCGTCATCATGGTGGTCAGCGCGTCCGAAATGGCGCTGTAAAAGGCGTTGCCGCTCATGCCGCCGCGGTAAATCTGGTGGTAGACCTCGCCGTCCCGCAAAAAGAGCACCCGGCCGGCGTGGCTGGCCGCCTTTACACTGTGGGTGACCATGAGCACCGTTTGGCCCTCCCGGTTGATCTCCTCAAACAGGGCCAGCAGCTCGTCGGTGGATTTGGAATCCAGCGCGCCGGTGGGCTCGTCGGCCAGCACCAGCTGCGGGCTTGTGATCAGGGCACGGGCCACCGCCGCCCGCTGCTTTTGCCCGCCGGAGACCTCGTAGGGGTATTTGTCCAAAAGGTCCTGGATGCCCAGCCGCATGGCAATGGGCACCAGCCGGCGGCGCATCTCGGCATAGGGCTGGTTTGCCAGCACCAGCGGCAAAAAGATGTTGTCCTGCAAATTGAGGTTGTCCAGAAGGTTAAAATCCTGAAAAACAAAGCCGAGGTTGTCCCGCCGGAAGGCGGAAAGCGAGCTTTCGCGGATGGAAAAAATATCCTGCCCGCCCAGCAGAACCTGCCCGCTGGTGGGTTTGTCCAGCGCGGCCAGGATGTTGAGCAGGGTAGTTTTGCCGCTGCCGGACTCCCCCATGATGGCAAGGTACTCCCCCGTTTCCACCGAAAAGGACACGTTGGACAGCGCCTGCACCTTGTTGGTGCCAAAGCGCCCCGCGTATATTTTTTTGATGTTGCGTGCCTGTAGGATCACAAAAAGGCCCCCTCCCGCCGCTGCGCGCTGTGCAATTTATACACCGGGCATCCGGTTGCCTGCAGCCGCAGCGCCGCGTGTTTTTTGCGCCGGGCCCTGCGCCGCAATGGGGCAGGTTCCGGCTGCAAACCCATCATAGCAGGCCGGGGCCCCTGCCCGCCATGGCGCGGGCTTACAAAAAAGCCCGGCGGCCTTACAGTTTTGTAAGAAGCCCACGCCGGGAACTGCCGCGCATCCGGCCTGCGCCCTTTTGCGCCGCCTTTTCAGCCGCCGCGGGCCGGACCGCGCAGCCGCTGGTTTACGCCAAGCCCGCCGCCTGCCTTGCGCGCCTTAATCGCGGGTGTCCAGGCTGCGGAAAAGCCCAATGGCCACGGTGGTGCCCCTGCCGGGGGCCGACTCGATCCGAAAGCCGTGCCCTAACTTTTGCAGCACCTGGCGGCAGAGGTACAGCCCGATGCCGGTGGCCTTTTTGTCGGTGCGGCCGTTGTAGCCGGTAAAGCCCTTTTCGCCCACCCGGGGCAGGTCCTCGGGGGTAATGCCGATGCCGGTATCCCGGATGAGCAGTTCGTCCCCCTCCACCAGCAGGCTCACGCTGCCCTTGGGGGTGTACTTGATGGCGTTGGAAAGCAGCTGCTCCACCACAAACAGCAGCCATTTTTCATCGGTGACCACCGTGCGGCCCACCGGCTCGTACACAAGGGCCAGCTTTTTGCGGATAAACAGCTTTGCGTACTTGCGCACGGCCTGCCGCAAAATATCGTCCAGCTCGTAAGCGCGCAGCACAAGGTCGCTGCTCTCGCTGCCCAGGCGCAGGTAGGAGAGCACCATGCCCACATATTCCTCGATCTGGAACAGCTGCTCCGAAATTTCGGCCGGCTCGGGCGGGCGCTCCCCCTGCAAAAGCAGGCTCATGGCGGCAATGGGGGTCTTGATTTGGTGCGCCCAGAGGGTAAAGTAATCCACCAGCTCGGTTTGCGCCTCGTCCGCCGCCAGCACCGCGCTGGCTTTTTCGGCGCTCAAAACGCTTAACAGCTGCTGGTAGTCCTGCTCCAACTGGCTGTCCGCCGGCGGCAAAACGTCCAGCGTAATGCCAATGCTGTTTTGCGCCTGCTGCAATTTTTGGTGCTTGGCGCGGTAGTGCAGGCTGCCCAGCACCCCATACCCCGCCAGCAGCGCCGCGCAAAGCAGCGCCGCATACCCCACCGCCTGCACCGGCAGGTCGTACAGGGCAAACACGAGCGCAAAAATCGCGCCGCAGCCGGCCAAAAGCCACCAGCGCAGCGCCCGGTCCTTCCAGTAAAAAAGCATCGGCCATCCTCCCCTTTATTGCTGCGGCGGGGCGGGCTTTGTTTGGCTTTTGCCTGCTCTCCGCCGTGTTTTCGCCGTTTTGGCGCTGTTTTTTCGCTGACATTTTGGCAGCCCCCAGTCATTCCACCTGGTAGCCCATCCCCTTTTTGGTGCGGATCATCCCCTCCAGCCCAATGCCCTCAAGCTTTTTGCGCAGCCGGGCCACGTTGACCGTAAGGGTGTTGTCGTCGATATAGCAGTCGGTTGCCCAAAGGCTGGCCATCAGGGCGTCCCGGCTTACCACCTTGCCCTTGGCCTCAAACAGCACCTTGAGGATGCGCAGCTCGTTTTTGGTCAGTTCCAGGCTCTGGCCGCGCCAGTTCAGGTTGCCGGCGCCAAGGTCCAGCACCGCCTCCCCCCGCTGCAAAAGGTCGGCCGGGCCGCCAAAATCATAGGCACGGCGCAAAAGGGCCTGGATCTTGGCCACCAGCACCCCCAAATCAAAGGGCTTGGCCAAAAAGTCGTCGCCCCCCATGTTCACCGCCATCACGATGTTCATGTTGTCCGCCGCGCTGGACAAAAACAGGATCGGCACCTGCGAGACCGCCCGGATCTGGGCGCACCAGTAATAGCCGCTGTAAAAGGGCAGGGTGATGTCCATCAAAACCAGATGGGGCGCGGCCGCGGCAAAGGCGGCGGTCACATCCCTGAAATCCTCGGCCGCCTGCACCTCAAAGCCCTGCGCCCCGAGATGGGCCGCAATTTCCCGCGCAATGGTAAGGTCGTCCTCCACCAAAAAAATCTTGTACACTGCCCCATCCTCCCCTTTTGTTCTGCCCCGGGCCGCACTGGGCGAGGCATAAGCCCTGTTTTGGGCAGGCCGCGCCGGCTTTAAACAAGGGCCGCTTAAAAGCCGTTTAAAAGCCAGTTAAACCGCGCCCGCCGCAAAAATGCCTTTATAAATGCTCTATGAATAAAACGAGCAGGCCCCAAAAATCCTTTCGGAGCCTGCTGCTTTTTTGGGGCCTTTTGATCTTTTATGGGCCGCTTGCCCTCCCAAAGGGTAACCTAAAACCAGCGCCGCCCCTTTATGCAAAGGGGGCGCTGGCGATCGGTTTTGCCTGCGGCGTCTGCCGTCCGGCTCTATCGGTTACTTTTTGGGCTCAGCGCTGGGCGCGGGGGCGGCCTGGGGCTTTTGCGGCTGCGGGGCAGCCGGAGCGGCCGGGGCGGCCGGCTTGGCGGGGGCCTCACGCTTGGGGGCCGGGGCCTCCTTGGGGCGGGTCATCTCCACCTTGCCAAACATGGTAGCGCCCTCCGAGATGCTGATCTTGCCGGCGGTGAGGTCACCCTCCATGCAGGCCTTTACGCTGAACAGGCTTGCAAGGCCGGTGATGTTGGCGTCCCCCTTGAGGGTGCCGCCCAGCGAAAACTCCTGCGATTTTACGTTGCCCTCCAGCAGGCTGCCCTCGGCCAGGCGGGCGGAACCGGTGCACTCCAGATTGCCCTTGACCGTGCCGCCATTGAGCGCAAACGACTCACAATTGATATTGCCCACGACCGAGCCCGAAACCGTGACCTGCTTTGAGCAAACGATGTTGCCCTCCACACGCCCATCGATCACCATGGCCTCCTTGGACGCGATATCCCCCTTGATCTTGGTCTCGGCGCCCAGGGTGGTGCGCTGCGGCACCAGCACCACCGGGGGCTGCTCCTCCGGCTGGGGCGCGGGGGCGGGGTCGGCCGCCGGGCTGCGCGCGGGCATCATCACATCCATCGTGTCGTCGCTCTGACCAATCGTGTAGTCGTCGCTCCTGCTCTTAAAAAAAGCCATTGTTCCTTCCGTCCTTTCTTTGTTGATCTGGTGGCTGGCGGCGGTAGGGATCGCCGCCATGGCCCAGAAAATTTTTTATGCAAACCGCCCGCCCCCGGCGGGGGGCAAACGGGTTGAGCGGGGCAAAGCCTCCCGGCCGGGCCGCAAAGGCGGTCAGGCCTTGGGCTTCATGTAGCGTTCCAGCTCCCTTGCCACATCCTTTATGTCGATCGGCTTGGCAATATGGGCGTTCATGCCGCACTCCAGGCACTTTTTGGCGTCCTCGGCAAAGGCGTCGGCCGTCATGGCAATGATGGGGATGTCCGCGTCCGGGCGCTGCATGGCGCGGATCGCCTCGGTGGCCTCATACCCGGTCATCACCGGCATGCGCAGATCCATCAAAATCGCGTCATAATACCCCACCGGCGACGCGCCGAACTTCTCTGCGCAGACCTTGCCGTTTTCGGCCCAATCCAACTCCATATCCATCTCGGACAGCAGCTCGTGGGCGATCTCCCAGTTGAGCTCGTTGTCCTCGGCCACCAGGATCCGCCGGCCCGCAAAACTCACCTCCCGGTGGGTGGGCGGGGGGGTCTGCTCGCCGGGGACCTGCTGGCCCACAAAGGGCTTGAGCCCATAAAACAGGGTGGATTTAAAGAGCGGCTTTGAGATAAAACCGTCGATACCGGCCGCCCGCGCCTCCTCCTCGATCTCGCTCCAGTCGTAGGCCGAGATCAGCAGGATGGGCAGTTCCTGCCCAACGGCCCGGCGGATACGGCGGG
>CAJTVI010000101.1:5307-6924 GCA_910579545.1 uncultured Oscillospiraceae bacterium | reverse complement strand
GCGGCCTTGGGGGCGGCGGCAGGCGCGGCAGCAGGGGCCGCGCCGGCGGCGGTTTCTTCCACGGTGACGTTGTAGGCGGTGCCGTTTACGGTGATGTTAAAATATTTCATTGCAAGTCCCTCCTGTATCATTCAATGCATATTGATTCCAGCTTACAGCGACATATTGCCGTGCTTTTTGGGCATGCGGGAGGCGCGCTTGGTGGCCAGCATATCCAGCGCCGAGAGCACCGCGCCGCGCACGCCGGCGGGGCTGGCCACAAAGTCGGCCACGCCGGCCTCCACCGCGGCCTCGGCGCTGCAGACCTCGGCGGCGTACTGGGCAGCCTTGGCCTTGGCGGCCGCCTCGATGTTGTCGCTGGCGTCCAGCTCGTCCTTATACAGCACGCTCACCGCCGCCTTGGGCTCGACCGGGGCGATGGTGCAGCCGGCAAGGGCCACCACCAGATCGGCCGAGGCCAGCGCCGCGTAGACCGGGCCGACCGCCTTGCCCGAGACCACCGCCACCCGGGCGGTGGTGGCGTCGCCGTAGGTAGCCGCCAGGCGGGCCGCCTCGCGGATGCCGCCGGCCGCGTCCTCGGTGGAGGAGGGCACAAAGCCGTCGGTGTCCACCACCGTGACCAGCGGGACGCTGAAGGCGTCGCACAAACGCACAAAGCGGGCAATCTTGGAAACGCAGGACCGGCAGAGCAGATCGCCGGCGGCCACAAAGCCCACCGCGTTGCCGTTGAGGGTGCCCAGCGCGGTGACCGCCTTTTTGCCAAAGCCCTCGTACAGGGGCAGCAGGCTGTCCTTATCGGCCAAGGCGGCCAGGGCGGCGGCCGGGTCCCGCTTGGCGGGGAAGGCCGTTACCGGGGCCTCGAAGGCAAACACCGAGGGGCTGGAGAGGTTGTTGGAGGGCAGCAGGCCCACCACATGGGCGGCCATCAGCGCGGCCTCGGCGGCGTCCTTGGCAACCAGGGCCGCAACGCCGGCCTTGGCCGCAAATTCGGCGCTGCCGGCATTTGCCAGCTTATCGCCCTTTGCGGCGCTGGTAAAGGGAGGGGTAAAGAAGAGCTCGGCCTCCTCGGCCATGATGCAGACGTCCGCATTGGCGGCGGCCAGCGCGGCGGAGGCGCCGCAAACGCCCACCACCACCGCCACCTGCGGCACCACGCCGGACAGCTGGGCCACCGCCGCCGAGAGGGTGGCGTTGGCCGAGAGCACCGCCAGCCCTTCATCCAGCTTTGCGCCGACCGAATCGTAGAAGGTCACGATGGGGTTGCCGGTTTTGGCGGCCAGCTCGAGCACCCGCACCGTTTTTTCCAGATCCTTTGCGCTGAGCGCGGCGCCGTTTTGGCAAACGGCGTAGACCGGCTGGCCGTTTGCGCTGCCAAAGGCGGCCGCGGCCGGCCCGTCCGCAAACAGGGTGGTGTACGCGCCATCGTCAAAAAATGTTGCAAGGATCGCATCCCTGCCGAGCTTTTTAGAAGCCATGAACAGCCCTCCTGCAATAGCAAAATCAAAATTAGTATTATTATACCATTTGGTCAAAAACCTGACAAGTCATTTGCCGGGAAATCTGCCCGGATTTTGGCAATTTTTTGCCGCGCGGCCCCCAGAATTTTATTTGGCAGGG
>CAJTVI010000101.1:0-5280 GCA_910579545.1 uncultured Oscillospiraceae bacterium | reverse complement strand
CGCCCAAGCCGCCCCCGTCTGCCCGCGGCGCTCAGCGCGGGCGGCGCGGGCCCCCTTTGGGCGCGGGGCCGGCGGCCCCGTTCTGGCTGCGGGCCACCCCCCGCTGAGCCGCGGCGCGCAGGGCGTTAAGCTCGCTTTTGGTCAGCGCGCGGTAGCTGCCGGGGGCCAGCATGCCCAGCTTGACCGCCCCCACCGCATTGCGCCGCAGACGCACCACCTCAAGGCCCACCGCCTCGCACATGCGGCGGATCTCGCGGTTTTTGCCCTCCTTGATGGTCATCTCCAGCACGGTGCGGCCGGGTTCGTCCACCACAACGTTGATCACGGCGGGCTGGGTGACGCTGCCGTCCTCCAGGGTGACCCCCTTGCTGAGGGCCACCACCTGCTCCTCGCTGGCGCGGGGGCGCACGGTGACCCGGTACAGCTTGCTGACCCCGTGGGAGGGGTGCATCATCAGATTGGCAAACCCGCCGTCGTTGGTGAGCAGCAAAAGGCCCTCGCTCTCCCGGTCCAGCCGGCCCACCGGGAACAGGCGCACCGGATAATCGGCCACAAGGTCCATCACGGTCTTGCGGCCCAGCTCGTCGCTGGTGGTGGTCACATAGCCCCGGGGCTTGTGCAGCATCAGGTAGTGGTACTCCTGCTTTTTTTGCAGCGGCACCCGCTCGCCGTCCACCATCAGTGTGTCGTGGGCGGGATCCATCTTATCCCCCAGGCCGGCCGGATGCCCGTTGACCTTGACCCGGCCCTCCCGGATGATCTGCTCGGCCGCCCTGCGGGAGCAAAGGCCCTGGTCCGCCATGACCTTCTGGATGCGTATCTCTGCCATTCTTCTTCCCTTCCGCCGCGCGGGCTTGCCCGGCCCCTTTATGAGGGGGTCAGCCCTCCTGGGCGGCCCCGGCCGGCTCCGGCCCGTTTTGGGGCTTGTCCTTTTTGAGCAGGCTGCTGACCTTATCCATCATCTCGGGCATCATGGTGATGGCGCGGTCCACCGTGTTGCCCGCATCGGCCAGCTGCACGGTGCGCACGGTTCCGTCCTGCACCACCAAAAAGGCCACCGGCTGGATGGTGACCCCCGCGCCGCCGCCGCCGCCAAACAGGTCCTTCTGGCTGCTGGCGCCAAAATCCGACCCGCCCGAGGCAAACCCAAAGGTCACCTTGGAGATGGGCAGGATGGTGATCCCGTCGATCTTGATGGGCTTGCCGATGATGGTATCGGAATCCACCATCTCGCGGATCTTTTCCATCGTGACCCCCATCAGGCCCTGTACCGCATGCTCTGCCATATAGCGTTGTCCCTCCTTTGCTGCATTCGCGGGCCCAAACGGCCGTGCGGCCGGGCCCATTCATCCAGCATTTTTGTTTATCCATACAGATGCTTAAAAAACATCGGCGCGCAGGAGCTGGTAAACCGCCCAAACGCCCGCTGTAACCATTATAAACAGCCGGGTGGTGATTTTACAAGAAAAATATTCGCTGCCCTTTGCCTCGCCGGTAAAATCCGGTGTGAGGGCCAGCTCCTCCCACTCCAGCCGCATCAGGTTGCTCAGGGCCGCATTGGCGGTGTGCAGCGCCGCGTTGAGCCGGCCGTACTGCAGGGCGGTGGCGGCCGCGTCCGGCCCGTGCACCGGCAGCCGCAGCCGGATGCCGGACACCCGCACCCCGGCCAGCATCCGCCGCAAAAGCCCGCCGGCCAGGCCGGCCAGCCGGGCGATGAGCCCAAGGCTCCACTCGATGCGGGGCAGCGAGGCCCCTTCCCCGCCCTTGGGCGGTTTTGGGGGCGTTCCGGCCGCTGGGGCCGCCCCGGCGGCCGGGGCGCTTTTGGGCCGTTTGGGCCGCTTTTTGCGCAAAAGGCGGCGGGGCAGCCGCAGAACGGCCAAAATTGCCCGGAAAACCGACCTCACCACCGAAAAAAGCTTTTTGCAAAAGGCCCATATCTTGTCAAGGCCCGGCAGGGCAAAGCCCTTTTTGCGCGGGTAGAGCCGCAGGCGCAAAAAGCCCGCGCGCGCGTCCAAAATAAATTCCCCGTTCTGCCAGCACAGCTGCACCCCCAGCGGCACAAACAGGGCCAGCACCAAAAGGGCCAAAAGGGCGGCCAGCACCCACAGCAGTATGCGCAGCGCCAGCCACACAGCGCCCATCAGGCGTCCTCCCGGCCGGGCAGCGGCGGGGCCGGGGGTTCGGCGTTTGCCGGGGCTGGGGGCTGGGCCCCCGCGAGAGGCTCCGGCGGGGCCGGGGGTTCGGCGTTTGCCGTAGCCGCAGGCGGTTCATCCGCGGGCGGCGTATCCCCCGCCGGGGGCAGGCCGTCCTGGGCCAGCTGCTCCAGCGGCAGCTCCTCACCGTGCAAGGGGGGCAGCTGGGCAAGGCTGTTCAGCCCAAAGGTGCGCAAAAAGGCGTCGGTGGTGCGAAAGCTCACCGGCCGCCCGGGCAGGTCCAGCCGGCCGGCCTCCTCGATGAGGCCCTTTTCCAGCAGGTTTGAGACGGTGGAAGAGGAATCCACCCCGCGCACCTGCTCGATGAAGGAGCGGGAGACCGGCTGGTTGTAGGCGACGGTGGCCAGCACCTCCAAAGCCGCCTGGGTGAGCGGCACGTTGCGGCGGGTGTCCAGGATCTGCTTTACAAAAGCGCCATACGCGTTTTTGGTACCAAGCTGCCAGTGGTCCTCCATCTGGTAAAGGCGGATGCCCCGGCCGGCCGCGTCGTAATCGTCCTGCAAAGAGGCCAGCAGCCGCTCCACCACCTCGGGCTCGATCTCCAGCACCCCGGCCATCCGCTCGGCGCTTACCGGCTCGGCGCAGGCAAACAGCATGGCCTCCACCGCGCCCTTATACTGTTTCAGGTCCATGAACCGCCCTCCCCTTTTTGCAGCCCGCGCACCCGGCCCTGCACCAGGGCAAGGCTCTCGTTCTGGCCGATGGTCACCCGGCCGGCCCGCACCAGCTCCAGCACGGCCAAAAAGGTGGCCACGGTCTGGCTGCGGCTGTCCTTGCGGGAAAACAGCTGCCGCAGCGCCTGCACCCGCCCCCGCAAAAGCCCGCGCAGCACATGCACCACCCGGGATTCCACCGAGACAAAGGGCGCGGTGACCAGCGGCTCGAACCGCTCCTGGCTGGGGGCGCGCCGGCGCAGCGAGCGGCCCATCAGCCCGTTCCAGGCGTCGGCCAGCAGCGAGGGCTCGTGCCGCAGCCGGTAGTCGGTGCTCTGCTCGGTCTGCATCGGGCGGCGCACCGCAATAAAGGTATCCTGCGCAAGCCGGCCCAGCCGGCCGGCCATCCGCTTGCAGGCCTCGTATTCGATCAGCTGGCCGGTGAGCTCCTGCTGCATCCGCTCGGCTTCCTCGCTGCGGGGCAAAAGCAGGGTGCTTTTCATCTGCACCAGCCGCGCCGCCATCTCGATAAACTCGCTGGCCGCCTCCAGCCGGCCCTCCTCCAAGGTGGCGATGAGGGCGGTGTACTGGTCGATCAGGGCAAGGATGGGGATATCGTACAGGTCCATCTTGTTTTTGCTTACAAGGTGGAGCAACAGGTCCAGCGGGCCTTCAAAATCCTCTAGCTTAAAGGTAAGGGTCTCCATTTACACACTCCAATACGAAAGCCGCCGCGCGCTAAAAAAGGCGCAGCAGCAAAAGATCCACAAACCGGGTGGCGGCGTCCAGCCAGCGGAAGGCCGCGCTTTGCAGCAGGTAGAGCGGGTAATCCAGCACGCCAAGCATCAAAAGCAGGAACACCCCGATAAACAGGTACCGCTCGTACTGCATCACCTTAAAATACAGCCGCCTTGGCAAAAGCAGGCCGGCGATGCGGCTGCCGTCGAATGGGGGCACCGGCAGCAGGTTAAAAACCGCCAGCGTAACGTTGAGGGTGAGCATCATATACAGCAGCTGCAAAAGGAAATTCCAGATGGTGGTGTTGGGCGAGAGGCTGTAAAGCAGCTTATACAGGATGGCCGAGAGGTAGGCCAGCAAAAGGTTGGCCGCCGGCCCCGCCGCCGCGGTAAGCGCCATGCCCACCCGGGGGTTTTTGAACCGCTGGGGGTTGGCGGGCACCGGCTTTGCCCAGCCCACCCCGGCAAAGATCATGCAGATGGCGCCCAGAGGGTCAAAATGGGCGATGGGGTTTAAGGTGAGCCTGCCCCGGTTGCGCGCGGTGGGATCGCCCAGCGCGTCGCTGACCCAGGCGTGGGCCGCCTCGTGCAGGGGGATGGCGAGCAGCATTACGATGGCGCGCAGCAAATAGCCCAGCACCTGCTGCCGGCTTGCAAGCATGGCCCGCGCCCCCTTTCCGCTTTTTGTTGTAGCCTTTTTATTATACCTGCTTTGGCTTTTAAGCACAAGGGGCGTTTTGGGGACAGCGGCCCGCGGCGGCCGCGGGACCTTGCCGCGCCCCGAGGTACAACCCCCGCGGCGTACCCGCCGCCCGCGCTTTGGTTGACTTGAGCGCGCCGGGCATGCTAAAATTAGCGTATAAAAACGGCGGCGCCCGGGCGCTGAGCGGCGCGGGCAAAGCCGCCGCCCTTTTGAACGAAAGGATGGGTTCCTGTGAAGATTATTACGATCAGCCGCGAGTTTGGCAGCGGCGGGCGGGAGCTTGGCAAACGCCTTGCCGACCTTTTGGGCTTTGATTACTACGACCGCGAGATCATTACGGCGATCGCCGGGGCCTGCGGGCTGGACGAAAACTATGTGGAAAAGGCCATGGAGACCCACGCCTGGCAGCAGGTGCCGCTGACCTACGGCGCGGCGTTCGGCTTTCAGGCGCCCCAGATGGAGCTGCTGGTGGAGCAGAAAAAGGTGATCGACGGCATTGCCAAGGCTGGGCGGGACTGTGTGATCGTGGGGCGGGACGCGGACATTTTGCTGGCGCAGTACGCGCCGCTGACCCTGTTTGTGTGCGCCGACACGAACGCCAAGGTGCGCCGCTGCGCCGAGCGGGCCGCTGAGGGCGAGGAGCTGAGCCGCAAGGCCATTGAGCAGAAGATGCGCCAGATCGACAAGGCCCGCGCCCGCAGCCGGGAGATGCTGTCGGACAGCCGCTGGGGCCAGGCGGACAGCTACCACCTGACCATCAACACCAGCGGCTGGCAGATCAAGGAGCTGGCCCCCGCCGTGGCGGAATTTGCCCAGCGCTGGTTTGCCCGCACCGCGCCCTGAGCCCCGCGCCCCTTTGAGGGGCATGGGCGGCGATCCCCGGCCCTTTGCAGCACAGGCAAAAGCCCCGGCCCCCTCAACGGAGGGGGCCGGGGCTTTTATATGCGGTTGGTAAAAGCGGCGGGCCGCCAACC
>CAJTVI010000100.1 GCA_910579545.1 uncultured Oscillospiraceae bacterium | reverse complement strand
GCTGCCGCTCTGCGCCCGGCCCGGCGGCCATCCCGCCCGGCAAACCCCCGCCCGGCTCCGGGACCTCCTCAGCCGCCGGCGGCACGCCGGTCCGGACCTGCTCCTGCTCCTCCATCCCTCAACGCTCCTCTCACTGGCCCTTGTCCCGCAGCACCTGGGGCTTTTTGGCCGTGCTGCCCTTGGGCGCCTTTACCACCATGGTGCTCTTGTTGGTCGTTTTCAGTTCCATTTTGTCCCGCTCCTTTCTGTTGTGCTGCCTCCCGCCGTCCCAACGCCGCAGTCTGCTGTTGCGGCACGCAAAAAAAGAAAGGCGGCCGCGGGGCATCGCCCTCCGGTCGTCTCTCTATGCTATATTCTATTGGCCTTCTGCCGGAATTACAAGGAACGCGGTAAGGCCAATCTGGGGGATACATCCCCCAGACCCCCATTACAGGAGAAGGTATAATGTGCGAACATAAAGGCCGGCGCAGGGAGGCGGAGGCTGGCCGGGGGGGATGACTCAGGGCGCCTTCCCTTGCCTGGCCGGGGGGATCCGGCGAAGCGGCCCGCTCACCTTGCCCATCTCCATTTTCCCGCCGCACGATGGTTCGTGCGGCGTAAAGGGGGTCTGGGGGGCAAGCCCCCCAGATCGGCCCAAGATGGGGGTCCAGGGGGACGCGTCCCCCTGGATTGGCCCAAAAACGCTCTCTCCCTTACTGCAGACCCATCACAAAAAACACCAGCGCCAAAAGGGCAAGCGCGGTCCAGCACACATACCGCCCCGCGATCTCGAGGTCCGACGGCTCGGCGCGGTCCGGGTTGCGGATCTGAAAGCTGAGGTTCAAGCGGAACAGTTCATCGGCAAACAGGATCAGCAGCGCGTTCAGGCCGCAGACAAGCACCGCGCCAAACCACACAGGCCATTCGCCCTTGTGGGTAAGTTCCGGGCCCTCCATCAGGTTCAGGATGTCGGGCACAGAGGGCTCTGCCGGGTCGATCACATTGCCATTTTCGTCCCGCTCCACACCATCGCTGGTCACATAGCCAATGGTAAATCCATGGATGGTGCCGTCCTCGTTGTACAGCCAGTACCCATCGCCAAACCGCAGAACGCCGCCCCGGAACAGGACGGCGTCCCCGCAAAAGAGTTCCATGCCGGTCATCTCCCCGGCCTCCGGCTCGTTTTGCGGCACCGCCGCGGCGTCCTCCCTCGCCGTGTAGGGCCCATAGACCCTGTCCCCATGCTCAAAGACCACCGTTTGATCCTCCGACACCGTAAACCGCGCCGGCCGGCCCCCGAGCCTGCCGGAATAAACGGTATTCTCGTCCTCGCTGCCCGGCGTCAGGATCACGCCTTTATAAAGGAACCCTACCCGCGAAGTGGTAACGGCATACGCCGCCAAAAAGGCAATGGCCATCAAAAGCATCCCCAGCAAAATGCCCTTTTGGTAACGGTCAAGGCTTTTGATCCGTTCCATGCCCTCGTCCTCCCTTCAAATGCCGGCGGGTTCCGGCAAACCCGGGCCTTATCGATAGCTTTCGGCCAGCGCCCGCAGGGCGGGCAGGCTGCGGCGCACCTTGTCGGTGCCGGTGCAGTAGGCCATGCGGAAATACCCCTTGCAGCCAAAGCTGTCGCTGGGCACCAGCAAGAGGTCGTACCGCTTGGCCCGCTCGCAAAAGGCCACAGCGTCCTCCTCCAACGCCTTGGGGAAGATGTAAAAGGTTCCGCCCGGCCGCGGGCATTCAAAGCCCAGCGCGGTCAGCTCGTCGTACAACAGCCGCATGTTGGTCTCGTACACGCCGAGGTCGGCGGTCGCTTCCAGCACCTTCGCAACGGCCAGCTGGATGATGCTGGGCGGGCAGTTGTGTCCGGTGCCGCGGCTGATCTGCCCGCACACGTCCACCAGCAGCTTCTCCCCCTCGCAGCCGGGGCAGACGGCCAGGTACCCGATCCGCTCGCCCGGCAGCGAAAGGCTCTTGGAAAAGGAATAGCAGGTCAGGGTATCCTTGTACAAGCTGGCCGGATAGACGGCGGTTACCCCCTCAAACAAGATCTCGCGGTAAGGCTCGTCCGAGATCAGGTAGACCGGCCGGCCCAGCTCGGCGCTTTTTTGCCGCAGCAGCGCCGCAAGCCCCCGCATGCTCTCAAGGGAGTAGACCGCCCCGGTGGGGTTGTTGGGGGTGTTGATGAGCACCGCCGCGGTCTTGGGGGTGATCTGCGCCGCCAGCGAATCGAGGTCGGGCTGGAAATCCGGCAGGCAGGCGGCATACCGCAGCCGCAGCCCCGCCCCGGCCACATACGGCCCGTATTCCGGGAAGCAGGGCGCAAAGGTCACCACCTCGTCCCCCGGCTCGCACACCGCCCGCAGCGCGTGGGCGATCGCCCCGGCCGCGCCGCTGGTCATAAAGATGTGCCGGGTCTCATAGGGCAGGCCGAACCGGCCCGCCAGGCTTTTGGCCACCGCCGCGCGCACCGCCGCGATGCCCAGGCTCGGGCTGTACCCATGCAGGGCCACCGGCTCGGCCTCGGCCAGCAGCCGCTGCATCTCGGCGGTAAAGGCCGCCGGCGCGGGCACCGACGGGTTGCCCAGGCTGTAATCAAAGACGTTTTCGGCCCCCACCTCGGCGGCCCGCGCCGCCCCATACTCCGAGATCTGCCGGATCACCGATTTGTGCGAGAGCATCTCCTTATAGTACTGCGGGATCATGCTTTTTCCCCTTCCCTCATCGTCGTTCCCATTCCCCGGGGCGGGGCGGCCGCGCCAAAGCACGCCGGCCTTAGCGGCCCGCCGCCCCGCCTTTTATCTTACCACCATCCCGCAAAAACATCAATGCGGGGCGGGGGGGCGCCCTATGCTTTTTGGGGGGAGGGCGGGGATGGCTCAAGGTCCCGCAGGCATGAAAAAGGGGCCATGTTTCCATGGCCCCGAAGACAAAGGGACGGACATTGATTCCCAAGTTTTAAAAGCCGCTGCCAGCCTTAAAACGACACCACATATAATCATACGCCCATTACTACTACTGTAACGAGCGTATGATTGTTTGTCAACAGAAGTGCGTTCTTCCTTGTTTAAGACAAAAAAGGGGGCCTGGGGGGCTCTGCCCCCCAGGCCTATTGCCGGCCAAGCCGGCAAATCCCCCGCTCACCCCGCCGCCAGCCGCGAGGCAGGGGGATCAGGTTATTTGCCGGTCTGTTCCGGCGGATCATCCGGCCGGCGCAGTTCGTCGGGGAGGGCGCCTGACCTCTTCAACGTTTCGTATGCTTCGCGGGCTAAAAATTGCCCATAAACAACCGGGTCATACCCATCATAGAATTCATCCGGCCCGCAAATCTCATCGTATGCGGGGTCGATGGGATGCTCTGTAAGGTCCCGTTTCAACTGCTGTATCTGTTCTGGGGTAAGGCCCTGATCATTGCACGATGTATCTGACCCCATGCTGTTCCATCTCCCATATGCATTATAAAATCTTTCTTGAGACAGGGGGTCGGGAGCCGGGGTAAAAGCGGCCGCCTTTTCGGCCTTGGGCAGCCTTGCCGCTGCCGGCGAAAGTAATTTCAAACTGGCCCCATGCCGTCCGCTTGCTGCGTGGGGGCCCGCGCCGCGCTCAGGCGCGCTGGTCCCAGGGGATGTAGGGCCGCACCGGCTGCACCGAGGCGTAGGCCGGGCGGATGATCTTGCCCATGTTGACCAGTTCCTCCATCCGGTGGGCGCTCCAGCCGGCCACCCGGGCCACCGCGAAGATGGGGGTGTACAGTTCCACAGGCAGGCCCAGCATGTGGTAGACAAAGCCGCTGTAAAAGTCCACGTTGGCCGAGACACCCTTGTAAATTTTGCGCTGCTGCGCGATCACCTGGGGGGCCAGCCGCTCGACCGCGGCGTAGAGGGCGTACTCCTCGTCAAAGCCCTTTTCCCGGCTGAGCATCTCCACAAACCCCTTGAGGATCCGCGCGCGCGGGTCGCTGATCGAATACACCGCGTGGCCCATGCCGTAGATCAGGCCGGCCTTGTCAAAGTTCTGCTTGTTGAGAAGGCCCAGCAGGTAGCGGCTCAGTTCCTCGTCGTCCTTCCAGTCGCGCACGGCCTGCTTCATGTCCTCAAACATCTGCACCACCTTGATGTTGGCCCCGCCGTGCCGCGGCCCCTTGAGGCTGGCCAGCGCCGCCGCCATGCAGCTGTATGTATCGGTGCCGCTGGAGGTGACCACATGGGTGGTAAAGGTGGAGTTGTTGCCGCCGCCGTGCTCGGCGTGCAGCACAAGGCAGAGATCCAGCAGCCGGGCCTCTAATTTGGAGTATTTCCCATCCGGCCGCAGCAGGGCCAGGATGTTTTCGGAGGTGGAGAGCCCGGGCAGCGGCGCGTGGATAAACAGGCTCTTGCCCTCCTTGTAATAGCTGAACGCCTGGTAGCCGTACACCGCCAGCAGCGGGAAGATGGCCAGCAGGTCCATGCACTGGCGCACCACGTTGGGCAGCGAGATGTCGTCCGGCCGCTCGTCGTAGCCGGCCATGGTCAGCACGCTGCGGGCCAGGGTGTTCATCATGTCCTGCGAGGGGGCCTTGAGGATGACGTCCCGCACAAAGTTGGTGGGCAGGCTGCGGAAAAAGGCCAGCTGCTCGGTAAAGCCCGCCAGCTCGGCCGGGGTGGGCAGCTTGCCGAACATGAGCAAAAAGGCCGTTTCCTCAAAGCCGAACCGGTCGCTCTCCACAAAGCCGCGCACAATGTCGGCAATGGCATAGCCGCGGTAGTAGAGCTCGCCGTCGATCGGCACCTTTTTGCCGTTTTCCATTTTGGAGGAGCGGATCTCGCTGATCTCGGTCAGGCCGGCCATCACGCCCACCCCGTTCAGATCCCGCAGGCCCCGCTTGACGTCGTGGGTGATGTAGGCCGCGGGGTCGATGCTGCTGTTTGCAAGGCACAGCGCGGCCAGCGCCTCCATCTGGGGGGTGACGCGGGAATACTCGGATACTTCTGCCATGGTGCATACGCCTCCTTTATAAAAAAGGAACGCCCCTTGGCCCAAGGCACAAAAGGCGCCCGTTTTAAAAAAGGCCGGCAGGGCAGCCCATGGCGGGGGATGCCGGCCCGGTGTGCGGGATAAAATTGTTATACCATATTACGCCCAGCCGCTGCCTGCGGCCCGGCCTTGCCGATCGGACAGATTTATTATACCATAAAACGGCCCGCGGAAATATAGTTTTTTTGTGAACTTTTGGGGGGCGGGGGAAAGGCGTTGCCGCGGCCGGGGGCCGATTTCCGCCGCACGATGATTCGTGCGGCAGGATGGGGGTCTGGGGGCCGTTGGCCCCCAGATCGGCAGGGATCAGGGCGCAAAGAGCGCAAAAAAGCAAAAATCCCCTCTTGCATTTTTGGCATGGGCCTGCTATAATAAGCAAGCACTCATTTGATGTGCGGGAATGTGGGAGTGTTCCCGAGCGGCCAATGGGGGCAGACTGTAAATCTGTTGCATAATTGCTTCGGTGGTTCGAATCCACCCGCTCCCACCAAAACAGGAAAGCACCGCCGCACTGGCGGTGCTTTTTTGCTGTACCGGCCTTTTGGCGGCGGCAAAGGAAAACCCGGCGGGCATGGGACGCCCGCCGGGCCAAAATCACGGTGGGCGCCGGCCGGCCGCACAGCTTAAAGAGGCGGAAAAAGCGGCGGCGGGTGCGGCGCAAAGCGGCCCAAAGTGCGCCAAATGCGGCGCGGCCCAAAGCGGCCCAAAGCGCGCCAAAAAGCGGCGCGGCGCCGCAAAAGGGGAGGTGAGCGGCGTGAAGTTCATCCATCTTTCGGACCTGCACCTGGGCAAGCGGGTGAACGGGTTTTCGATGCTGGAGGACCAGCGCTATATCCTCGGGCAGCTGCTCGAACTGGCCCGGGCCGAGCGGCCGGACGGGGTGCTGATCGCGGGGGACGTCTACGACCGGGCGGCCCCGCCGGCCGAGGCGGTGGAGCTGTTCGACAGCTTTTTGGTACAGCTGGCCGGGCTGTGCGGGCGGGTGTTTGTGATCAGCGGCAACCACGATTCGCCCGAGCGGCTGGCCTTTGGCGGCCGTCTGATGGCCCCGGCCGGGGTGCATCTGGCCCCGGTGTACGACGGCCGGGTCGAGCCGGTGGAGCTGCGGGACGAGCACGGCCCGCTGCGGGTCTACCTGCTGCCCTTTCTGCGCCCGGCCGGTGTGCGCCGCTTTTTTGAGGGCGAGACCATCGAGACCGTCACCGACGCCATGCGGGCCGCGGTGGGGCGGATGCGGCTGGATCCCGGGGTGCGCAACCTGCTGGTGACCCATCAGTTTGTGGTGGGCTCGGCCCGGGCGGAATCCGAGGAGCTGTTTGCCGGCGGCGCCGAAGGGGTGGACGGCGCGGTGTTCGCCCCCTTTGACTATGTGGCGCTGGGCCACCTGCACCGGCCCCAGGCGGCGGGCGGAAACATGCGCTACTGCGGCACCCCGCTGGCCTACTCCTTTTCCGAGGCGGGGGAGCAAAAATCCGCCGCCGTTGTGAGCCTTGGGGCCAAGGGGGAGGTGTCGGTGCGGTGCGTGCCGCTGGCCCCGCTGCACCCAATGCGCGAGATCCGCGGCCGGTACGAGGAACTGACCGCCCGCCCCTACTACGCGGGCACCGGGCTGCCCGGGTGCTACCTGCACATCACCCTGACCGACGAGGAGGACCAGCCCGACGCGGTGGGCCGGCTGCGGGCGGTGTATCCGCTGCTGATGCGGCTGGATTACGACAACGCCCGCACCCGGGCCGCGGGGGAACTGCCGGACGCCGCCGCGGCCGCC
The DNA here is from genome assembly GCA_910579545.1 of uncultured Oscillospiraceae bacterium. Classification (GTDB taxonomy): domain Bacteria; phylum Bacillota; class Clostridia; order Oscillospirales; family Ruminococcaceae; genus UBA7177. The sequence continues at coordinate 220 of CAJTVI010000100.1, read as the reverse complement.
CAAAGCCCGATGGAACTGTTTGCCCGGCTGTACGAGAGCCAGAACGGCTGCCCCATGACCCCCCGGCAGGCCGGGTATCTCGAGGGGCTGATGCAAGAGATCTGGCAGCCCTGAGCGCCGGGCGGGAGAATTTGCGGGAGTGCCCAAACCGGGGAGAGATGATCGCCGGCCGGGCGCGGGGGAGCAGTCTCTCAAGGCAACAGCACCCCTGCCCCGAAAG
>CAJTVI010000099.1 GCA_910579545.1 uncultured Oscillospiraceae bacterium | reverse complement strand
GCCGGCCTGCCGCCGGCGGACCGCCCCGCCCTGCCGCCCGGGGCGGCGGAGGAGGCCGGCCAGCTGGAGGTAAGCCTCTTTGCCGCCGCGCCACCCCCGGAGCCGGAGCAAAACGCCGCCCCCGGCCCGCTGCTCACCGCCGCGCCGGACGAGGCGCTGCTGGCCCGGCTGCGCCGGCTGTTCAGCTGGCAGTACCCCCGCGCCGCCCTCACCCGGGTGCCGGCCAAGGTAAGCGTCACGGCGCTGGTGCACAGGGAGGAGGAGCCGGTGGCCGCCCGCCCGGCCTTTTTGGCGGCGGGCGGGCTCTCGGCGGCCGAAAAGGGCACCGCCCTGCACGCCTTTTTGCAGCACGCCGACCTTGCCGCCGCCGCGCGGGATCCCGAGGCCGAGGCCGAACGCCAGCGCCGCATGCAGCTGCTGGCCCCCGAACTGGCCGGCCAGCTGGACTTTGCGGCCCTGCGCAGGTTTTTTGCCAGCGATGTGTTTGCCCGCGCCCAGGCGGCGGCAGAGGTTTTGCGGGAGTACGATTTTATCACCGCCCTGCCCGCGGCGGCCGCCGCGGCCGACAAAACGGCCGACTACGCCGGCGCCGAGGTGCTGGTGCAGGGGGTGGCCGACCTTGTGCTGGTGGGGCCGGATGCGGCCGAGATCGTGGATTACAAAACCGACCGCGGCAAAACGCCGGCGCAGCTGCTGCGGGCCTACCGCGGCCAGCTGATGCTCTACGCCAGGGCCATCCAAAAGCGGCTGGGCCTGCCGGTGCGCCGCTGCACCCTTTACAGCTTCGCCCTCGGCGCCGAGATCAACGTCCCCCTCGAGCCCGGCGGATAAAGGGGGATGGGGCCGGGTACGGCCTTGCGGATGTTGCAAAATACCCCGGCATCCGATATAATGGGGGCGCTGTGGGCAGGGCGGGGGCATTGGCGCACCGGGCCCACGGCGGGAGCATACGCGGCGGAAAGGGAGGATTCGATTGCTTTTTAACTCCATGGCCTATGCGGCTTTTTTGCCCATTGTTTTTATTGTATACTGGGCGATCCCGCATCGGTTCCGCTGGCCGGTGCTGCTGGCCGCCAGCTGCTATTTTTACATGAGCTGGAATGCAAAATATATTGTGCTGATCCTTTTTACCACCCTTGTCTCCTACACGGCTGCCCGGCTGCTCGGGCGGTGCGGCAGCAAGCGGCAGAAGCAATGGGTGCTCTTTGGCGCGGCCGCGCTTTGCCTGGGGGTCCTGGTCATATTCAAGTATGCCGGCTTTCTGCTGGGCAACTTCTATGCAGCGCTTTCGGCCTTTGGCATCCATCCCCACCCGGTTACCGTCAGCCTGATGCTGCCGGTTGGCATCTCCTTTTACACCTTTCAGACCCTCTCGTATGTGATCGATGTTTACCGGGGGGAGATCCCGGCCGAAAAGCACTTTGGCATTTATGCCACTTTTGTATCCTTCTTCCCGCAGTTGGTGGCCGGGCCGATCGAGCGCACGGCCAACCTGCTGCCGCAGCTCCGCAAAGAACATTTTTTTGATGCGGACAAGGCCCTCTGCGGCGCAAAGCGGATGCTCTGGGGCTTTTTTAAAAAACTCGTGATCGCGGATAATCTTGCGCCCTTTGTGGACATGGTGTATGCGGACGTGACCTCCTATTACGGCGTGGATTTTGCCATTGTGATCGTGTTTTTTTCGGTGCAGATCTACTGCGATTTTTCAGGTTATTCGGATATTGCGGTCGGCACGGCCAAGCTGCTGGGCATCGACCTGATGACCAACTTTAAAAGCCCTTATCTTTCGGCGTCGATCCGTGAATTCTGGTCCCGCTGGCATATCTCGCTGTCCACCTGGTTTAGGGATTACGTTTATATCCCGCTGGGGGGCAACCGCTGCTCAGGGCTGCGGCACAAGGCAAACCTGCTCGCCACCTTCCTGCTCAGCGGGCTGTGGCACGGCGCCAGCTGGAATTTTGTGGCATGGGGCGGGCTGCATGGGCTTGCGCAGGTGATGCAGGCGTCAATACCCCACCGGGGGGGGTATCCTGTCGCAAAAGCCCTATCCTGCGGTGGCTGAAGGTGGGCTGCGTGTTTGCGTTCTGCAGCGCGGCGTGGGTGTTTTTTCGGGCGCAGACCCTTGGGGACGCGGTCTATGTGCTGGCGCATCTGTTTGACGGCATTGGCCAGCCGCTGAATTATGTGCACAATCGTATGCCTCTGGGAAAAATCGATCTGCTGACCTACCTGCCGATGCTGGCTGTATTGTTTATCTATGACTGTTTCGACCGTGAGGGCGACGCGATCGAAAAGCTGGGCCAAAAGGGCAAAGTGCTGCAGTGGGCTGTATGGCTTGCGGTTGGGCTGTGTACGCTCATTTATTCTCAGAAAGGGGTAGCGGCTGAATTTGTCTATTTTCAGTTCTGAAGGATCATGAAAAAATTTATAAAAATCATCTCTGCTTATCTGCTGTTGCTCTGCCTGCTTACCCTTGGCGTTAACGCGGTCTATGAGGGGCTTGGGCTGGGTATGACCGATAATATCCAAAAGTTTTTTCAGATGCCGGCTGAGATACGGCTCTGCAACTTTGGGTCGAGCCATGGGAGGGATAGCTTTTTCTATGGTGAATTGGAAGAGAAGGGCCTGCAGGACTACTGCTTTAATTTCGCGCTCTCGAGCCAATCGCTTTCTTATGATGCAAGGCTTTTGCAGTTTTATCAGGAGCGTTTGTCGGAGGGCGCTGTTGTATTTATTCCAGTTTCCTATTTTTCCCTGTACGGTATTCCCGAAAATGAATCGTATAATTTTGCGGATAAAAATACCCGGTATTATTCGCTGCTGCCGTCCGAGTACATTAAGGAATGCAGTTGGACCGTTGCACTTATGGTAAAGTATCCGGTTTTGCTGGCAGGACCTCAACTGCTCCCGCGTATGGTGGAAGCAGTTACGGAACGAGAGAAAGCAGGCAGCACGGCTGGGATAAACGGAACAAACGCGCAAGCTGCGGCCGAATACGCTGGCATTGTGGTTAAAAATCATTTGTTTTTTGAGAAAATGGACGATGGAGGGGAGCGGATCCTCAACCAGGAGGAACTTGACGCGCTGTATGAGATGATCGCCCTTTGCCGGGCGCGCGGTGCGACCCCGATCCTCATAACCACCCCATATCTTGCCGAATACAATCAGGAGGTGGGGCGGGCCGACCCAGATTTTTTGGAGAGTTTTCATGCGCTGATTGCGCAGGTGCAGCGGGAGACAGGGGCCGAATATTACGATTATTCGGCAGATGAGCGCTTTTGCGGCGAATACTCGCTTTTTATGAATTCGGACCATCTTAACCGGGCGGGAGCAAGGCTGTTTACCAGCATTCTGATGGACGAGGTAGTGGGCGACCGCCTTTCGTTCTCCTGAGCCCGCAAAAGGCCGGGCTGCGAACGGCGCAGCCGGGTGTTTCCAGCCGCCGGCCCTGCCTGCGCTTGGCATGATTCGGGCGCTGGCCCGCCCCGCTGCGCACGCATTTTCTCCATGAACCCTTGACACCCGGGCCTTTGCGTGGTATGATGGCACTCGTAAAGAAAGCAGCATCCGGCTGGCCGCCGTGCTCGCCTTGGGGCCTTTTTGGGGCCCGGGCCAAACCGCCCCTGCCGCCCCAGCGCGGCGGAGCAAGGTGTTTTTGCGCGGCTGCCCCGGTGCGGGCGGCCGCGTTTTTGCGCGCCGCACCGTGCCGCCGGGCGCCCACAGTCTGATTTGGAGGTGTTTGACGATCGCTACCAACGGCAAAAAGGAACTTGAGATCAACGAGGCCATCCGCGACAGGGAGGTCCGGCTGATCGGGGCGGACGGCAGCCAGCTTGGCGTGATGAGCGCCCGGGAGGCCCAGAGGCTGGCCGATGAGAAAAACCTCGACCTGGTCAAGATCGCCCCGCAGGCCCAGCCCCCGGTGTGCAAGATCCTGGACTACGGCAAGTACCGCTTTGAGCAGCAGAAGAAGGAAAAGGAAAACAAGAAAAACCAAAAGGTGGTCGAGATCAAGGAGATCCGCCTTTCCCTCAACATCGACATTGCGGACTTTAACACCAAGGTCAACCAGGCCAAAAAGTTTTTGGCGGCCGGGCACAAACTCAAGGTCTCGATCCGGTTCCGCGGGCGCGAGATGGCGCACACCAACTTAGGGCTGGATGTGCACAAACGCTTTGCCGCCGCCCTGCCCGAGGCCGCGGTGGATAAGCCCCCCAAGCTTGAGGGCCGCAGCATGCTCATGTTTATGAGCCCAAAGCCCGCCGCCCAGGCCCAGAACACCCCATCAGGCAAGTAATATCCCGTTTTTTACGGATCATTTTAGGAGGAACAAACTATGCCCAAGATCAAAACCCATTCCGGCGCCAAAAAGCGTTTCAAGCTCACCAAAAACGGCAATGTCAAGCGCGGTAAGGCCTACCGCAGCCATATCCTTACCAAAAAGAGCACCAAGCTCAAACGCGGCTTCCGCAAGGCAAGCTACGCCGACAAGACCAACGCGGCGGCCGTAAAGAGCATGCTGCCCTATGCGTAAGCGGGCATTTTGCCAGCGCAGACCCTGAGAAATTGACGAGAGATAAAGGAGATAAAAACAAATGGCACGTATCAAAGGCGCAATGATGACCCGCAAACGCAGGAAGAAGACCCTCAAACTGGCCAAGGGCTATTATGGCAGCAAGTCCAAGCATTTTAAGATGGCCAAACAGCAGGTGATGAAGAGCGGCAACTACGCTTTTTCCGGCCGCAAGCTGAAAAAGCGCCAGTACCGCAGCCTCTGGATCACCCGCATCAACAACGCCGTGCGTCCCCTGGGGATGAGCTATTCTGCCTTTATGAACGGCCTTAAAAAGCAGGGCGTCACCCTCAACCGCAAGATGCTCAGCGAGATGGCCATCCATGACCCCCAGAGCTTTGCCGCCCTGGTGGAAAAGGTCAAAACGGCGTAATTTTGATAAAGTCAGCTGCGCCCGCGCACCAGCGGGCGGCAGGGCGCAAGGCCGCCCGCCGCCCCGCAGCACGGGCGTTGCTTTTTTGAGCAGGCCGCGGCGCAAAAAGATATGCGGCCGGGCGGCCCGGGGCGCGGCCGGCCGGCAAAAAACGCGCCTGGCCGGCGCAAAAGGCCCGGCCGCGCCCCCCCAAAGGAGGGAAACGCCCCTTGCCCGAGTGCATCACCAGCCGCGAAAACGGCAAGATAAAATATGCCTGCCGCCTTGCGGCGAGCGCCGGCGCGCGCCGGGCCGAGGGGGCCTTTTTGGCCGAGGGGTACAAGCTTTGCCGCGACCTTGCCCAGCACTGCCCGCCCCGCATGCTTTTTTACACCGAGGCGGCGCTGCAAAAGCACCCGCAGCTGGCCGGGATGCCCTGCCCCCAGTACCTGGTGGCGGAGCATGTGGCCCAAAAGCTGGCCGATACCCAGGCCGGCCAGGGGGTGTTTGCGGTGCTGGAAATGCCCCGGCCGCCGGCGGGCCTTTTGCGCCCGGGCGGGCGCTACCTTGCGCTGGAGCGGGTGCAGGACCCCGGCAACTTAGGGGCGCTTTTGCGCAGCGCGGCCGCCTTTGGCTACACCGCGGCCCTGCTTTCGCCCGGCTGCGCCGACCCCTTTGCCCCCAAGACCCTGCGCGCCGGCATGGGCGCGGCGGGGGTGATCCCGGCCCTGCCCACCGAGGACCTGCCCGCCGCCCTTGCGGCCCTTGCGGCCCAGGGCGTCGCCTGCCTTGCCGCCGCGTTGCAGGGCAGCCGGCCGCTCGACGAGCTGGCCGGGCCCTGGCCGGGCGGGCTCTGCATCGTGATCGGCAGCGAGGGGCAGGGGCTCAGCCAAAAAGCCATCGCCGCCTGCACGGCCAGCGTGCGCATCCCCATGGCCGGGGGCATCGAGAGCCTCAACGCCGGGGTGGCGGGCGGGGTGCTGCTCTGGCATTTCCGCGCCGGGGGGCAGCAGGCGGCGCGCGGATAAGCGGCCCGGCCCCCAATGCAGCGCGGTTCAGGCGCCGCCCTGCCCCGGCCCAAATACGGCCCGGCCCCCAGGCGCCGCCCTGCCCCGGCCCAAACGCGGCCCGGCCCCCAGGCGCCGCCCTGCCCCGGCCCAAACGCGTCCCGGCCCTGTCCCCAAGCGCCGCTTTGCCCCGCGGCAAGGAGGAACCCCATGACCGAACCCGAACCCATTTTATACTGGCTTTGGCTGGCCTGGGTGCTGGGCCCCGCGCCCGCCTCGGGCGGCGAGCTGCTGGCTTTGTACGGCAGCGCCGAGGGGGTGTTTGCCGCCCGCGGGCAGGAGGACCTTTCGGGCCTGCTGGGCCCCGCCGCCGCCGGCCGCCTGCTGGACGATACCCGCCCGCCGGCCAGCTTTGCCCCGCTGGCCCGCCGCTGCGAGGCGCTGGGGGTGCGCATCCTGTGCTGGAACAGCCCGGACTACCCGGCCGCCCTGGCCGCCTTGCCGGACGCGCCGCCGGTGCTCTACTGCACCGGGCAGCTGCCCCCGCAGGACGCGGTGTATGTGGGCATGGTGGGCAGCCGCCGCCCCAGCCAGTACGGCATGCAGGCGGCCCAAACCATCGGCGAGGGGCTTGCCGGCGCCGGCGTGGTGCTGGTGAGCGGCCTGGCCGACGGGCTGGACAGCGCCGCCCACCGGGCGGCCCTTAGCCGCGGCATGCCCACGGTGGCCTTTTTGGGCACCGCCATCGACAAGACCTACCCGGCCTGCAACCGGGAGCTGCGCCGCCAGATCGAACAGACCGGCGCGGTGCTCAGCGAGTACCCGCCCGGCGCGCTCGCGAACCAGGGCTATTTTTTGCAGCGCAACCGGCTGATCGCCGGGCTTTCGCAGGCGCTCTGCGTCATCGAGGCGCGGCAAAAAAGCGGCACCATGAGCACCGTGGGCCATGCCCGGCGGTACGGCGTGCCGGTCTGGGCGGTGCCGGGCAGCATCTTCAGCCCATTGAGCGAAGGGGCCAACGCCCTGCTGGCCTCGGGCGGCGCGCGGGCCCTTACCAGCGCAGCCGGCCTGCTGGCCGCGCTGGGGCTTGCGCC
>CAJTVI010000098.1 GCA_910579545.1 uncultured Oscillospiraceae bacterium | reverse complement strand
CGGGCCGTGCCCGGGGCCGGGCCCCCGGGTGGTTCCCGCCCCTCTTTTTGGGGGCGGCGGCCCTGGCCAGCACCCTGGGCGGGCGGCTGGGCCGGGCGCTGGGCCTGCCGGCCCGGCAGACCCTGCTGCCCGCCGGCGGCTGGGCGCTGGCCGCCGCCTTTGTGGCCCTCTGCCTGCTGCCCGCCGCGTCCGAGGAGCTGTTTTTCCGCGGCGTTCTGCAAACCGCCCTGCGCCCCTTTGGCCCCGGGGCGGCGGTGCTGGGCAGCGCGCTGCTGTTCGCCCTCTGCCACGGCAGCCCCGCCCAGGCCCTGAGCGCGCTGGTAAGCGGGCTGCTGCTGGGCCTGTTTGCCGAATGGCGCGGCAGCGTGTGGCCCGGCGCGGCGCTGCACCTGGTCAACAATGCCCTGGCCTTTTGGTGCGCCTGGCTGGCCCAGTACGCGGACGGCGAGCTGGCCGCCGCGCTGGGCCTTGCCGCCGGGCTCGGCTGCCTGGTTTGGGGCTGCGCGGCGGCCTGGCAGGCCCAAAAGCTGCGGCCCGCCCCCGCCAAAGGGGCGCAGCTGCCCGCCGAGCACTCCCCCCGCCCGCGCGCCCGCGCCGCCGGGCCCTGGGCGATGCCCGGCGGCGGCCCGGGGATCTCCGCCCTGTTTGGCTGCCCCGCCTGGCGGATGGCCCTGGCTGCGCTGAGCATCTGGATGCTCTGCCGCTGGATCTTTTAGCGGCGCAGAAGCCTTGGGACTGCCCAAAGGCGGGGCGGCCCGCTCACCTTGCCCATCTGAATTTTCCCGCCGCCCAAAATTTTGGGCGGCGAAATGGGGGTCTGGTCCGATGTTTCGCATTTTTTGCCAGACAGTTTGCCAAGGGCAAAAAATCCAGAAACATCGCATCCAGCAAATGCAGGGCATTTGCTGGTGGGGCGAGCCCCCCAGATCGGCCAAACGCCCGCCCCCCATCGGCAGCGGCCCGCCACCTCCCCGGCCAGCCTCAGCCTCTCTGCGCCAGCCTTTATGTTCGTAATTTATACTTTTTCTTATAATGGGGGTCTGGGGGGCGAGCCCCCCAGATCGGCCAAACGCCCGCCCCCCAGATTGGCCCAAGACAGCCCGACAGGAGGCCCCTGCTATGACCGACCTTGAACTGATGCAGCTTGCCCTGGCCGAGGCCCGCGCCGCGGCCGGGGAGGGCGAGGTGCCGGTGGGCGCGGTGGTGGCCCGGCGCGGCGAGCTGGTCGCGGCGGCCCACAACCGGCGCGAGGGGGACAAAAACGCCCTCTGCCACGCCGAGCTGCTGGCCATTGGCGCGGCCTGCAAAGCGCTGGGCGGCTGGCGGCTGTGGGAGTGCGAGCTGTTTGTGACCCTGGAGCCCTGCCCCATGTGCGCGGGTGCGATCATCAACAGCCGCATCCGGCGGGTGGTCTACGCCGCGCGCGACGCCAAAGCCGGCTGCTGCGGCTCGGTGCTGGATCTGTTCAGCCAGCCCTTCAACCACCGGCCGGCGGTGGAGCAGGGCCTGCTGGAGGAGGAATCCGCCGCCCTTTTAGCCGAATTTTTTGCCCGCCTGCGGCTGCGTCCCAAGACCGCCCGCTGGAAAAAGCCGGGCGCCCCGCCCGCGCCCGCGCCTTGTCCGGCCAGTTCTGCACCCACCCCCGTGAATACGCCCGCGCCTTGCCCCGCGGCCCCGGCCGGCCAAACCCCGCCGGGGGACGCCCCCGGCGGCCCGCCGCCCATTTTTCAAAAGGAGGATCTGCCATGAAACAAAAAACCGTGCTGATCACCGGCGGCTCCCGCGGCATCGGCGCGGCGGCGGCCGGGGCCTTTGCCGGGGCGGGCTACGCGGTGGCGCTGGGCTACCGGCGCTCAAGGGCCGCCGCCGAGGCGCTGGCCGCCCGCTGGCCGGGGCAGGTGCTGCCGGTGGCGGGGGACGTGGCCGTTTGGGCCGATGTGGACCGGATGTTCACCGAGGCCGAGCGGGCGTTTGGCGGGGTGGACGTGCTGGTGTGCAATGCGGGCATTGCGGCCCAGCGGCTTTTTACCGATATCACCGAGCAAGAATGGCGGCGGATGCTGGACGTGCACCTGACCGGCGCGTTTTTTTGCTGCCGGCGGGCGCTGCCCGGCATGCTGCGGCAAAGGTGGGGGCGCATCCTCACGGTGAGCAGCATGTGGGGCCAGGTGGGCGGCAGCTGCGAGGTGCACTATTCGGCCGCCAAGGCCGGGCTGATCGGCCTGACCCGCGCCCTTGCCAAGGAGGAGGGCCCCAGCGGCGTCACGGTGAACTGCGTGGCCCCCGGCGTGATCGACACCGACATGATGGCCGGCTTCGCCCCGGCCGACAAAGCCGCCCTGGCCGACGAGACCCCCCTGGGCCGGCTGGGCACCCCGCAGGAGGTGGCCGGCGCGCTGCTCTGGCTTGCCAGCGAGGAGGCCGGCTTTATCACCGGGCAGGTGCTGGGGGTCAACGGCGGGCTGGTGGTGTAAGCCCGGCCGGCCAGGCCGGGCAAAAAGCAAGGAGGGCGCGCCGCAAAAGGCAAGCGGGCAAACACGCCTGTGGGGTGTTCAGCTTTAATAGAGGGGGGGTCGAGGCCACCCTTGTCTGGCTGCTGGAACAGAACAGCGACCCAAACAGCGTATTTTACCAAAAGGTGGACACCGGCCGCGTTGGGATCTCCGGCCACTCCCAGGGCGGTGTGGCGGTGTTCAACGCGGTCAGCGAACAGCCCCACGGCGGGCTGTATACCTGCGCCGTGAGCCTGTCCCCCACCGAGTGGGCGCTGGCAATGGCCATCGGGCTGGAGTATGACCCCGGCAAAATGGCCGTCCCCACCCTGATTTTGGCCGCCGCGGAAAATGATGTGATCTCCCCGGACGGGGTGAAGGAGCTTGCCGACGCGATACCGGCCGGCACCGTTACGGCCCTGCGGCCCGGTATGGATCACGGCAGGATGCTATATTCGGCGGACGGGTATGTGACCGCCTGGTTCATGTGGCAGCTCCAGGGCGACCAGGAGGCCGCAAAGGCATTTGTGGGAGAGTCTCCCGAACTGCTGGGCAACACGCTGTACCAGGACGCGGCGGTCAGCCTCGAATAAAGAGGGCCGGCAGGTACCGGCCCTCGGCTACAGCACCTTGGACAAAAAGCTCTTGAGCCGCTCGTTTTTGGGGTTTGCAAAAAACTCCTCGGGCGGCTCGTCCTCCTGCACCCGGCCCTCGTCGATAAAGATCACCCGGTTGGCCACCTCCCGGGCAAAGCCCATCTCGTGGGTCACCACCACCATGGTCATGCCGTCCCGGGCCAGCTGCTTCATCAGCTCCAGCACCTCCCCCACCATCTCGGGGTCCAGCGCGCTGGTGGGCTCGTCAAACAGCATCACCTCCGGCTCCATGGCCAGCGCCCGCACGATCGCGATCCGCTGCTTCTGCCCGCCCGAAAGCTTGCTGGGGTAGGCGTCCGCCTTGTCGGCCAGGCCGATCCGCTCGAGCAGGGAGAGGGCCAGCGCGTCCGCCTCGGGCTGGGTCTTGAGCTTCAGCTGCACCGGCGCCAGGGTGATGTTCTGCCGCACGGTGAGGTGCGGGAAGAGGTTGAACTGCTGGAACACCATGCCCATCCGGCGGCGCAGCAGGTTCACGTCGGTATCCGGGCCGCCCTGCAGCTGGCCCTCAAAGTATACCTCGCCGCCGTCCGGCCGCTCCAGCAGGTTCAAACAGCGCAGGAAGGTCGATTTGCCGCAGCCCGACGGCCCCACCAGCACCACCTTGTCCCCCCTGCGGATGGTCAGGTCCACCCCGTCCAGCACCCTGAGGCCCTCGAAGGATTTTTGCAGGTTTTTAACCTCGATCACTCTGGCCCAGCCTCCTTTCGATCCGGCCGGCCAGCTTGGTCAGCAGGATCACGATCAGCAGGTAGATGGCCGCCGCCCCCAGCAGCGGGGCAAAGGCCACCCAGGTCTGGCTGCGGATGACGTCCGCCCCGCGGGTGAGGTCCCGCAGGCCGATGTAGCCCACGATCGAGGTCTCCTTGAGCAGGGCGATCAGCTCGTTGACCAGCGCCGGCAGCACGTTTTTGACCGCCTGCGGCAGGATGATGCGGGCCATCACCACCCGGTAGGGCAGCCCCAGGCTGCGGCCGGCCTCGGTCTGGCCGGGGTCGATGCTCATGATGCCGCCGCGGAAGATCTCGGCCAGGTAGGCCCCCGAGTTGATGCCGAAGGCCAGCACCGCCGTGACGGTTTTGTCGATCTTGACGCTGCCAAAGACCACAAAGTACATGATGAGCAATTGCAGCATCATGGGGGTGCCGCGGATGAGGGTGAGGTAGAGCCGGCAGACCGCGTCCGCCAGCCGCAGCGCGCGGCCGGGGCGCTCCTCCTTGTCGTGCATCACCCGCAGGATCGCCACCAGCCCGCCCAGCAAAATGCCCATCAAAAGGGCCAGCAGGGTAACGACGAGGGTGGTTTGCAGGCCGCTGGCCAGGTAGGTCCAGCGGTTTTCCTCGATAAAGTTCTGCTTAAAAACCCGCCAGAACTCGCTTTGCCAAAATGCGTCCATGCCCTTCTCCCCTTTTTGTGCGGCGCGCGGGCGGCCCGCCCCCGGCGGGCCGCCTTACTGATAAGAGCGCTTTTACCGCGCCCGGCCTGCGGGCGGCCCGCGCTGCTTTTGATCCCTTTACCGCGCGGCAGGGGTCAGCGCTGCGCTGGCCCCTGCCCTTTTGTTGCTTTGTTGGCGCTTTGCGCCCCGCCCCCGGCGGGCGCTTTTTTTACTTGAGCACGATCACGCTCTGGATGCCGGTGCAGTAGCTGTCGGTGAAATTGACGTTCTGCAGCCGGTCCTCGGTCACGGTCATGCCGGCCGCGCCAAAATCGGCCTTGCCGCTCTGCACCGCCGTGATGATCGAATCAAACTCCATATCCTCGATCACCAGCTCGTAGCCCAGAATGTCGCAGATGGCCTTGGCAAACTCGGCGTCGATGCCCACGATCGTCTCGCCCTCGTAGTACTCGTAGGGCGGGAAGTAGGCGTTGGTGGCCATGACCAGCTGGCCGTTGGGATACTCGGTGCCCTCGGGGGTCACATAGCCCGCGGCCCCTTCCACCCCGTTGATGTACTTGTCCAGGATGGCCTGCAGGGTGCCGTTCTCCTTGATCTGGGCGATGGCGCCGTTGAAGGCCTCGGTGAGCTCGGCCTTGTCCTTGGCCATGCAGATGGCGTAGTCCTCCACCGCAAAGTCCTCGTCCAGCAGCATCAGCTTGTCGGCGTTGCTGCTCACAAACACCTTGGCCGGCTCGTTGTCGATGATCACGGCGTCCACCTTGTTGGTAAGCAGGGCCTGCACCGCGTCGGCGCCCTTGCTGTACTGGTCCACGGTCACGTCCTTGATGTCGGCGGCGTAGGTGTCGCCGGTGGTGCCCAGCTGCACCCCGACCGTTTTGCCCTCCAGATCGGCCAGGCTGAAGATGGTCTGGTTCGAGGCCGGCGCGGAGCTGGCCGGGGCGGAACCCGCGGCCGGCACGGAGCCGGACGCCGCGCCGCCGCAGCCGGCCAGCGCAAGCACAAGGCAGAGGGCAAGGCAGAAAGCAAGCATCTTTTTCATGGGTGATCTCCTTCTCTCTTCGGAAGCCGCGCCAGCAGGCGCTGCGCGCAGCTTTTTAAAATAGCCGCACCGGCCGGCGGCGTTCCGCCGCTGCCCCCGGGCCCCTCTCCCGGGCGGCGGGCCGTGTGCCGTTTTCCGCGCCGCGGCGCAGGGCCCAAAAGGGGCGGCCGCCGCGGCTTTTGCTGGAAAACAAGATTCAGTATAGTTGCATATTTATTCTTTGTCAATGCATTTTTTGGCATTATATTCATTTTTAACGGTTTATACAAAGAATTTATCCATTCCGCAGGCTTTTTATATAAAAACGCCCGCGGCCCTTGAAAAAGGGGCCGCGGGTGTTTTGGTTTTTCTGTTTTAGGGCTTGTCAAAGCCGGAGGTTATGCGCCGGCTGGCCAATCTGGGGGATAAATCCCCCAGACCCCCATTACAGGAGAAGGTATAAAGTGTGAACATAAAGGCCGGCGCAGAGAGGCGGAGGCTGGCCGGGGAGGTGGCGGGCGTTCGGACTGTGCAGTGAGGGAGAGGGGCCTGTGGAAGCCCGGGAATAGCGGCGGCGATACGCCCCCCTCACGCCGCCGCGTCGGGCGTTTCGGGCACCGGCTGCACGGCGCTGCCGGGTTCCACCGTTTGTCCGGCCGGCGGGGCAAGGGCTTCGCCGGCCGGTTCGCCCTCGCCCTCCTCGGTCTGGGCATAGCCGTCCCGCAGCCTGCATCCGTAGCTCCAACCCATCTCAAAGGCGCGCTGGAGCGCGGCGTCCTCCGACCACCCGGGCGCCGGCTCGTCCGGATCGCTCTCGACCGCCAGGTACCAGCCATCCTCATAGGCCTGCTGGAGCTGGTAGTTCTGCTCCTCCATCCAGTCCTCGTTTTCGGTGTAGACCTCGTGGCTGGCCAGCTCGGCCAGCTGGGCGGCGCTGGCGTCCCAGTCGTACCGGCTCGAGACGCTCAGGGTGTAGTGGTTGGCCTCGTCCTCGGCGTAAAAGTCCACATACCGGATGGGCACCCCCAGCCCGCCCAGCACGTCCAGCACCCGGCGGCAGGCCGCGGCAAAGCTCTGGGTGTCGGCAAAAGCGCCGCGCAGGGTGACGTTGACCCCCACATAGTCCTGGGCGGTCAGGTCGGTCAGGGCCATGCCGGCGTCAAATTCCACCCCGGTCAGGCTCACGTTGACCGACATGTTGCGCAGGTTCTGGTCCTTTAGGGCGGGGTAGGCCGCCTCCACCAGCTCGTTGGCCAGCCGGCTCTCGGTCATCTGCCGGTCCGGCCCAAAATACCGCCAGAGCGCCGGCACCGCCGCCGCGCCGATCGAGGCGCAGAGCAGCACAAAGCAGACGAACACGCTCAAAAAATCGTACTTGATCCTGGCGCTGCCCTGGTGGGCGCTCCAGTAGAGCACCTCGCACCCCAGCGCCACCAGCACCAGCGGGGCCAGCTTGGCCGCCAGCAGGATGTTGAAGGCGGGCAAAAGCAGGCTTGCGCAGATCAAAAGCCCGGCCAGGATCAGCGCCACCCCCATGGTAAAGGTGCCCACCCGGCGCACCCTCGGGCGGGGGGCGGCGGGCTGCGCGGCAGGCGTTTGCGCGCCGGGGCCCGGCTGGGCGGCGGGCTGGGTGCG
>CAJTVI010000097.1 GCA_910579545.1 uncultured Oscillospiraceae bacterium | reverse complement strand
GCCGTCCGGCGCGTTGGAGGCCGGGGCGTCCGGGGCCGGCGCGCTGGCGGCCGGCCTTGCATAGGCCGGGCCGCCGGCCGGGCGGCTGCCCGGCACGTTGGCCCGGATGATGCCGGCCACCTTGGCCGGGCTGCCCAGCTCGGCCAGGATCGCCTGCTCCTGCTCGGGGCCGGCCTCGTCAAAATACTCCTCGTAATAGCGGATGGCCTCCTCGCGCTCCTCGGGCGCGGTGTCCGCCAGCAGCGCGCGAAGCTGCTGCAAAAACTGCTCTCGGTCCATCATTCCGCACATCCCTCCTCTGGCAAAAGCATCCCGTCTATCTTGGCGCGGTAGACCGTCCACTCCACCCGGTAGTTGGCCAGCGCCTCGCCCCCGCGGGCGGTAAGCCGGTAGTAGCGCCGGTTGCGCCCGGCAAACTCCTGGTCATAGGTTTCAAGGCAGTCGTCCTTTTGCAGCCGGCGCAGCACCGGGTAGAGGGTGCTCTCGCTTACCGGCATCAGCTGCCGCACGTCCTGGGTGATCTTGTAGCCGTAGGTCGGCTCGCGCGAGACGGTGCTGAGTACCAGCGCGTCCAGCAGCGCCGCCCCCATATTAAAAGCCATGCGTATGACCGCTCCTTTCCGGTGTGCCGCCCACACCCCGCCCGGCCGGAGGGCCCCCGGCGGCCCGGGCCGTTTTGGCCCCGCCGCGAAGCCCCCGTTGGGGTTCTTTCCGGTTCTGACAATATTATATTTGATATAATATTGTTTGTCAATACACTATTGTAAATTTTGCGGTTCTATTTTTCAAGACGAGGAAGGGGGCCGGATGGATTCAAAAAAAGGGGGAAGGATCGCAGGGAATGCGGCCGCCGGGCGCGGGGATTGGAAATGTCATAAAAGGAAGGGCGGGTTTTGATTGAAATGTCATGGAATTTGCGGCGGATTCCGATTGAAATGTCATAAAATCGCGGGCGGATTCCGATCGAAATGTCAAAGGCGCTTTTTAACAGACTGCCCCCCGCCGGCCCGGATGGGGCAGAAAAGCTGTAGGGCAAAAAGGGCGGCGGTTACTCCTCGATGAGCTCGACGGTTTTCATCACCATGGGGGTGCGGGGGCGGTCGCTGTAATCGGTGGGGACGGCGGCGATCTCGTCCACCGTCTCGATGCCCTTGGTGACCTGGCCGAAGGCGGCGTACTGGCCGTCCAGATGGGGGGCGTCGTCGTGCATGATAAAGAACTGGCTGCCGGCCGAGTTGGGATCCATCGAGCGGGCCATGCTGATGACCCCGCGCTTGTGCTTGAGGGGGTTGTTCCAGCCGTTGGCCTTGAACTCGCCCTCGATCTCCCAGCCGGGGCCGCCCATGCCGGTGCCCTCGGGGCAGCCGCCCTGGATCATGAAGCCGGGGATGATGCGGTGGAAGGTGAGGCCGTTGTAAAAGCCGCTCTGCACCAGCTTTTTGAAGTTCGCCGCCGTTTTGGGGGCGGCCTTTTCGTCCAGCTCGAGTTCGATGACACTGCCGTTTTCCATGGTAATGCGGATCATAGCGGTTCTCCTTTATAAATCGTATTTAGAACCTGTATTCACAAGCTCACACGGCCGTCTGGGCGGTGATTTTGCCCGCCTGCGGCGTTAAAAAATCTTGAAATCCACCAAGGATTCCTGCGATTTTTTGCCTTGCAGGCGAACAAAATCCCTCGCCCATCCAGCATCCTCGCTTATGAATACAGGTTCTTATTTTCCCGCCGCGCGGTGTACCGCGCGGCGTTGAGGGGAAGCTGCTCCTGCCATCAAATGCAGGGCAGATGATGACAAGATATTATCCATGTGTCGGGGGTCTGGGGGGCGAGCCCCCCAGATCGGCCCAAACGCGAGCCCCCCAGATCGGCCCAAAAGCATGCCCCCCAGATTGGCCAAACGCGTTCCCCGGCTCAGCCGCGGGGCGGCAGGGCGGCGAGGGCCTGTTCGGCCCAGGGGCCGTAGCAGGTTTTGCCGGCAAACCGCTGCAGGGCCTCCAGATGCTCGCGGGCGCGGCCCAAGCGCCCCTTTTTGAGCTCGTAGAGGGCCAGCACCTTTAACAGCTCCAGCCGGCGCAGCTGGTAGGGGGCCTTGGGCAGCTCGGCGGCCAGCCATTCCCCCTCCACCTTTGTGCCCGCAAGGCAGGCCTGCCAGTTGCGGTAAAACCGCAGGTTGGCCGCCATGTTTTTGGCAAACTCAGGCTTGGCCGTGCGGCACTGCTCCACTACCTTTTCCAGCTCACCGAGCGCCTCGGCCGCCCCGGCGGCGTCCTCGCTGCCCAGGCGGTAGGCCGCCAGGTTGTTGTAATACAGCCCTTTAAGCGAAAGATCCTCCCCGCCCTTTTTGCCGGCAAAGCTTGGACAGAGCGCCGCCATGGCCTTCTGGTACTCGCCGGCCGCCGCGTACCCGTCCGCCAGATAGGCGCAGGCCACCGCGTAGCTCTGGCTGGCCGGATCCAGCCGGGGCGGCACCGGCTCGTAGGCGGCCAAAAAGGCGGCCGGGTCCAGCTTGATGTGCAAAAGGGCCAGGCACTTTGCGTTGAGATGGTTCGCCAGGATGTTGCCGGCCAGCTTGCCCGATACCGCCCCCAGCGCCAGCAGCAGCACGGTGGCCAGCAGCGGGATATAGACCGGCATGCCCTGGTCCCGCACCCACACAAATACCGCTACCCCCGCCATGGCCGCAAAGATCCCGCCGGCCGCCAGCCGGCTCTGCCAAAATCCCCGGATCATGCCAAAAATCCCCTCCCCATGGCCGCCCCGCCGCGCGGGGCCGCCCCTGTTACCGCCTATTATACACGCGCCGCGCCTTTGGCACAAGCACCTTTGGCGGCGGGGAGTTCCCAAACCGGGGAGCAATGGCCGCCGGCCGGGCGCGTGGGAGCAGTCTCTCAAGGCAACAGGACCCCTTAGCGGCGGTTCAACAAGAAAACAAAGCCGCCCATTCTACTGGTCAGCCGCATCCGCTGCGTCAGAAAAGCTTGCAAGCCATCAAGGCTTGCTGCACTTTTCTTCCTTGCGGCTGCGGCCGCCCAGCGAATTTTCGGTAAATCAAATTTTATTTGGAATCTTTGTTTTCTTATCTCACCGCCGCTTCCCGAAAGCCTTTCGAGACTCTCCCCCGCACCCGGC
Organism: uncultured Oscillospiraceae bacterium; assembly: GCA_910579545.1. Classification (GTDB taxonomy): domain Bacteria; phylum Bacillota; class Clostridia; order Oscillospirales; family Ruminococcaceae; genus UBA7177. The sequence continues at coordinate 4,304 of CAJTVI010000097.1, read as the reverse complement.
CTTAACACCCTAATATCCCTTGAAATGGACACTCCCTGGCGGCGGCCCCGGCCGCTTTGCGGGCGCGGCGGCCCTTTTTATCAGAGCAGGCCCAAAATGATTCCGCCTGCAAAACAAACCTTTATTAAAAATTTGTCCATATTTTATCCTTTGTAACAATGCGGGAGGGTTCCATTTTGCGGGATTATCGGCTATAATGTCATATATACTTCATCATGCGACATAAATATTGGAAACAATCGACAAATCTTACAAAAAAGGCAGGCGGGGCCAATGGTACGGATAACAGCCCTTATGGACAATGTACGGTCGGAAAACAAGGCCCTCATCGCCGAGCATGGGCTGAGTTACCTGCTGGAATGGGAGGGCCGCAGCATCCTGTTCGACTGCGGCGCCGGCGCCGCGCCGCTGCAGAACGCCCACCGGCTGGGCCGGAGGCTGGGCGGGCTGGACGCGGTGGTGCTGAGCCACAGCCACTATGACCACGCGGCCGGCTACCGCGACCTGCTGGAGGCCGGGCTGGGCAGCCGGGTCTTGTACACCGGCCCGCACTTTTTTGAACCGAAATACGCCTGCGACGGGGTGCGGTACACCGACCTCTCGGCCGGGTTCGACGAGGGCTTTCTGGCCGGGCACGGGGTCAGCCACCGGGTGGTGGAGGGCAGGTGCGAGATCGCCCCGGGGGTGTTTTTGGTGGGCGGCTTTGCCCGAACCCATCCCTTTGAGACCATCCCGGAGCGGTTCGTGCGCCAGACGCCGGACGGCTTTGTGCGGGACGATTTTGCCGACGAGATCTGCCTGGCCCTTGCGGCCGGGGACGGGCTGGCCGTGCTGGTGGGCTGCTCCCACCCGGGCATCCTGAACATGATCGAGACGGTGCATGCCGCTCTGGGCCGGCCGGTGCGGGCGGTGTTTGGCGGCACCCACCTGGCCGAGGCGGACGGCGCGCGGATCGAGGAGACGGTGCGGGGGCTGCGGGCGATGGGGCTTGAGACCCTGGGCCTTGGCCACTGCTCGGGCGAGGCGGCCGAGTGCGCGGTGCGCGCGGCGGGCGCCAGCGGCTGCCATCTGGCGGCGGGGGACTGCATCTTTTTGTAAGGGTTACAGAGGGCCGGCCGCATTGAAAGGCGGCGGCAGACCCGGAGGGCGGCAGAGGGCCGCCGGCGGGCCCCTGTAAAGGATCATCTGGAGAAAACGCATGCTGCTGGAGGAACTGGCCAAGGAGCTGGTGGACATCACCGCGAGCCTTGTGGGCGGGCGCACCGTCAACATCATGAACACCGAGGGCGTGATCGTGGCCTCGAGCGACAAGAGCCGGGTGGGCACCTTCCATGCCGGCGCGCTCGAGGCGGTGCAGACCGGCCGGCCGGTGACCATCCGGCCCGACCAGCTGGACCAGTACCCCGGCGCCAAAGAGGGCTGCAACATGCCCCTGCGGGTCAATGGCGCGCTGTTTGGGGTGGTGGGCCTTTACGGCGACCCGGCCGAGATCCAGTCGCTTGCGCGGCTGCTGGAGGTGTACGCCGCAAAGTACATCCAGCTGGAGGCGATGGCCAGCCCGCGGCTGGCCGCGGCCGAGCTGCGGGTGCGGCTGCTGCGGTTTTTGCTGGCCCCCAGCGAGGATTCGATGGCCCGCGCCCAGCGGCTGATGGACACTTTGAATCTGCGGCCCCAGCCCCCCTACACCGTGCTGGTGCTGCGCCTTAAAACCCCTTTGCAGGAGGGCGGGCAGGCCCAGCTGCTGGAGCTTTTGGGCCGGCAGGGCCTTTTGCAGGCCGGGCAGGATATCTACGGCATGCTGGACGAGCGGCTGGTGATCGTGCGGGGCGGTACCCTGCCGCCCCGCCGGCTGGACCCGGCGCTGCTGGAACAGTGCCGGGTGTCGGTAAGCGACAGCTGCGGCAGCCTTTGGGAGGTGCCGGCCCGGTACGAGCAGGCCTGCCGGCTGGACGAGCGGTGCGCCGGCCCGCTGAACGACCTGCGGGAGCTGCCGGTGCGCTGCGGGTACATGCTGTGCACCCTGTCGGCCGACAGCGCCCCCTTTTTGGAGGCGCTCTACGCCAGGCTGGCGGCGGCCTTCCGGACCGGCGAGCTGGACGCGGTGCTCAAAACCGCCGGCTGCTATTACGACTGTGAGCGCAGCGTGGCCAGGGCGGCCGGGCTGCTCTTTATCCACAAAAACACCCTGCAATACCGGGTGCGCCGGCTGCTGGAGGCCATGGGGGCCGAGCACTGCAGCGGGTTTGAGCAGGAGCTGCTGGTGCGGCTGCTGCTGGAGTACCACCGGTCCGGCAGGCGGGGGGCGTCCCCCAAAACGCCGCCCGCCGCGCCCCAAAAGGAGGGCGGGCCGGGCGCTTAAATCAGCGACAGGGCAAAAGGCGTAAAACAGCCCTGGGGGCACCGGCCGGAAGGCCGGGATCCTCCCGGGCGGCGCGGCGGACGGGCGGGGCCGCGGCGCGTTGGACGCTTTTGCCTTGCAAAACGGAAGCACACCCTTTGGCAGAACGGCCGGGCGGGGCGCGGGGCGCAAAGCCGCCTTCTGCACCGCAGGGCGGGCCTGCCGGCGGGGGCTTCCGGCAATTGTCCGGGGAGGGGCCTTGGCCCGCCGCGCGCAGAGCGCGCGGGCAGCCGCGGCCGCTCCCACACCAAGCAAGAAGGAGGAAACATCATGCAAACATTCTTTCTGTTCGCGCTGATCATTGCGTCGGTGCTGCTGATGGTCTACGCCATCTCCAAGCTCAAGATGCATCCCTTCATCGTCATGACCCTGATCGCCATCCTGGTGGGCCTTGTCTGGGGCATCGCGTTCCCCGAGTCCGAGCTGACCCCGGCGGTCGTGATCGACACGGTCAAGAGCGGCTTTGGCAGCATCATGACCAGCATCGGTATCGTGATCCTGTGCGGTACCATCATCGGCACCATCCTGGAAAAGACCGGCGCCGCGCTGACCATGGCCAACACCATCCTGAACATCGTTGGCAAAAAGAACAGCGTCGTGGCCATGGGCGCCATGGGCTATGTCACCGGCATCCCGGTGTTCTGTGATTCCGGCTTCGTGGTGCTCTCGCCCATCAGCCGCGCGCTGGCCGCCCAGTCCAACATCTCGCTGGCCGTGATGGCCACCGCCCTGTCCGGCGGCTTGTACGCCACCCACTGCCTCGTGCCGCCCACCCCCGGCCCCATCGCGATGGCCGGCACCCTCGAGGCCGACCTGGGCCTGACCATCCTGGTTGGCCTGATCGTCTCGATCCCCGCCGTGGCGGTGGCCGTGCTCTACGCCCTCAAGGTCTCGAGCAAGATCGACATCCCCGCCAACTCCGAGTATACTTACGAGGAGCTGCAGCAGAAGTACGGCAAGCTGCCCGGCGCTGCGCAGAGCTTTGCGCCCATCCTGCTGCCCATCATCCTGATCGCCCTGGCCTCTGTGGCCGGTTTCCCGGGCGACCCCTTCGGCACCGGCTTCTTTGCCACCCTCATCAAGTTCATCGGTAAGCCCGAGGTGGCGCTGCTGGGCGGCGTCTTCCTCTCGATGAGCCTGATCCCCGCCAGTGAAAAGGACAACACCCTCAAGTGGATCACCCAGGGCGTCACCGACTCGGCCGGCATCCTCGCCATCACCGGCGCGGGCGGCTCCTTCGGCGCGATCCTCAAGCTGCTGCCCATCGCTGACTCGGTGGGCGGGCTGGTGAACACCGGCATCGGCGTGCTGATCCCCTTCATCATTGCCATGATCCTCAAGCTGGCCATGGGCGCCTCGACCGTTGCGATGATCACCACCGCCGGCATGATGGCCCCCCTGATGGCCTCGATGGGCTTTACCAGCCCGCTGGCCCGGGTGCTGGTGGTGCTGGCCATCGGCGCCGGCTCGATGGTGGCGTCCCACGCCAACGACTCCTACTTCTGGGTCGTCTCCCAGTTCTCGGACATGAAGACCGAGGAAGCCTACAGGTGCCAGACCGGCATGACCGCCGTGATGGGCGTTACCATCATCATCCTGCTCTTTATCGTCTCGCTGTTTGTGTAAGCTGCCCGCGCGGGGCGGAATACCGCCCGCAAAAAACGGTGCAGGCATCCCCTTAAGGGGGATGCGGAGCTTGACAGCGGAAGGCATTGCCTGACGGCGTGCCGCCCCCTGTTAAGGGATGCAAACTGAACAAAAGGCCGCCGCGGCCCGCCCGGTTGCAGAACCGGGAAGCCGCGGCGGCTTTTTTGCGTGGGGGCAATGGGCAATGGGCAATGGGCCGATCTGGGGGGATTGGCCCACCAGCAAATGCCCTGCATTTGCTGGATGCGATGTTTCTGGA
>CAJTVI010000096.1 GCA_910579545.1 uncultured Oscillospiraceae bacterium | reverse complement strand
TTTGGGGCCGCGCCGCGTGGTTTTGTTTTGGATGTATTGGAGGACGCCGGCCGGGCGCAGGGCGCGCCGCCCGGCCCCGCCCGCCAAAGGCAAAAAGGGCCGTTTCTCAAGGGGCGATGAGATAAGAACAAATCAAATTCGGTCTGCCGGTGGAAGCGCCCCTCAGCGCAGGATCCCAAAAAGATGCTGCGCAAGCGCCCAGAGCGGGGGCACCAGCAGGCCGGGCAAAAAGTTGGCGGTTTTGATCTTCCCGCCCAAAAAGTTGACCCCGATGCAGCCCACCATGGCAAAGCCGGCGGCGCAGATCTGGCTTAGCAGCGCGGGGGTGAGCAGCGGCTCCAGCGCGCTGGCGCAGAGGGTGATGCCGCCCTGGTAGAGCAGCACCGGGATGGCGCTGAAGATGACCCCCGGGCCGAGGGTGGCCCCCAGCACGATGCTGGAGACGCCGTCCAGGGTGGATTTTACAAAGAGCACGCTGGCGTCGCCGCGCAGGCCGTCGTTGAGGCTGCCCACGATGGCCATGGCCCCCACGCAGTAGATGAGGGTGCCGGAGACGAAGCTGGCCGCAAAGCCCGAGAGCTTGAACCGCCGCTCCACATAGCCGCCGAGGCCGGCCAGCCGGTCGTCGATGCGCAGGGCCTCGCCCGCCGCCATGCCCAGCACCAGGCTGAAGACCAGCAGCAGCTCGCCGCTGGAGGCAAGGCTGCCGTCGGCCCTGACCGAGACCATGTTGGTGACCACCCCGTTGATGCCGATCACCACCACGGCCACCCCCAGCGCCTGGTTGAGGGCCTTTTCCATCGGCTTGCTTACCCCCTTGCGGGCCACCAGCCCCACAAGGCCGCCGGCCACCACCGCGGCGGCGTTTACGATCGTGCCTGTCATCGCTTATACTTCCCTTCCCGTTTTTTCCGTTTTCCCCAAGTTCCCTCTCCCGCGCAGAGCCTTTTCCCATTGCGCCGGGCATCATGTTTTGCCCGGCAAGGCGGGGGTCCAGGGGGACGGTGTCCCCCTGGAATCGCGTCTCCAAAGCTCACCCTTGCTAATTCAGCGCGGCGGCCCGCTCGAACAGCGCCTCCACCTCGCCGGCAAGGGCGGCGTGCTCCGGCTTTTTGAGCTGCGGGTCGGCCTGCAAAAGGGTTTGCGCGGTGCGCTGCGCCTGCTCGAGCGCGCGGGTGTCGGCCACCAAATTTGCCAGCCGCAAAGTGGGCAGGCCGTGCTGCCGCTCGCCAAAAAAGTCGCCGGGGCCGCGGTGCTCGAGGTCGTATTTGGCGATCTCGAACCCGTCGGCGGTGGAGCACAAAAACCGCAGCCGCTCCTTGACCCCCTCGCCCGGGTGGTCGCTGACCAAAAAGCACCAGCTGCCCGCCGCGCCCCGGCCCACCCGGCCCCGCAGCTGATGCAGGGCCGACAGACCGTACCGCTCGGCGTTTTCGATCACCATCACGGTGGCCTCGGGCACGTCCACCCCCACCTCGATCACGGTGGTGGCCACCAGCACGTCCAGCGCGCCGGCCTTGAAATCCCGCATCACCGCCTGTTTTTCGGCCGCCTTCATCCGCCCGTGCAAAAGACCCACCCGCCGGCCGGGCAAAAGGGCGCAGGCGGTATCTTTATAATAACTCTTGACGGCGTTTACCGCGCCGGCGTCCTCCGGGCCGGGCGGCTCCTCGCCGTCCTGCCCCACCCGGGGGCAGACCACATACACCCGGTGGCCGGCCGCGATCTGTTTTTCCAAAAAGCCGTACATATCCCGCCGTTTTTCGCCCGGTACCGCCCGGGTGCGCACCGGCTTGCGGCCGGGGGGCAATTCGTCCAGGATCGAGATATCCAGATCGCCGTAGAGCAAAAGGCCCAGGGTGCGCGGGATGGGGGTAGCGCTCATCACCAGCAGGTGGGGCGCGCCGGCCTTGCCGGCCAGCAGCCCGCGCTGGCGCACCCCAAACCGGTGCTGCTCGTCCACCACCGCAAGTCCCAGCCGGGCAAACTGCACCGCGCTGGTGATCACCGCGTGGGTGCCCACCACCAGGTCGGCCTCGCCGGCCGCGATGGCGGCATAGGCCGCCCGCCGGGCGGCGGCCCGCATGCCGCCGGTGAGCAGCGCCACCCGCACCCCAAAGGGGCCCAGCAGGGTTTGCAGGGTCTCGGCGTGCTGGCGGGCCAGGATTTCGGTGGGGGCCATCAGGGCGCTCTGGTAGCCGTTTTGGGCCGCCATATAGATGCCGGCGGCGGCCACTAAGGTTTTGCCGCTGCCCACGTCCCCCTGCAAAAGCCGGTTCATGGGGGTTTGGCCGGCCATGGCGGCGGTGATCTCGGCGGCGGCGCGGCGCTGCGCGCCGGTGGGCGCAAAGGGCAGCGAGGCCCAGAACAGCTCCAGCGGAACCGGGCGCATGGGGGCCCCGGCCGCGCGGCGGCGCGCCCCGCGCAGCAGCAAAAGGCCCAGCTGCAAACACAAGAGCTCCTCAAACACCAGCCGGCGGCGGGCGGCCTGGGCCTCCTCGGCGCTGGCGGGGCAGTGGATGGCCCGCACCGCCTGCATCCGGCCGGGCAGCTTGTACCGGGCCAGCAGGGCGGGGGGCAGGGTTTCGGGCAGCGGCTCGTCCAGCCCGTCCAGCGCGGCGGCCACCGCCCGGGCGATCTGCCCGCTGCCCAGCCCCTCGGTTTGGGGGTAGACGGCCACCAGCGGCCGGGCCTTTACCTCGGCCGGGGTGCGCTGGAGAGGGTTTACCATCTCCCGCCGGGTGAGGCTGCCGCCCACCCGGCCCTCAAAAAAGTAGCGCTCGCCCACCGTAAGCCGGGCTGTGGCGTAGGGGTTGTTGAACCAGGTGATCGAGAGGGGGCAGCTGCCGTCCCCCGCCAAAACCCGGTGCATGGTGCGCCCGCCGGCCAGCCTTGTGGGGCCGCTTTTGGAGTACACCTCGGCCGACACCACGCAGTCCACATCAAAGGGGGCCTCGGCCAGCGGGTAGGGGTGGGTGTAGTCGATGTAGCGGCGGGGGTAGTGGGCCAGCAGCTGGCCCACCGTCTGGACGCCCAGCCGCGCAAACCGTCCGGCCAGCTTGGGGCCTACCCCGCGCAGATACTGCACCGGTGTGTCCAGCTTCACGGTGATGCCCCCCTTTTTTATAATTGTTCTTTTTCTTGCAAGAAAAAGAACCAAAAAGAACCGGACAAATTTCCTTAAAAAGCCCGCGGCGGCGTCAAATGATTTTGCGCACAAGAAAAAAGGCCGGGCAATATACCCTGTAAAAAGCCCGCGGCGGCGCCAAAAGGCTGCGATGAAACGGCAAATGCAGCGCCTGCGCATCAGCGCGCCGCCAAACCCTGATACCGAAAATCAGCGGGCAGGTTCCCCCGCCCGCTGATCGTGAGTGTAAATTTTTATGAATCGCCTTGCAGCTCAGACGCCTTTTTTTCGGCCGCGGCATCCATCACCTTGTCAAGGCAGCCGCGGATATTCTCGGCCGGGATCTTCCCTTCTTTGTTCTTGGCCAGAATCTGTTTGGCGCCATAGGTGATGGCCCTTGCCACCATCGCCTGCGCGGAGGATTCAAAAAATGTTCCGAGGAATACCACCACCGCCCCGGGGTGGGCCTCGCGCAGTTCGCGCAGCATCTCCAGGCCGTCCTGCCCGTTCAGGTCGTTGTCCAGCATGACAAAATCAGGCCGGATAGCCTGATACCGCTCCAGTATCTCCGCACTCTCCCACAGGATGCCCTTGATCGCAAGGTGTTCCTGCTCCAGCACCGGCACAAGAGCCTCGACGGTGTTCCGGTTGTTTGTGCAGACCAACACGGACGCTTTTACCGTTTGCGCGGGCGGTGCAGGCGGCTCTTTCTTTTTGCGGCTGAACAGACCCATCTTTCTCCCTCATTTCATGGTTTTAGGTGCGCGGTATGCGCTTTTGCGGCGCGCCGGTTCACTCCACACTGATCATGTAGTAGTAGACCGGCTGGCCGCCGTTGATGTGGGAGACCTCGATGTCGCCCCCCACCTTGGCGCGCACCAGCTCGGTGGTGCGCGCCGCCTCCTCGGGGCTGACGTCGCAGCCCGAGATCACCGTGATAAAGCTGGTGTCCTTTTTGGCCATGCTGCGGGCCAGGCGGTAGGTGGTTTTGGTGATGTCGGTGCCCACATTGACGATCTTGCCGTTTTCCAGCGCCATGATCTCGCCCTTTTTGATCTTGCGGCCGTCAAAATCGCTGTTGCGGGCCGCAAAGGTCACAAGGCCGGTGGCAACCTTGTCCGCCGCCTGCATCATGCCGATGGTGTTGGCGTCCACCGTGGCCTCGGGGTCAAAGTTGAGCATGGCGGTAATGCCTTGCGGCACCGTGCGGGTGGGCAGCACCACCACCCGGCGGTCGGCAATTTTTTGGGCCTGCTCGGCCGCCATAATGATGTTTTTGTTGTTGGGCAGCACAAAAACCGTCTGGGCCGGCACGCTCTGCACCGCCGAGACGATGTCCTCGGTGCTGGGGTTCATGGTCTGCCCGCCGCTGACCACCGCGTCCACCCCAAGGTCCGCAAAGGCGGCGTGCAGCCCCTCGCCGGCGGCCACCGCCACAAAGCCGTAGGCCCGCTCGGGGTCCACCGCGGCGTACACGAACTCGGCTGCGGCGCTGCTGGCCTCGGCCTCCTTCTGCTTTTCCAGCCCCTTGCCCTGCTTTTGCCGGGCCAGGAACTGCTCGTGCATATTCTCGATCTTGAAGTTGGTGAGGTATCCGTACTGGATGGCGTGGCTCAAAATTTTGCCGGGGTCGGCGGTGTGCACATGGCAATTGATCACGTCGTCGTCCTCGATCACCACCACGCTGTCGCCGTTGGACTCGCAGAAGGCCCGCAGCTTGGCGCTGCTGACCCCCTCGTTTTTGTTGACCAAAAACTGGGTGCAGTAGCCGTTTTTGATGTCCTCCACCTTCATCAGGTCGTCGGCAAAGACCCCCTTGCCGGCGGCGCTGGAATCCAGCTTTGCGGTGTTGCGGGTGGCGGCCTCCTCGCAGGGGATGATCCCGCCCCCCTCAAACACGGCCTGCATGCCCTCAAAGATGATGAGCAGGCCCTGGCCGCCCGCGTCCACCACGCCGGCTTTTTTGAGCACCGGCAGCTGCTCGGGGGTATTGGCCAGCGCGCGGCCGGCCGCCGCCAGCACCAGCTGCCACAGCTCGGTGGTATCGGCAAGGCCGCTGGCCGCGGCCTCCTCGCTGGCCACCCGGGCCACCGTGAGCATGGTGCCCTCGGTGGGCTTCATCACCGCCTTGTAGGCCCCCTCCACGCCCTTTTGCAGGGCGGCCACCAGGTCGGCCGCCTCGGCGGTGCGCTTGCCCTCCAGCGCCTTGGCAAAGCCCCGGAACAAGAGGCTGGTGATCACGCCCGAGTTGCCCCGCGCGCCCCGCAGCATGGCCGAGGCGGCGGTCTTGGCGGCCTCGCCCACCGTGCAGTCGTCCGGCAGGGCGGCCAGTTCCCTTGCGGCGGCGTCCACCGTCATGCCCATGTTGGTGCCGGTGTCGCCGTCCGGCACCGGGAAGACGTTCAGCTCGTCCACCCGCGCGCGCTGGTTGGCGATGTTGTTGGAACCGGACAGAATAGCGTCCCGCAGAATTTTACCTGTAATCATGGTTTATTCCACCTCTACTCAAAGATCGCACGGCCAGGCCGGCGGTGTGCGGCAGGCGGGCGTTTGCCCAAAGCCGCCGCGCTGCTTTGACCCCCTGGCAAAAAGCGGCGCTTGCCAAGGAGGCTGGAAGGTTTTTTGACCGTCCTACTCGGTTACGATGTCGTCCACCGAGACGTCGATCCGCGCCACCTTGAGGCCGGTGGCATACTCCACCTCGTGCTTGACCCGGTGGGTAATGCTGTGCACAATGGTGGAGATGTTGACCCCGTAGCCCACCTTGATGTGCAGCTCGATGCACAGGCTGCTGTTTTTTTGGGTGACCTTGACCCCTTTTTCGGCAAGGCCGCCGTGCATCACGATGCTTTTGAGGTTTTCGGCCGTGGGGGCCGGCGAGAGGTCGGCCACGCCGTAGCAGCCCCGGGCCGCCTGGCCCACCAGCTCGGCAAAAAAGCCGGAGGTAAGGCTGACCGAGCCCATTGGATTTGCGTAGGTGATCACGCTGCATCACTCCTTTGTAATGGGGTTTGCCTCAGGGTGCGACCGAAAGCCCCCCGAGCGAATAGAACAGGTTGCTGATGGAGGCCGACAGCCCGCTGACCGACCGGCTGGACACCACCGTGCCGCTGCGCCAGACCAGCGGGATCCAGGGCATCTCGGCGGCGAACTGCTGCTCAAACGCGCCGGCCGCGCTCATGTTGGCGCGGAAGGCCTCGTAGCTGAGGGTAAGCGCCTCGCTTTGCTGGATGCCCACGCTGACCGCCCCGCCCTCCAAAAACGGGCTGATGTCCATATTATTATACAACTTTACCTCGCCAATGTACAGGTCAAATTGCCCGGCCTGCACCTGCTCGAGATACGCGTTAAAATCGTCCGGGTCCTTGATCTCGAGATACACCCCCTGGGCGGCCAGCTGCTCGGCCAGCTGGCTGGCGGCGTACCGCTTGTAGGTGCTGCCGCTGTACACCAGCAGCGAGAGCCGCAGCGGGCGGCCCTCGGCGTCCTGGTAGTAGCCCGAAACCGGATCGCGGGTATAGCCCAGGGCCAAAAAGGCCTCCTCGGCGCCGGCGGCGTCCTGCTCGGCCAAAATCAGCTGGCTGCCCTTGACGCAGGTGTAAAAGCCGTTGATGGCCCCGGTGGCGGGGTAGGCGCGGCCGTAAAAGCATTTCTCGGCCAGGATGCGCCGGTCGATCAGGCGGCTCAGCAGCGCCCGGCCCTGCCCGCTGCTTAGCAGCGCGGCCCCGGCGCCGGCCTCCTCCCGCACCGCATTGACCCCGAGGTAGACCAGGTTGTTGGTGCGGTAAAAGCTCTGCTGGCTGGCAATGCTGGAGACCGCGTCCACCCCGTCGGCCGCGGCATAGAGGTTGAGCGCCCCCACCGCAAGGCCGGAGACCATAGCGTCATACCCGCTTACCTGGGCCAGCCGGATGCACTCGGGGCCCTCCTCGGGGAAGGGGGCGCGGGTACTGCGCACCAGCTCCCCCTCGGCCCCGTAGGTGTACCGCCCGCTGGCCGTGGGCTGGGCCGAGGCCACCTCGCTCTCCTTGAGCACCGGGATGTCGCACAGATAGGCAAAGAGGGAGTCCGGCCGGGTGAGGGTGATCACCAGCGCGCCGTCCTGCAATTCGGCCTTTTCGATGTTGGCAAACCGGCCGCCGTAGCAGGCGCTGGCCCGGGCGGCGGCCAGGCTGGCCAGCGCGTCCTCGGGGCGCACGGGGGTGCCGTCCGCAAAAAAGCAGCCGCCCCGCAGGTGCACCACCACCTGGTTGCCGATGCACTCCACCGCCTGGGCCAGCCGGTAGTCCAGCTCCATGTCCGGGGTGATCTCGACCAGCTTTTCAAACAGCAAACCGGCGTTCTGCACCACCAGCTGGGAGTTGACAAGGTAGGGGTTAAAGCCCTCGGCCGGCAGGTAGCCCAGGGTCAAAAAGCCCGGCTCGGCCGCCGCGGGCTGCTCGGGCGGCGGGGTCTCGGGCAGCGCGGGCGGGGCCGAGGAGGGCGCGGGGCTGCCCGCGCAGCCCGGCAGGGCAAGGCAGAGCAGCAGCGCCAGCGCCG
>CAJTVI010000095.1 GCA_910579545.1 uncultured Oscillospiraceae bacterium | reverse complement strand
CTCGTGGGCGGCGTGTTTGTCAATGACGCACAGTTCGTCGCCGCGCTGGGCCAGGATGTAGGTCTTGAAAGCCTCGCCGATCAGCACCAGTTCCTCGCCGGGCAGGGGCGGGGCGGCCTGGGGGGCCTGGGCGGGCCCCAGAAGCCGCGCGCACGGTAGCGCCGGCGCGGGGTCATGACCGCCGCAAGCACAAAGATCACCGTTAACAGCACAAAGATCACCAGCAGGGTGCCAAAGCTGCCGGTTACCTGCTTATCCTGCCGTTTGGCCGCGGCGGCGTCCGGGTGGAAGCCCACCCCGCCCGAGGGCGCGGCGGCCAGGTCCACCCCGTAGATGCCGGCCAGCTCGCCGGCCAGCGCGTCCACCGTATTGCGCACCCCGCCGTCGTAATCGCCGGCGGCAAAGCCCGGCTCTAACTGCTGCTGCAAAATGGTGCTGATCACGGCGGTGGGCAGGGTTTTTTCCAGCCCCTTGCCTTGGGTGCAGTGGTAATCGCCGCCGCCCGAAACATCCAGCACCAGCACCACGCCGTTGTCCTTTTCGGCGTCGCCCACGCCCCAATAGTTAAAGACGTCGGCGGTAAAATCGGCCAGGGCGCTGGGCGCGCCGTTGACCGTGATCACCGCGATCTGCGCGCCGCAGCTGCCCGAAAGCTGGGAGGTGACCCCGTTGACATAGCCCTCGGCCTCGTCCGAGAGGATGCCGGCCGAATCCAGCACGCAGCTGCCCTGGGGCGGGTCGGGCAGGCCGTTTGGGGCCTTGTCGCCGCAGCCGGCCAGGGCCAGCGCCGCAAACAGCGCCAGCGCCGGCAAAAGGGCCAGCCGCCTCTTTTTTTGCCCAAACCGCCCCGCGAAAGCCGCAGGCGCACAAAACCGCTTGTTCATCCAAAACGCTCCAATTCTCCGGCGCCCCAAAGCGCGCCGATGAGGTTTGCGGGGAAGGCCCCCGCAGCCTGGTTATAGGCGGTTACCGCATCGTTGTAGCCGCTGCGGCCCATCCGCTCCTGGTGGGAGGTAAAGTCGCTCCAAAGCCCCTGCAGGGCCGCGCCGGCGCTGCCGTCCAGCTCGTACCGCACCGTGTTGTACAGCGTGCCCACGGCGTTTTGCAGCGCAAGGTTTGCTTTGTAGGCCGCCGCCGGGCCGGTGCCGTCCAGCCCGTCCCGCCGCAGGGCAATGGCCTCGCGGGCCGCCGCCACCGCCGGGTCCTGCTCGCCCAGCCGGACGGCGCAGAGGTCGGTGATGGACGCCGCGGCGCTGAGGGCGGCGTCCAGCTCCTCCACGATGCTCACGCCGTAGCGGCTGTCCGCCATCAAATAGAGCATCTCGGTGCTGGAGCGGTAGGCGCAAAGCTTGCCCCCGCCGATGCCAAACACGCCCGCCAGCACCGCCACGGCCAAAAAGGCGCAGGCCGCGGCGCGGCTTTTTAAGGCCCCGGGCAGCTTTTGCTCCAGGGCGGCAAGCCCGCCCTTAAGGCCGGTGAGCGGCTGCTGGGCCGGGCCGGGCGCCGCGCCGCGCCGCGCAGGCCCGGACGCGGCGGCGGGGTCAAACACAGGGCCGCCGGCCGGCTTTTTATCTTTGAACGCCGCGGCCATCTTACTTGAGCTCCGTCAGCTTCTGCCGCAGCTCGCCCTCGATGCGGCCCAGCTCCTCCTCGGCGGCGGCCCGCTTGGCCCGCCCCTCGGACTGGATCTTGCCCAGCTCGTCCAGGGTCTCGATGAGGCTGCGGTTGGTCTTTTGCAGGGTCTCGATGTCCACGATGCCTCGCTCGGACTCCCGCGCCGTGGCGATGGTGCCCTGCTTGAGGGTCTCGGCGTTCTTTTTGAGGAGTTCGTTGGTCATGTCGCTCACCGCGCGCTGGGCCTCCATGGCCTGCTGGCTGTGGGCCATGCCTAGGGCCAGCACCATCTGGTTTTTCCAGAGCGGGATGGTGTTGACGATGCTGGTCTGGATCTTTTCGGCCATCATGGTGTTGTTGTTCTGGATCAGCCGGATCTGCGGGCCCATCTGGATCGAGATGTTGCGGGTAAGCTCAAGGTCGTAGAGCTTTTTCTCAAACCGGGTGCACATGTCGGCCAGGTCCCGGGCGGCCTGGGCGTCCTCGGGCAGGCCGGTGCGCTCGGCCTTGGCCATCAGTTCCTTGAGGTCGGTCTCCCGCACCTGGGCCAGCCGCTTTTTGCCGGCCAGGATGTACATGGACAGCTCCTTAAAATAGACCATGTTGCGCTCGTACATCTTGTCCAGCATGGCGATGTCCTTCATCAGCTGGACCTGGTGCCCCTCGAGCACGCCCTGGATCTTGTCCACGTTGGTCTCGACCTTGGCGTACTTGGTCTTCATCTGCTCCAGGCTCGAGCCGGTCTTTTTAAAGAACCCAAAGATGCCCTTGGACTCCTCCTGGGCGTCAAAGTTTTTCAGTTCGCCCACTAAGTTGGTGATCATGCCGCCAACCTCGCCCATATCCTTGGTGCGCACCTTTTCCAGCGCGGCCTCGCTGAAATCGCTGATCTTCTTCTGGCTGGCCGCGCCATACTGCAGCACTAAGTTGGTGTTGGTGAGGTCGATCTTTTCGGCAAAGTCGTCCACCATCTTCTGCTCTTCGGGGGTGAGGGGGGTGTCCTCGATCTTGACCGGCTCGGCCTTGGGGGCCTGCTCCTCGGCCGCGGCCTCGTCGGCCAGGGGGTCCAGGGTGAGGGTGGGGGTCTCGGGGGCGTCGAGGGTCAGGCTGGGGGTCATTTTTTCTTCCATGGGTGGGTCTTCCTTTCTGTGCGCCCGCGCCGGGCACAGCTTGGATTTTATAAGTTATGAAAAACAGTATGGCAAATAAAAAGCGATGCGGCGTTAAAAACCGGCGTATCAGCCCAGCCCCTGGCCCTTGAGCATGTTTTGCAGCACCACAAGGTCGGTGTCGAGGTCGAGGGCTTCGGCGGCAAACAAGGCGTCCAGCTGGTTTTCAAAGGCGGCGGCGATCGAGGCGGCGTTGGCCTCCACCGAGCTCTGGGCCGCGCGGGCGTTTTCGCCCCGCACCCCCTCGGCGTCCAGCCGGGCGTAGAGGGAGAGGATCTTGACCGCGTCCGGCAGGTAGTGGTTGGCAAACCGGCGCAAAGCGGGGGCCTTGTCCGGCGAGCGCTCCAGCTCGGCCAGGATGCCTTGGCCGGCCTTTTCCATCCGGGAGATGGAGGCGGAGAGGGCGTCGTCCGGGATGGCGTCGTTGAGGGCGCGCAGCTGCTTGACCCCCTTGTCGATGGCGGCCAGCATCTCGTCGGCATCCTCCCGGCCGGTCAAAAAGGGCTGCTCGATCCGGGTGACCCGGTCGGGGCAGAGCCGCGCCGCCGCAAGGTAGGCCCCGGCGGTGAGGGCGGCGGTGACCGCCAGCGCCCAGAGCCGGTAAACCGGCAGCAGCGCGCAGCACAGCAACGCCGCCAACCCCGCCGCGTAAAGGGGCAGGACGGATTTTTCGGTTTTGGTGATCCACTTGCTCATACAAAGCCTCGCTCTTGGTTTGCGTTGGGGCAAAGGCGCAAAGCCTGCCGGCGCTTTTTGCCGTCCCTATACAATAATAGCGTTACAGATTATTGTACCTTTTTTGTGCAAAAAATGCAAGAGCGGCAAATGCGGCAAAACCTGGCTTTAAACATGGCCGGGCGGGGCCGCCAAAAGCCGCCGGGCGGCGCGGGCCGATCGAAATCAGGCCCCCTCCCCCGCCCCATCCGGGCCGGGCGCAAGGTAGGGGCCCAGGGCCGCGCCCCAGGCTTCGGCCAGCCTGTCCAGGCTCCAGGCGGCGTTGGCCGGGCTGGTGCTGGGCAGCCGGACGGCCGGGATGCCGCTGGCCGCCTGGGCGTATTTTTCGTAGATGCGGGCGGCCGCCGCCCCATTGCAGACCACCCGCTCGATGGGCAGGCGGCGGCAGAGGGCCGGGATGTCGTTGGGCACCGCATCCCGGATCGAAACGTCCGACGCGCCGGTGATGGTGCAGCTGGCGAGGGTGTCCCACAAGGCGAGGCCGTGCCGCTCGATCAGCGCGCGCTTGGACGGGATATCCAGCCGGGCGGGCGCTTCGCAGCCGCACAGGCGGGCCAGCAGCGGCCAGAACCGGTTTTGGGGGTGGCCGTAATAAAAACCCATCTCCCAGCTTTTGGGGCTGGGCCAGCTGCCCAGAATGAGCAGCCGGGCGTTTGGGGCAAACACCGGCGCAAGGCTCATAACGCCGCCCCCTCTCCCCCGCCGGGGGCGGCCTGTCCTGTTCCGGCCGCCGGCGCAAGGCCCAGCCCAAGGCCGAACACCTCGTCCAGCAAGATGGCCGCGCCGTCCTGCTTGACGTCCGGCGCGATCCGGTCGGCCGCCGCCTTTGCCAGCGGGGCGGCGTTTCCCATAGCCACCCCAAGGCCGGCCATTTTAAGCATCTCCAGGTCGTTTTCGGCGTCCCCCATCGCCAGCATTCCGCTGGCGGAAAGGCCCAGCCGGTCCAAAAGGGCGGCAAGGCCGCTGGCCTTGGTAAGGCCGGCCTGGCAGACGTCGTACCAATCCGGCGCGTAGGGCACGAACCGCAGCCCCAGATGGCCGTACAGCCGCCCAAACGCGGCCGCCTGGGCCGCCGGCATGTGGCAGAAGGCCGCGTAGGGCATGCTTTGCAGGTGGCGGTCCTGGTCCTCGCCGTCCCGGATGAACTCGGCGTGCTCGGCCAGGGCGCGGTAGTGCTCGGCCACCGCCTCGTAGCCGATGTAGACATAGTAGTGGTCGCTGAAGGAAAAGGCCAGCTCGTGCCCATAGTTTTCGCAAAAATCCACCAGGGCGTACATCTGCTCGGGAGTCAGGGTGCGGGCAAACAGCTCACGGCCGGCCGCGTCCATCAGCTGCGCGCCGCCGGCGCAGACGGCGTAGTCCGGCCGGATGCCGCCCAGCACCTTGGGGTCCACCGCCGCAAACTGGCAGCGCCCGCTGGCAATGACCACCTTTGCGCCCAGCGCCTGCACCGCGCGCACCGCCCGCTGCACCGCCGGCCGGGCGCAGCCGCAGCCAGCCTCCACAAGGGTGCCGTCCACATCCAGGGCGATGAGCTGATAGGGCAGCTGCCCTGCCTTTGCCTTTGTACCCATGGCGTTTATCCTCCCGCCGCTTTTCTTGGCAGGGGCCCGCGCGGCCCCCGGGGCATCCCGTTTTACAGATGCCGGCTTTTTTTGATGCCGGCTTTTATTATACGCCCCCGCGCGCGTCCGGCGCAAGGGGCGGAGCGGCCCGGGCGGCAGGGCGGCGATCCGCCAGGAGGGCTTGACTTTGCCGGGGCGCGGGGGTACAATATCCGCAGGACCCATTCCGCAAAAGCGTTGACGCGGACACAGGCCCCGGAGCACCAGCACCAGAGAAGGCCGCCGCCGGTTTTATCCCGGCGCGCTGCAAGCGGCCCTGCCGGCAGCCCGGAGCGCCTACCACCGCGGAGCGCGGGGGCGAACCCCCGCCGGGCACGGCCCGTTACAGCCGCTGATGAGGCGCGCCGCCCTTTGGGCCAAACGGCCGGGGCCGCGCGCAATTCGGGTGGAACCGTGGGACACCGCAGAGCATTTTGCGCGTCTCACCCCGTTGGCAGCCGGGCGCTTTCAGGCGTCTGGCGGCGGGGTGGGGCGTTTTTGTTTGCCGGCATGAGGGCGGCAGCCCCAAAAAGGCTTGCCAGAGCGCAAAAGCCGCCCGCAAAAAGCCCCCGGCACAGCCGGGGGCGCAAGAAAACGAATGGAGGAGAGACAATGCTGCAAGTAAACCTGAAGGGCGCCATCCGCGAGGTGGCCGAGGGCACCACCGCCGCCGAGGTGGCAAAGAGCATCGGCCCGGGGCTGTACAAGGCGGCCTGCGCGGCAAAAATCGACGGCGAGGCGTGCGACCTGCGCACCCCGCTGACCCAGAACTGCAGTTTGGAAATTTTGACCTTTGAGGACCCCGAAGGCCAGCACGCCTTCTGGCACACCGCCGCCCACGTGATGGCCCAGGCGGTGCAGCACCTTTTCCCCGAGGCAAAGTTCGGCATCGGGCCGGCGCTGGAAAACGGCTGGTACTACGACATCAAGGCCGGCCGGCCGCTGACCACCGGCGATTTTGAGGCCATCGAGGCCGAGATGAAAAAGCTTATCAAGCAGGACGAGCCGGTGGAAAAGCGGATCATCACGGCAGAGGAGGGCCGCGCCCTGTTTGCCGGGCAGGACTATAAGTTAGAGCTGCTGGAGGAGTACGCCGAAAAGGGCTGGCAGCTGAGCGTGTACCAGCAGGGGGATTTTACCGACCTGTGCGCCGGGCCGCACCTGATGAGCACCGGCGCGCTGAAGGCGGTAAAGCTGACCAAGGTTGCCGCGGCCTACTGGCGGGCGGACGCTGCCCGCGACAGCCTGGACCGGCTGTACGGCATCGCCTTCCCCAAAGCGAGTATGCTGGAGGAGTACCAGAAGCGGATGGAGGAGGCGGCGAAACGCGACCACCGCCGGCTGGGCAAGGAGCTTGAGCTGTTTGCCCTTTTGGAGGAGGGCCCCGGCTTCCCCTTCTTTTTGCCCAAGGGCATGGTGCTGAAAAACACATTGCTCGACTACTGGCGCGAGATCCACCACAAGGCCGGCTACCAGGAGATCAGCACCCCCATCATGCTCAACCGCAGCCTTTGGGAGCGCAGCGGCCACTGGGACCACTACAAGAAGAACATGTACACCACCGTGATCGACGACACCGACTTTGCCATCAAGCCGATGAACTGCCCGGGCGGCATCCTGGTCTACCAGACCCAGCCCCGCTCCTACCGGGACCTGCCGCTGCGGATGGGCGAGATCGGGCTGGTGCACCGGCACGAGCTTTCGGGCGCGCTGCACGGGCTGATGCGGGTGCGCTGCTTTAACCAGGACGACGCCCACATCTTTATGACCCCCGACCAGATCAAGAGCGAGATCAAGGGGGTGGTAAAGCTCATCGACGAGGTGTACACCAAGTTCGGGTTTGAGTACCACATCGAGCTTTCGACCATGCCCGAGGACCACATGGGCAGCGAGGAGGCCTGGGAGCAGGCCACCGAGGGGCTGCGCGGCGCGCTGGAGGAGCTGGGCCGGGAGTACACGGTCAACGAGGGGGACGGCGCGTTCTACGGCCCCAAGCTGGACTTCCACCTGGTGGACGCCATCGGCCGCACCTGGCAGTGCGGCACCATCCAGCTGGACATGCAGCTGCCCGAGCGGTTTGAGCTGGAGTACACCGGCGAGGACGGCCAGAAGCACCGCCCTGTGATGATCCACCGGGTGGTGTTTGGCAGCATCGAGCGGTTTATCGGCATTTTGATCGAGCATTTTGCCGGTGCCTTCCCCACCTGGCTTGCGCCGGTGCAGGCGGTGGTGATCCCCATCACCGACCGCGCGCACGACTACGCCCGGCAGCTGGAGGCCCGGCTGGACGCCGCCGGCATCCGCGCCGAGGGGGACTACCGCAGCGAAAAGATGGGCTACAAGATCCGGGAGGCCCAGCTGAAAAAGATCCCCTATATGCTGGTGGTGGGCGACAAGGAGATGGAGGCCGGCACGGTGGCCGTGCGCGCCCGCAAAGAGGAAAACGGCGGCGTGATGTCCCCCGCCGACTTTATTCAAAAGGTCACAGCCGAGATCGCCGCGAGGGAGTAAGCCGCGGCCAACAAACAAAACCGCGCCGCCCCGGCGGGCCGAATGGCCTGCC
>CAJTVI010000094.1 GCA_910579545.1 uncultured Oscillospiraceae bacterium | reverse complement strand
AAAGGCGGTCCGGGCAGGGTACGATATGGACATCATTCCCAGCGATCTGGCTACCTACGGGAACGAGGCCAAAAAGCTGTTGCAGGATTTACAGAGCCGCAACGAGCGGATGTTCCTTGTGACCTTTCTGGTGCTGAATACGGCGGACACCGCCAGACAGCTGGGCAACAACGTGTTTCAGGCGTCCAGCATCGCGCAGAAGTACAACTGCCAGCTGGCAAGGCTGGACTTCCAGCAGGAGGAAGGGCTGATGAGCTGCCTGCCTTTGGGACAAAACCAGGTGGAAATCCAGCGGGGGCTGACCACTTCCAGCACCGCCATCTTTATCCCCTTTACCACCCAGGAGCTTTTCCAGAACGGGAAAGAGGCGCTGTACTACGGCATCAACGCCCTGTCCAACAACCTTATCATGGTGGACCGCAAGAAGCTGAAAAACCCCAACGGCCTGATTTTAGGCACTCCCGGCTCCGGCAAGTCCTTTTCCGCCAAGCGGGAAATCGCCAACTGTTTTCTGCTCACCACCGATGACATCATCGTGTGCGACCCGGAATCGGAGTACGCGCCCCTTGTGGAGCGGCTGCATGGGCAGGTTATCAAGATTTCGCCCACCTCCGGGGACTACATTAACCCGATGGACCTAAACCTGGACTACTCGGACGATGAAAGCCCGCTGTCTTTGAAATCCGACTTCATTCTGTCGCTGTGCGAGCTGATCGTCGGCGGCAAGGAGGGCTTGCAGCCAGTCCAGAAAACCATCATCGACCGCTGTGTGCGGCTGGTCTACCATGATTACCTGAACGACCCCAGGCCGGAGAATATGCCGGTATTGGAGGATTTATACAACCTTCTGCTGACCCAGGAGGAAAAAGAAGCGCAGTACATCGCTACGGCGCTGGAAATCTATGTTTCCGGCTCCCTGAATGTGTTCAACCACCGGACCAATGTAAACATCGACAACCGCATTGTCTGCTATGACATCAAGGAGTTAGGCAAGCAGCTGAAAAAAATCGGTATGCTGGTGGTGCAGGACCAGGTGTGGAACCGCGTCACCATCAACCGCGCCGCCCACAAGTCCACCCGTTACTACATTGACGAGATGCACCTTCTGCTCAAAGAGGACCAGACCGCCGCCTATACCATTGAAATCTGGAAACGCTTTCGGAAATGGGGCGGGATTCCCACCGGCATCACACAGAACATCAAGGACCTGCTTGCCAGCCGGGAGATCGAGAACATCTTTGAGAACTCGGACTTTGTATATATGCTCAACCAGGCAAGCGGGGACCGGCAGATTCTGGCAAGGCAGCTGGGCATCTCCCCGCACCAGCTGTCCTATGTGACCCACTCCGGCGAGGGCGAAGGGCTGCTGTTCTACGGCAACATCATCCTGCCCTTTATCGACCGGTTCCCCAAGGATACCGAGCTATACCGCATAATGACCACGAAATTACAGGAATTAAAGGAGGGAAAGCAATCATGACTGCACAGAAAATCAAACACAATCCCCGGCTGTTTTTGCAGCGGGCGATGGAGATTCAGCGCCGCCAGCTGCTTCTGGCGATGGCGGACGCGGTAAGCGAGTGCCGTACTGCGGAGAGCATGGCGGCAGAACTGAACCGTGACGGGGAAACGGGCCTGCTCCGCCTTGCGGAAATCTGGTGCTGCCTCTCCCCCGGCACCGGCGGCAGGATTATGGAGGGCCGGGGCGCGGAGCTTCTGGCCGATGTGCTGGCACAGGTCTATGCCTGCCTGATCCTCCGTCCTTTACACACCCCGGCTGGCATGGGCCTCTATGTGGAACTGCTCTATATGATGGAGGCGCTGATGCTGGGGGAATGGTTTGATTAAGGAGCCGCGCCTGCGCTTTACGAGGGAGGAACAGACCGACCCGGCGCTGGAAAAGCCGATCCGCCGCGCACAGAAAGCAGCTGTCCGGGCAGACAAGGCGCAGGCCAGGATACCCAAAAAGAAGGTCCGGCAGACCGTTATTGACCCCGATACCGGAAAGAAAACAACGAAACTGACCTTTGAGGAACAGGCAAAGCCGCCCTCCAAGCTGTCCCATGCGGTACGGGGCGCTCCGGCCAACGCGCTGCTTGCCGGGGCGCATAAGGAAATCCGCAAGTCCGAACAGGACAATGTGGGCGTGGAGGGGGCGCACAAGACTGAGCAGGCTGTTGAAGTCAGCGCGCGGCTGGTGCGGGAGGGATACCGCAGCCATAAGCTGAAACCCTACCGCGAAGCGGCAAGGGCGGAGCAAAAGCTGGAAAAAGCAAACATCAACGCCCTGTACCAAAAGTCCCTGGCGGAGAACCCCCAGCTTGCCAGCAACCCCCTTTCCCGCTGGCAGCAAAAGCAGGCCATCAAAAAGGAATATGCCGCCGCCAAACGCGCCGGTCAAACGGCTGGGCATACGGCACAGGCCGCAGGCCATACTGCCAAGACCGCGCACAAGACCGGCAAGGCGGCAAAGTCCGTCAAAGAAAAAGCGGAACAGGCAGGCCGGTTTGTCATGCGGCACAAGAAGGGATTCCTGATTGCGCTGGCGCTGTTTCTGCTGGTCTGCCTGCTGATGAATACCCTGTCCTCCTGCTCCATGCTGGCCCAGAGCATCGGCTCGGCGGTGTCCGGCTCCACCTATCCCTCCAAAGACGAGGATATGCTGGGGACGGAAGCGGACTATGCCGCAAAGGAGGCGGAACTGCAAGCCGAACTGGACAACATGGAGAGCCTGCACCCAGGCTATGACGAGTACCGGTACAATCTGGACCCTATCGGCCACAATCCCCATGAGCTGGCGGCTTATTTAAGCGCCCTGCTCCATGAGTACACGCCCCAGAGCGCGGCGGCACAGTTACAGCGGGTCTTTGACCTCCAATATGTCCTGACACTGACCGAGGAGGTGGAAATCCGCTACCGCACCGAAACCAGCACCGACCCGGAAACCGGGGAAACGACCAGCGAGGAAGTCCCCTATGAATACTACATCCTCCATGTGGAGCTTGTGAACACCCAGATTTCCGCCCTTGCGCCGGAACTGCTCACCCCGGATGAATATGAGATGTACCAGGTCTATATCGCCACCAGGGGCAACAAGCCGCTGCTGTTTGGCGGCGGTTCCCCGGATATGGGAAATTCCGAGGATTTGAGCGGCGTGGAGTTTATAAACGGGACCCGCCCCGGCAATCCGGGCCTGGTGGATCTGGCGAAGCGTCAGGTGGGAAACGTGGGCGGCTATCCGTATTGGAGCTGGTACGGCTTTAACAGCCGGGTGGAATGGTGCGCCTGCTTCGTGAGCTGGTGCTATAACCAGGCCGGGAAAAGCGAACCGCGCTTTGCTGGCTGCCAGTCCCAGGGCGTACCCTGGTTCCAGTCGCATGGACAATGGGGCGGGCGCGGATATGCCAACATCGCCCCCGGCGACGCCATTTTCTTTGACTGGGATTTGGACGGTTCCGCCGACCATGTCGGCATTGTGATCGGCACAGACGGGAGCCGGGTCTATACGGTGGAGGGCAATTCCGGCGACGCCTGCAAAATCAAAAGCTATGACCTGAATTACCAGTGCATCAAGGGCTACGGCCTGATGAACTGGAACTAAACCATGTGGGAAGGAGTGTTACAGATGGCAACGAACAAAATCGACCGGATTGACCGGGAGATCGCAAAGACCCGCGAAAAGCTGGCGGAATACCAGAACCGGCTGCGGGAATTGGAGGCGCAGAAAACCGAGGCGGAGAACCTGCAAATCGTCCAGCTGGTGCGGGCGGTCCGCATGACCCCGCAGGAGCTGAACGCGCTGCTGTCCGGCGGCGGGATTCCCGGCGTGGGAACGCCTGCACCCGATACCCAGGAAAAGGAGGAAAATCACGATGAAATCTAAACAGTTATTGCGGACACTGGCCGCATTTTGCACCGCCCTGGTCCTCATGGGCGGTTTTTCTGTCCCTGCCTATGCGGGCGGCGGCGAGGAACCGGCTGATGGAACCAACGATTCCAACGTACAGGTGGAGCAGCCGGAGGAAACGCCGCCCCTCACCCCGGATGGCAACGCCACCCTGGTGGACGATTACGGCGGGAACAAGCAGCTGATTACCGTTACCACCAAAAACGGCAACTACTTCTACATCCTGGTGGACCGGGATGACGAGGGGGAAAACACCGTCCATTTTCTCAACCAGGTAGACGAAGCCGACCTGATGGCGCTGATGGAGGACGGGGACAGCGAGGAGCCTCCCGCTGTTTGCAGCTGCACCGAGAAATGTCAGGCAGGCGCAATCAACCGGAACTGCCCGGTCTGCGCCTTTACCATGACAAGCTGCACCGGCAAGGCGGCGGAACCGGAGGAGCCGCCTGCAGCGGAGCCGGAACCGGAGAAAAAGTCCGGCATGAATCCGGCTGTCCTGCTTTTGGTTGTGGCCCTGTTAGGCGGCGGGGGCGCGCTCTACTACTTCAAGTTTATGAAGAACAAGCCGAAAACCAAAGGCCCGGACAATCTGGACGATTACGACTACGGCGATGAGGAAGATGAGCTGTGGGAATCCGAGGAGGGCGCGGAGGAGGAACCGGAGGAAAGTGAGGAAGAACCGGAATGACCCGCTTCACCGACAGCCCCTTTGAGCGCATGATGACACAGAAACCGGAGGGCAGGAAGAAAACTTCCCGCCCTCCTTCTTTACCCAAAAGCCACCCCTGCTATGGCTGCGGCAACTACGGGAGGCCCTGTGTGGGATTCTGCCACCGGGAACTGGAAAAGCAGCTGAAAGAAAGGAGAGATCGGAAATGAAGTATCTTATTTTATTTATCAAAATCGTTGCTGTTTTTGACCTGTGCTGTCTGGCGGTGTATCTGGGCGGCGACATTGTTTCTACCCTGATACGCAAACTTCGGAAAAAGCCTGCACAGAGCGACGACCTTTATGACTTTTCTATGGATGGCGACACAGCCGCCCCGCTGTCCATAGATTCCATCCGCCAGCTGTACTCCGGCGATGTGGAAACTTTTGTAGAAGAAAGGCTTCTGCCGGAGGCCGCAAAGACGATGGAGGCTTTAACGGAACGGGAACAGACAGCGGCCCGCCTGCTTTTATGCGCCCTGATCGGCTATCTGAAAGAAGAAGCCCGCATGGACGAGCAGAGTTTTCCGATGGTGATGGAACTGCTGAAATATATGGAGGGGGAAAAAGAGGAAGGCTGCCAGGACCCGGTAGACTGGCTGCTGGAGGACGCCAACAGCCGCGCGCACCGGCATGAGTCCTATTACAGCGATTATCAACGCTACCAGCTGATGCAGGTGGATAAAAAACGTGTCATTCTGGCCTGCCGCATCCTCATCAATGATCTGGTAGGAAAACTGTACCGATATGATTACCGGTTCGGCTATGACCTGATGCTGACAGAGGATAACAGCATTGAGGAAAAACTGCGTACATCTATGCGGGAAGAATGGGAGGATGAAGATTATGCGCCTTGTGATTGCTGAAAAACCGTCGGTGGCCCAAAGCCTGTCCGCTGTAATCGGGGCCAATGCCCGCAAGGACGGGTATCTGGAAGGAAACGGCTGGCGGGTCAGCTGGTGCGTGGGGCATCTGGCCGGGCTTGCCGATGCGGACAGCTATGACCCTAAATACGCCAAGTGGCGCTATGACGATCTGCCGATCCTGCCCTCGGACTGGAAAATGAGCGTGGGGCGGGACAAGAAGAAACAGTTTGATATTCTCAAAAAGCTGCTGTGCGCCCCGGATGTGACCGAGGTGGTAAACGCCTGTGACGCGGGACGGGAGGGCGAACTGATTTTCCGCAACGTCTATGAGCTGGCGGGCTGCAAAAAGCCCATGAAGCGGCTCTGGATTTCCAGCATGGAGGATTCGGCAATCCGGGAGGGCTTTGAAAACCTCCGCCCCGGCGCGGACTATGACGGTCTGCATCAGGCGGCGCTCTGCCGCGCCAAAGCCGACTGGCTGGTGGGCATCAACGCCACCCGGCTGTTTTCGGTGCTGTACCGCCGGACCCTCAACATCGGGCGGGTTATGTCCCCTACACTGGCCCTTATCGTCCAGCGGGAAGCAGAGATTGAAGCCTTCCAGCCGGAGCCGTTCTATACGGTGGCGCTGGAACTGCCCGGATTTACCGCTGTGGGGGCGCGGATGAAAGACAAAACCGCCGCGAAAGAGCTGCAAACCGCCTGCCGGGGCGGTTCTGCGGTGGTGAAACAGGCGCAGCGGAAAGAGAAGTCCGAAAAGCCGCCCGCCCTTTATGACCTGACCACCTTACAGCGGGACGCCAACCGCCTGCTGGGGTTTACCGCCCAGCAAACGCTGGACTATCTGCAAAACCTCTATGAGAAAAAGCTGTGTACTTATCCCCGGACGGACAGCCGGTATCTGACCTCGGATATGGCGGAGGGCCTGCCGGTGCTGGTCAACCTCACCGCCAATGCCATGCCGTTCCGAAAGGGGATCGGCATTACCTGCAACCCGGAGGCGGTCATCAACGATAAGAAAGTGACCGACCACCATGCGGTGATCCCCACCCGCAATCTTCGGGATGCGGATTTGTCCGCCCTCCCTGTGGGGGAAAAAGCGGTGTTGGAGCTGGTGGCCGCAAGGCTGCTGTGCGCGGTGGCGGAACCCCATCTCTACGAGGAAACCGCCGCCACGCTGGTCTGCGCCGGTCAGGAGTTTGCCGCAAAAGGGAAAACCATTCAGCGCCCCGGCTGGCGCAGGCTGGATGCCGCTTATCACGCCGGTCTGAAAAATGCCCCGGAGCCGGAGGAAAGACCAGAGGAAAAGACGCTGCCGGAACTCTCCGAGGGACAATCTTTGTCCGTTTCCAATGCCTCCGTCAAGGAGGGGAAAACCAGCCCGCCAAAGCATTTCACCGAAGATACCCTGCTGTCGGCTATGGAGAACGCCGGTAAAGAAGATATGCCGGATACCGCCGAGCGCAAGGGATTGGGTACGCCTGCCACCCGCGCCGGGATTCTGGAAAAGCTGGCCTCCACCGGTTTTCTGGAACGGAAAAAGAGCAAAAAGACGGTCCAGCTGATGCCCTCCCGCGACGCGCGTTCCCTCATTACGGTTCTGCCGGAGCAGCTGCAATCCCCGCTGCTCACCGCCGAGTGGGAGTACCGGCTGGGCGAGATTGAGCGCGGCGAGCTTTCCCCGGAGGAGTTTCTGTCCGGGATTTACGCCATGCTGCGGGAGCTGGCGGCAACCTATCAGGTGGTTAAGGGGACCGAGTATCTGTTCTCCCCGCCCCGCGAAGCAGTAGGCAGATGCCCCCGGTGCGGCGGTGAGGTTACAGAATCGCAAAAGGGATTTTTCTGCCAAAGTGAAACTTGCAGATTTGCCATCTGGAAAGACAGCAAGTGGTGGAGCGCCAAGAAGAAACAGCCCACCAAGGCCATTGTCGCGGCCCTCTTAAAAGACGGGCGGGCAAGGCTCACCGGCTGCTACTCGGAAAAAACCGGAAAAACCTATGACGCGGATGTGCTTTTGGAGGATACCGGCGAGTATGTGAACTTCAAGCTGGACTTTGGCGGCAAAGAGAAAAGCAATGGAGGAAAGAAAAATTGAATAAAGAGCAGCTTACGCTTGGTTCCTTATTCGACGGCATAGGAGGTTTTCCCTATGCCGCCTCTTTTTATGGAATCAGACCTTTGTGGGCCAGCGAAATCATACCGGAATGTATTTCTGTGACACAGAAGCACTTTCCTGAAATGGAACACGTTGGCGACATTACGAAACTTTATGGCGGCACACTGCCGCCCGTGGACATCATCACCTTCGGCTCCCCCTGCCAGGACCTGAGCGTGGCATCAGGCAAG
>CAJTVI010000093.1 GCA_910579545.1 uncultured Oscillospiraceae bacterium | reverse complement strand
CCGAACCCGAGCCGGACCCCACCCCCGTGCCCACCATCGTGGTGCCGGACCCCACCTCCATCCCGCCGGTGGTTACCCCGGAGCCTACCGCGGAGCCGACCCCGGAGCCGGAGCCGACCTCGGCGCCCACCCCGGAGCCGACCCCGGCGCCGACCTCGGCGCCCGCCGAGTGACCGGGCATGCAGCAGATGCAGGCGGATACGCCCTATATTGTTAAGGGCGTTGGCGGGTTTTACTATGTCAAAACGCCCGAGGGGCTGGTGGAGTGCAAGGCGCGGGGGCTTTTTCGCAAAAAGGGCATCACGCCAGTGGCCGGCGACCGGGTGCGGCTTGCCCAGGAGGGCGGCGGCCGGGTGATCGCCGAGATATTGCCCCGCAAAAATGTGTTTGTGCGCCCGCCCATCGCCAACCTTGACCTCTTGTTTTTGGTGGCAAGCACCACCCAGCCCGCCCCCAGCACCCTGATCCTGGACAAGCTCTCGGCCATCGCGGTGGACAAGGGGGCCCAGCCGGTGCTGGTATGCACCAAGGCCGACCTCGCCGGGCCAAACGGCCTGCGGGAGGCCTACGCCCTCTCCGGCCTGCCCTTTGTAACGGTGGACTATGCCGCCGGCCAGGGGCTGGAGGAGATCAAGGAAATGATCGGGGGCAGGCTCTGCGCCTTTTGCGGCAACTCCGGGGTGGGCAAATCCACCCTGCTCAACGCGCTGCTGCCCGGCCTTTGCCGCGAGACCAGCGGCATCAGCCAAAAGCTGGGCCGGGGCCGGCACACCACCCGGGAGGTCGAGATCTTCGAGGCTTTCGGCGGCCGCATTGCGGACACCCCCGGCTTTGCCAGCCTGGATACCGGCCGGGCGGGCTACATCCCCAAGGAGAATTTGCAGTACGCCTTCCCGGAGTTTGGGCCCTATCTGGGCCAGTGCCGGTTTGCCGGCTGCGCCCACCGGGCCGAGGCGGGCTGCGCGGTGCGCGCGGCGCTGAAGGCCGGCCAGCTTTCGCCCAGCCGCTACGCCAGCTACGCCGCCATGTACGATGAGGTCAAGGACCTGCACGACTGGCAGCGCCCCGCCGCCAAAGCATAGCTTTTTTGGCTGCCGGGGGCTTATACAAACCATCCGCCGGCCCCGCGCAAGGCGCGGGGGCCGGCCTTTGCGTTTCGGCAAAAAAGGAAAGGAGGGGAGCGCCCATGCCGCGCTGTGTCCTGCTCTCGGCCTGCCCGGTCAGCGCCGCCATGGCCCGCTACCTGCGGCCGGACGACCTGCTGATCGCCTGCGACGCAGGCTGGCAAAACGCCGCCGTGCTGGGCCGCCAGCCGGATCTTGTGGTGGGCGATTTTGACACCGCGCCCCCGCCCCAGACCGGCCGCACGGTGCTGCTGCCCGCCGCCAAAAACGATACCGACACCCACTACGCCGCCCGCCTCGCGCTGGAGCGCGGCGCAAACGAGGTGCTGCTGCTGGGGGCGCTGGGGGGCGAACGGCTGGAGCACACCTTTGCCAACCTTGCCACCGCCCTCTGGCTGCAAAAGCAGGGGGCCGAGGTGCTGCTGGCCAACGAGCGCACCGAGATCCGCATCCTCACCGCCGGCCGCACCCTGCGGCTTGCCCGGCAAAACTGGGGCTATTTTTCGCTGCTGCCCCTCGAGGGGCCGGCCGGCGGGGTCACCATCACCGGCGGGCGGTACCCGCTTGCCAACGCCACCCTCACACCGGACTGGCCCCTTGGCGTGAGCAACGAATTTGCGGCCCCCGAGGCCGAGATCCGGCTTTCTTGTGGCAGCCTCGCGGTGTTTTGCACATTAAAAGACCGGTAAACCAAAAAGGCCGGCAAACCAATGGGCCGGTAAACAAATGGGTTGGCATACCAAAAGGCCGGTAAACCAAAAAGCTGGCAAACAAATGGGCTGGCATGCGAAAAGGCTGGCAAACAAAAGGCCGCCGAAGGCCGGCAAAAAACCGGCGGCGGCAGCCAAAAACCGCAAAAAAAGCGGTTTGCCGCCCGGCAGCCTCCCGCACCTTTTTGCGCCTTGCTGGATATAATGGGGTAGTCGCGGCGGCAGGGCCGCTTTGGCCCGGCAAGCCGGCCGCCCCATTTTGCCGAAAGGAAGGGATGCAGGGTGCAGGTGATCGTGGTAAAAAGCCCCAAGTGTCTGGCCGGCCTGCTCAGGGCCGTTTTTGGGATCAAAAAGGAAGGGTGAAAAAAGGCGCTCCGGCGCATCCATCCGCGAAGGGCGGGGGATGCGCCGGTTTTTTGTTTGCCGCCCCGCCCGGCGGCGCGGGGGAGCGCAGCGCCCGGCCGCGGCACCCGGCCTATGCGTACCCCTTCTGCCCAAATCCCTGCGGGCGGCTCCGCCGGCCGGCGGCGCGGGGGAGCACAGCGCCCGGCCGCCGCGTTTGGCCCGTGCGTACCCCTTCTGCCCAAATCCCTGCGGGCGGCCCCGCCGCCCGGCGGCGCGGGGGAGCGCAGCGCCCGGCCGTTTGCCCGTGCATACCCCTTTTGCCCGGTGAATATAGATGTTTTAAAGCAGGCCCCGCGCCAGGAGCCCTTTTTGCCGGCCAACTGCGCGGCATCCGCTTGATCCCGCAAAAACGCCCCGGAACCCTGCCCCGCCGCCCCCATGCGGCGCGGCCCGGCGTGCCGTGCACGGCGCGGTGTATTCCGGGGCGTCCATCTCAAAAACGCGAAAGGGGCGAAACCATGGAACTAAAGGTGTTTAAGGACACCCTGTCCACCATTGGCAGCCTGTGCGAGGCCAAGGCCGAGCTGCCCATCGAGACCGAGATCCTCATCCCGGATTACCTGCCGCAGGTGTTTAAGATCGTAAAGTGCTTTGTGCGTCCGGTCATCCTGCAAAAGCAGGTGTCCGGCGGGCGCTGCACCTTGGACGGCTATCTGCGCTGCACCGTTTTTTACCAGGCCGAAAACGACGCCAGCCTCTGCCAGACCGAGCAAAAGCTGCCCTTTACCAAATCCATCGACCTGCCCGCCGCCGAGGGGCAGGGCTATTCGGTGCACGCGGCGGGGGATGTGGAGTACCTCAACTGCCGGGCGGTCAACCAGCGCCGGGTGGATGTGCGCGGGGCCTATGCCCTCACGGTCAGCGTGGCCTGCGGCGTTGAGCAGGAGGTCATTACCGCCCTGTCCGGCGCGGGGGCCGAGCAAAAGCTGGTGACCCTGCGCGGCATGCGGGGGGTGGCCGGCGTGGAAAAACTCATCACCGCCGAGGAGGAACTGGCCTTCCCGCAGCCGCCGCTGGCCGTGCTGGATGTCTCGGGGGTGGGCACGGTGCAGGACGTCAAGCTTATCTCGGGCAAGGCGGTGGTCAAGGGCGAGATCCTGGCCTCGGTACTCTACCGCAGCGAGGCCGGCTACCACACCCAGCTGCTCAAAAAGGCGGTGCCCTTTAACCAGATCGTGGATGTGGAGGGCATCACCGAGGACTGCCAGTGCTTTGCCATGGTGGAGCCGGTGGGCTGCACCATGCTGGCGGGCAGCGGCCCCGAGGCGGCCAACGTCCTCTCGGTGACCGCCATGCTGCACCTGCGGGTGCTGCGCCCGGTGGAGTGCTGTGTGGTAAGCGACGCCTTTTCCACCCAGTACGAGGCGGACGTGGCCTACAAAACCGTCCAGCTGGAGCGGTTGGCCGGCGAGCTGGACCTGACGGTGGAGGGGCAGGCCGGGGGCGCGCTGCCGGACGAAAACGCCGAAATTTTGCAGTGCTTTGCCACCCTGGCCCCCCTGGAACTGGTAAGTGCCGGCGACCAGCTGACGGTGCGCGGCCGGGCCACCGCCCATGTGTTCTGCATGAACAGCCTGGGCGAGATCGACTGCTACGACAAGAGCTTTGAGTACACCCTGCCCGGGCAGTACCCCGGCGCGGCCGAAAACTACCGGCTGGAGTGCTGGCCCACCGTGCTGGAGGTGCAAAGCCGCAAAAACGGCGGCGAGATGGCCGCCACGGTGGGCATCCGGGTGTGCGGCCTTGTGATGGAACGGCAGAAGGAAACGGTGGTGGACTCGATGGCCTGCGAGCAGCCCCACCAGCCCGAGGACCCGGCCGTGGCCCTGCGCATCTACTACGCCGCCGCCGGCGA
The DNA here is from genome assembly GCA_910579545.1 of uncultured Oscillospiraceae bacterium. GTDB lineage: Bacteria > Bacillota > Clostridia > Oscillospirales > Ruminococcaceae > UBA7177. Next base: position 3,947 of record CAJTVI010000093.1, on the reverse strand, counting down.
AAACGTGTTTGACATTGCCAAGCGCTACCATGTTTCGCCCGGGGGCATGCTGGCGGCAAACCAGCTGGAAAGCCCGGAACTTGACCAAAACGCCCGGCTGCTTGTGCCGATGAACGCCTGAAAGGGAGGAGGGAAACGCATGGATACCAGCAAGCTGTATAAAGACATTGCCTCCCGCACCGGCGGGGACATCTACATCGGCGTGGTGGGGCCGGTGCGCAGCGGCAAAAGCACCTTTATCAAAAAGTTTATGGAGCAGATGGTGCTGCCCCAGATCGCCAGCCCCGCCGTAAAGGCCCGGGCCAAGGACGAGCTGCCCCAGTCGGCCGCCGGCCGCACCATCATGACCACCGAGCCCAAGTTCATCCCCGAAACCGCCATCACGGTGGAACTGGAGGGGGGCGGCAGCTTTAAGACCCGCCTGATCGACTGCGTGGGCTACATGGTGGAGGGGGCCATGGGCCACGAGGAGGACGACCACCCCCGCATGGTCAAAAGCCCCTGGTTTGAGGAGGAGGTGCCCTTTGACCTGGCGGCCGAAACCGGCACCCGCAAGGTCATCCGGGACCACTCCACCATCGGCCTGGTCATTACCACCGACGGCAGCATCAGCGACATCCCCCGCGCCCAGTACGAGCCGGCCGAGGAGCGGGTGGTGGCCGAACTGGAGGAGATCCATAAGCCCTTTGTGATTCTGCTGAACTGCGTGGCCCCCGCCGCGCCTGAAAGCCTGGAACTTGCCGCCGCGCTGGAGGAAAAATACGGCCACACCGTGCTGCCGGTAAGCTGCGTGGACCTGGACGCCGAGGGGATGGACCGCATTTTGCAGGGGGTGCTGTACGAGTTTGGGGTCAAGGAGATCGCCTTTGCCATGCCCCGCTGGATCACCATGCTGGATGCCGGCCACTGGCTGCAGGAGGCCGTTTACGGCGCGGTGCAGGCCTTTGCGGCCGGCGTGACCCAGATGAAGGACGTGGCCCGCGGCGCGGCGGCGCTCGAGTGCGAATACCTCAAGGCCTCGCGGGTGCAGGCGCTGGAGCTGGCCACCGGCCGGGTGCGCATGGAGCTGGAGCTGCAGCCGGACATCTTTTACAAGGTGCTGGGCGAGACCACCGGGCTGGAAATCTGCGACGAGGCCAGCCTGATGCCCTGCATCATCGGGCTTGCCAAGGCAAAGCGGGAGTACGAAAAGATCCGCGGCGCGCTGGAGCAGGTGGAGGCCACCGGCTACGGCATTGTGATGCCCACCATTGGCGAACTGCATTTGGAGGAGCCCGAGATCGTGCGGCAGGGCGGCCGGTATGGGGTGCGGCTGCGGGCCAGCGCCCCCTCCATCCACCTGCTCAAGGCCACCATCAACACCGAAATTTCCCCCATCGTGGGCTCCGAGCGCCAGTCGGAGGAATTGGTGGTCAGCCTTTTGCAGGACTTTGAGCAGGACCCCATCAAGATCTGGGAGTCCAACATCTTTGGCAAAAGCCTGCACGAGCTGGTCAACGAGGGGCTGCAAAATAAGCTTCTGCACATGCCGCAGGAGGCCCGCGCCCGCCTGCAGGAAACCCTGGAGCGGGTGATCAACGAGGGCTGCTCGGGGCTGATCTGCATCATCCTGTAAGGGGCGGCGCAGCGGCGGCAAAAGCAAAAAGGGCGGCTCCGCCGCCCAGCCCGCCGCCCGCAAAAAGCATAAAAGGACCCCCCGCGCCCAGAGCCAAAAAGGCTCTGGGCGCGGGGGGTTACCGTTTAAGGATAAACTCCCTGTTTTTTGTATTTCGGGGCCAAAGGCCCCGCCTCATAGCGCGCGCAGCTGCGGCCTACTGCTCGGTGGATCGAATTTTCGGAGTCTTTGTTTTCTTATCTCACTGCCGCTTTCAGGCGTCCTCTTTATCCTCCTTGTCCGCGTCATTTTCCACCATCTTGCCGTCCTTCCAAACGCCGGTCACAACGGTGCCGTCGGTGTGGGTCATCTTGCCGCGGCCGTTGGCCGTGCCGTTTGACCATTCGCCCTCGTACACCCGGCCGTCGTCCTGGGTTGCGCGCGCGGTGCCGCCGATAAAGTCGCCGGTTTCGGGATCCCAGCTGCCGTCGCGGTAATCGCCGTTGGGCCAGGTCTTGCGGCCCTGAATGAACCAACTGGTTTCATAGCTGGGGTCTATGTTCCATTCGCCCTCCAGCACGATGCCGTCAGGAAGGGTTTTTGTCCCTGTATGGAACCTGCCTGTCTCAAGATCCCATACGCCTTCAAATACGGTGCCGTCTGTATAGGTCTTGGTGCCTTTGGCAAATTTCCCGGTTGTTACATCCCAGGTGCCCTCACAGACAACGCCATCCTCGGTGGTGCACTTGCCGCTCGAGAAGTACCCGGTGCCCACGTCCCAGCTGCCCTCAAACACCGTGCCGTTGCTGGCCTGGGTCTTAACTCCCTTTACAAAGCTGCCGGCGCTCCATGTGCCGTCCCGCACCGTGCCGTCCGCGTCGGTCTGAACGCCGGTGCCGTCCTTCTTACCGTCCTTATATTCGCCCTCATACACATCGCCGTTTGCCCAGGTATAGGTGCCGGTACCGTTCAGCTTGTCATCCTTCCATTCGCCTTTGTACACATCGCCATTGGTCCAGGTCTGGGTGCCGGTGCCGTCCTTCTTGCCCTCCTTCCATTCGCCCTCGTACACATTGCCGTCGGCATAGGTCATGGTGCCGGTACCATCTGGGAAGCCGTCCTTCCATTCGCCCTCGTACACATTGCCGCTGGCATAGTTGCTGGTGCCGGTACCGTTCGGCCGGCCGTCCCGGAACTCACCCTCGTATATGCTGCCATCCGGGTGGGTATAGGTGCCGCTGCCGTTGAGGCCATCGGCCCAGTCACCCTCGATCACCGCTCCGCTCTCCTGCGTAAAGCTGCCGTGCCCGTTGGGCTCGCCGCCTTTCCATTCGCCAGTATAAAGCACTGTCACGCCGTCGGGGCGGGTATAGGGCTCATCGGTCACGTTTTTGGTGCCGCCCATCAGCAGCAGCACCGCCAGCGCGATCACCACCACCGCCGCGGCCGCCGCCCCAATGATCACCTTTTTGTTCAGCGGCTTTTTGGCGGGCTGGATGGCATAAGCGGCGGGGCGCTCGGCCGTAAGCACCGCCGCGCCGCCCGCGGGCTGTGCCGGGGCCTGTGCCGGCGCGGGCTCCTGCACCGGTTCCGGCGCGGGCGGCAAAGGCGCGGGCTGCTGCGGGCTTTGCTCCGGCGCGTCCGCGGGCTGTTGGCCTTCCGGCGCTGCATCCGGCGCTGCGCCGCCGGGCAGGCCCTCGTCTGCCGCCGCATGAGGGACCGTTTCCGCCGCTGCTTCCGCCGCGGGGGCGTCCTGCTGCGCAGGGGCATCCTGTGCGGGGATATCCTGCTCCGCCGGGGCAGGGGCAGCGGCCGGCTCAGGCAGGGGGGCCGGTGCGGGCTCGGGCTGGACGATCAGCGAGGGGTCAAACACCCGGCTGCTGATCGAGTCGATCGTGCGCCGCACCGCGTTCAGGTCGTTGATCGTCTTGCGGTTGACCGACGCATCCCGGAAAAAGTTGATAAAGGCGTCCGAAATATCATATTTGGACAGCGCGTCCTGCTCCAGCAGGGTCGAGATGCTGGTGTAGGCCGATTTCATCGCCCGCATCAGGTCGTTGGAGGTGTTGTTGGTGTTGGTGGCGATGTTGGCGCCCTGGTTCAGGATCTCGTTTTTGACCCCCCGCTCCACATTCGGCTGGTCGGTGGTGTCGCCCAGGGTCAGCTGCTGCTCCAGCGAGACAAACACCACCTGCTTTTTGTTGTTTACGGCGGTCAGCAGCTCCAAAAAACAGGCGTAGCTTTCAATGTAGCTCTGGCTCACAAAGCAGACCACCGCGTCCGCGCCGCGGATGTTGCGCAGCATCGGCACGATCCACTTGTCGTTTACCTTGTCAAACGCCTTGTCGGCATA
>CAJTVI010000092.1 GCA_910579545.1 uncultured Oscillospiraceae bacterium | reverse complement strand
ATGCCTCGATTGGAAAACTCCCGCTGAAGTGTTGCACTTCACTTGACAAACCACCATGCTAAGAAAAGTAGATGGAACGTCGCTTTTTAAGAAAAACTTGCGGCGCGCGGCGGGCCTTGCCGCGTTTGAGATATGCGGGCCGCTGCCGACGAAAGTGATATCAAACTGGCCCCATGCCGTCCGCTGGGTACCCCGCTAAAAGCTCTGCCGGCGGCAGTAGTCGGCCTGGGCCTCCTCGCTGATGTAGTCGCTCTCGGGCAAAAGCAGCTTTTCGTCGGCGCAGGTCAGGGTGTTGAGGGCGCTCGAACCCACCGTGACCGCCCGCGCAAACCGGAAGGGGAAGGCGACGTTCAGCACCTCGCTGGGCATGGTTTTGTCCAGCACCACCGCATCCGGGAAGGCCGCAGCGTAGTCCGCCTCGTCCCGCGGGTGGGGCTTGATGAACACCGTGTACCCCGCGGCGTACCCCGCCAGCACCCGCCGGAAGATCGCCAGCTGGGCGTCGATGTCCGGCACAAGCCCGTCGGCGGCGTAGGGGCGGGTGAGCAGCAAAAAGGGCTTTGGGGCGGCGGCGGGCAGCGGTGTTGCCACAAAAATGGCGGTAAGGCGCTGCTTTTCGGCCGGCGTAAGGCTGGCAAACAGGGCGGCCTTGCTGTCTGGGATAAAATGCTCGGCCCAGGGCCCGGTGCGGGCCAGGTCCTCGGTCTCGATGCCCACGGTGCGCTTGTACCCGCCCCAGTACAGGTAGCCATAGCCCAGCGCCCGCCGCAGCCGGTAAAAGGGCCGGGCGGCCTGCCGGTCCCGCCAGGGGTGGTTTGGGAGGGTGTGGCCCGAAAAGGCGTCCTCGCAGAGGATGTAAGGGGCATGGCAGTCCTGCGCGTAGCGGCACAGCTCGTTCCAGTCGTTGTAAAAATACACCCGGCCGTAGCGGGCAAAATCCAGCCGGAAATGGCCGTATTTTTCGATGTGCCGCCGGTGCATCGGGTGCTGGAGCAGCAGCACCAGCACTGGGTTTTTGTAAAGGGGCGAATGGCTCTGCTGTTCGTTGAAAGCAAGCACCCGGCCAAACAGGCCGCTGCGCTCCAGCCGCGCCGCCAGCGCGCCGGCCCCCGGCAGCACCCCGCTTGCCAACACGATGTCCGGCTTTTGGGCGGCGCGCATGGCCCGGATGCAGCTGATAAAGGTCTGGTAGGCGGTGTGGCAGACAAAAAGGTCGGGTTTTGAGGGCATATGGCGCTCCTTGATCCAGTATGGCAAATCAGAGGGCAGGCAAAAGGACATAGTGCTTTTGACGCAGGCCGCGGCATGCGGCGGGGGCCTTGCGCTGTCCCGCGCCCCTGCCGGCAGGGGCGGGACAAAAACGGGTCAGCGCTTCCAGTTCCCTCCCAGCAGGTAGTACCCCAGCCAGTAGAACTTCCAGTACCAGCCCGAGCCGGACTGTTCCAGCCGGAAGATCAGCCGCACCAGGGCGGCCATGTGCCAGCGCAGGGGCAGGTAAAAGGGTGAATAAACCTTGTGCTGCCCCAGCCAGCAAAGGACGCGCTGAAATTCCGGATCCCGCAGGATCTGGCCGGAACGGGAAACAGCGTCAAACTCCGGCAGCAGGGAAAGGCCATAGCACAGGCAATGCAGGTAAAATTGGTAAACCGGCGCCATGCCGTCCGGCGTGCAGCCAAAAAAGCCTTCCATCCGGCGGGTCAGCGGGCCGTCCCGCTCCAGGGTCTGCTCACAGTAATGCGCAAAGTGCCGCGCGCTTTTGCTGACGCTCTTTTCGTTCTTGCCCTCGTAAAAATGCGGGAAGTAGTCCTCGATCAGGCAAAAGCGGCCCTGCGGGCAATGGGCAAAAAAGCGGGTCGCGTATTCCAGCGCAAAGGGCAGATCCTCGGTGCCGATGTGATTGGCCTCGTCAAACAGGAGCAGCCTGCCGTCCGGCGGGGATGCTCCTTCACATTGGGACGCCGCCGGCTCCTCCGCGACCGGGCCCAGGCCGCAGAGGAGATCCCTGCGCAGCAGCTTGTTCCAGATGGGGGCGAACACCATCCGCATATAAACGGCGTCCAGCTGGTTCTTTTGATAAAAGGTACAATGCCCCGCACCATTTGGGAAAGCGGCATTTGGGAGCTGGGCCGCGTCTGAGGTGGTCGGCCAGATCACCAGGGCGTCGGGGGCGGACCGCTGCACCGAAAGCGCGCTTTCCAGCAGCCAGGGGGAGTAGTAGTCGTCCTGGTCGCAAAAGGCTACATACTGGCCGCGGGCGGCTTTAAGGCCGGCATTGCGGGCGGAACAGACCCCGCCGTTTTCCTTGTGGATCACCCGGAAACGGGCGTCGCGGGCGGCGTACTCGTCACAGATGCGCGCGCAGGCATTTACGGTGGAGCCGTCATCCACAAGGATCGCTTCCCAGTCGGGGAAGGTCTGGGCAAGGATCGCGTCAAAGCAGCGGGGGAGGTAATCCGGCACATTATAGACCGGCACAACAATACTTACAACGGGATTCATTACGGCATGGCTCCTTTCGCGGCAGAATGGTGGCAAAGCCCCTCAGGGCTCCACCGCCGGCGGGGGGAAGTGGATGCGGCCCCAGCCGCTGGCCCACTCCGGGATCGAGAGGTCGGTGTTGGCCACCTCAAACTGGAACTCGACGCTGGGCTTGTCCAGGCAGACCGCCTGGCCCAGCACCCCCTCGAAGATGTCGAGGTAGAAGAAATACTGCCCCTCGCCCAAGAGGGACGGGTCGAACACAAGGGTGCGGGCGTACTCCCGCCCCGGCTCGGCCGGGCCGAGGTCGATGGGGTGGGTGATGCCCACCGGGGTGCCGTCCCGGTAGTGCAGGTTCATCTTGAGGTGCACGCCGGAAAACGGCTCCTGCACGGTATACCGGATGGCGATGCGCATCGGCTCGGCGGTGTCAAACACGCTGCTCTCCTTGCCCGCAAACACAAGCTCGCTGAGCAGCAGCCGCTTGCCGGCGCTGGGGGTCTGCCGGCCCACCGCCCGCAGGTCGTACCGGGCCACGTTGACGTCGGTGGTGTCCATATAAATGGCAATGGCCTTTTCCACATCCCCGTCAAACACCACCCGGCCCTTGTCCAGCACGATGCAGCGGGTGCAGAGCTGGCGGATGGTGCTCATGTTGTGGCTTACATACAGCACCGTGCGGCCCTCCTGGCCGGCCGCGTCGCTCATCTTGGAAAGGCACTTTTGCTGGAACTTCATGTCCCCCACCGCCAGCACCTCGTCCATCACCATGATCTCGGAGTCGAGATGGGCGGCCACCGCAAAGGCCAGCTTTACAAACATCCCGCTGGAATACCGCTTGACCGGGGTGTCGATAAACTCGCCGCACTCGGAAAACTCGATGATTTCCTCGAGCTTTGCGTCCACCTCGGCCTTGGTCATGCCTAAAATGGCGCCGTTCATGTAGATGTTTTCGCGGCCGGTCATCTCCTGGTTGAACCCGGTGCCCACCTCCAGCATGCTGGCCACCCGGCCCTTGAGCCGGATCTCCCCCTCGGTGGGGGCGGTGATGCGGCTCAGCAGCTTGAGCAGGGTGGATTTGCCCGCCCCGTTGCGCCCGATGATGCCCAGCGCCTCGCCCTGGTAAACGGTCAGGTCCACCCCGTTCAGCGCCATAAAGCTGGTGCCGAACAGGCGGGTGTCGGTGCCGATTTTAAGGTTGGGATCCTCCTTGCCGCGCACCCGGGCCCACCAGCTTTGCAGGTCGGCCGTGAGGGTGCCGCCGCCGATCTGCCCCAAGCGGTACCTTTTTTTCAGCCCCCGGATCTCGATCACCGGCTCCCGCGCGGGGGCGGCGTTTTGGTTCGTTTCTGGCATGGCCCTGGCCCCTTTCCGCGTTATACCGTGTCCATAAAGGTTTTTTCGATCCGGCTGAACAGCACCACCCCGATCGTGAGCAGCACCAGGGTGCACGCCGCGCTGTAGAGGAGCTGCCCCGCCGTAAAGGTGCCCACCCCAAGGGTCGCCATGCGAAACAGCTCCACCGGGGCGGTCATGGGGTTGAGCCGCACGATAAAGGCAAGCTTTGGCTGGTTGCCCAGGGTATTCATCGAGTAGACCACCGGGGTGGCGTACATCCACAGCTGCACCCCAAAGGTGACCGCGATGGCAAGGTCGCGGTATTTGGTGGTGAGGCTGGACACGATGATGCCCACCCCCAGCCCCAGCAGCGCCACCTGGCAAAAGAGCAGCGGCAGCGCCAGCGCCCAGAGGGTAAAGCGCACCTCGCCCTGCACCGCAAAGTACACCCAAAAGCAGAGGAACATGACCAGCTGGATGCCAAAATTGAGCAGCGCCGTGAGCACCTGGGACACCGGGATGGTCAGCCGGGGGAAGTACACCTTGCCCAGCACCCCGGCGTTGGCCACAAAGGTGTTGGCGGTGTTGTTGATGCAGCTGGCAAAGAGGGTCCAGAGGGTGTTGCCCGCCATGTAAAACAAAAAGCTGGGCACCCCGTCGGTGGGGATCTTGGCGATGCCCCCAAAGATCACGTTGAAGATCACGGTGGTGATGAGGGGGTTGAGCAGGATCCAGAGCGGGCCCAAGATGGTCTGCTTATAAAACACCACAAAGTTGCGCTTTACAAACATGACCACAAGGTCCCGGTACTGGACAAGCTCCCGCAGGTCCAGGTCGAACCAGCCGGTTTTGGGCCGGATCACGGTGGTCCATTGGGATTCGGTTTTGTTTGGCATGGCGTTGCTCCTTACAAAATCAGATCGCGGCCGGGGGCGGGGGAGAGTCTCGAAAGGCTTTCGGGGCAGGGGTCCTGTTGCCTCGAGAGACTGCACCCACGCGGCCGGCCGGGGGCGGGGGAGAGTCTCGAAAGGCTTTCGGGGCAGGGGTCCTGTTGCCTTGAGAGACTGCTCCCACGCGGCCGGCCCGCCTTTGCGCCGGCGGTTACCGCTCCCAGCTGGCCCCCAGGAGGTACCAGCCCAGCCAATAGCATTTCCAGTACAGCTTTTTTGCGCCCAGGCGGCTGTATGTAAGCCGCCGCAAAAGCCAGGTCTGCTTGTACTTGAGGGGCAGGTAGAAGACGTTGTAATGCTTTACCGCTTTAAAATAGGCCACCAGCCGCCGGTAGGCATCACTGGCGTAGTATTCCTTCAGGATGGTTCTGCGCCCGGCGGCGTCGAGGCAGGTGATGCCAAAGGCCAGGATGTTGGCGGCCTCGCCGCAAAAGGGCACAAGGTCCTTTTGCGGTACGCCGTAGCGCTCGGTGCAGTCCCGCAAAAAATCGTCGAACATATGGATCTGCGCCCAGGTCAGGGGCTTATCCCACCGCTTGCTTACGCTGCCGGGGTTCTCCTGCTCCCAGTAATACAGCGCCTCGGGCAAAAGCAGCACCGGCGCGGCCGGGTCCTGCGCCCAGAATTCGCGCAGGTAGGCCTGCACAAAGGGCCGGTCCTCGTAGCCGTCCCGCACCGTCTCGTCAAAGGCAAGCCCGGTCTTGCGCAAAAATTCCGCCGAGTAGAGCTTGCACCAGGGCGGGTCAAAGGGGGCGTCGGTATAGAGCCTGCCGGCGTCCGGCGGCAGGTACTGGGCGGGCAGAGCGCCGCTGGGCGCGGCTGCAAGCTCCTGCAAGGTTTCGGCGTGGCAAAACATCACCCAGGCATCCGGCCGGGCGGCTTGGGCTTTAAGGGCAAGCTCGAGCGCCAGCGGCGAGAGCAGGTCGTCCTGGTCCAGCAGGGTGATGTACTCGCCCTCGGCCGCCCGCATGCCGGCGTTGCGGGCCGAGCAGACCCCGCCGTTGGGCTTGTGGATCACGGTAAAGCGGGCATCGCGCGCGGCGTATGCATCGCACACCTCACCGCTGCCGTCGGTGCTGCCGTCGTCCACCAAAACGGCCTGCCAGTGCGGCAGGGTCTGGGCCAGCAGGCAGTCAAAGCAGCGGGGCAGGTAGCTTTTTTGGTTGTACACCGGGACCACCACGGTCACAAGCGGCGCAGGCTTCATAGGGGCCTCCTTAACATTAAAAAAGCAGCGGGCTTTTTTGGCCGGTCAGGGCGGTGTGCAGCCAGTAGCCGGCCCAGTAAAACCGGTGGTACCAGCGGGGATGGCCGGTTTTGAGCCGGTATAAAAAGCCCGAGGGCCTTACCATCCCCCGCCGCAGCCAAAAGGCGTGGGGGCTGTAAAGCTTTTGGGCTGCGCACTCGGCCAGCAGCCGCTGGAAGGCCTCGTTTTGCAAAACCTTTTGCGCCTTTTGCCGCCGGGCGGCCGGCGCGCCCTCCTCCTGTGCCAGCACATACCCTACCCCCTCGGCCATCGTGCGCAGCCGGTGCAAAAGGCAGAGCTGGCGGTCCTCTTGCGGGATGCCGGGCTGGCCGGCCCAAAGATCCAGCAGGTAACCGGTGGCCTGCAGTTCGTCGGCGCAGTAGCAGGGCTGCAGCCGGGCGGTAACGCTGGAGGTATTGTCGGTGCGGTAAAAATAAAGCGGGGCCTCAAGCAGGGCAAAATCCTCATAAGCGCCGGATGCAAGGCAGGTGCGGGCATAGTCGATGCAAAAGAGCATATCGGCGGCATAGGTCATGCCAAGGCGGGGCAAAACGCCGCTGCGGCGCATAAGCTCCAGATCAAACAGCCGCCCCCAGCCGTAATAGAGCAGATCCTCCAGATACATCCGGCCAAGGTCGGGCTGGGCAAGATGGGTCACAGAGGGTGCTTCAAGCCGTGCGGGCAGCGCCGCCGCATCGCTTGTCCAGCGCCAGAGCACCATCGAATGGGGGGTGCGGGCCTGCTGGGCCAGGATGGCTTCAAGGGCGCAGGGGGCGAGGGCGTCGTCGCTGTCCACAAATAAAAGCCAGCGGCCCTGCGCGCGCTGGATGGCCAGCCGCCAGCAGCTGGCCTGGCCGCCGTTTTCCTTGTGGATGACGGTAAACCGGCTGTCCTTTGCGGCCCATGCGTCGCAGATGGCCCCGCAGCCGTCCGGGCTGCCGTCGTCCACCAAAAAGCATTCAAAATTGGCAAAGGTCTGCGCGGCGATCGAGGCGATACAGCCGTCAAGATACGGCTCGGTGCGGTAGATGGGTACGGCAATGCTTACAAGTGGAGAAGCAGGCATGAGAGCCCCCCTTTCGCGTGTAAAGCTGAGGCGGACACAGGATATCAGGGGATCGGTTGCCCATATTGCAAACGCACTTTCTTGCCCCTTGCCAGCTGGGGGCGGCCGCTCAGCCCCCGGCCCCCACCGCGCGGCAGAACTGCCGGTAGTAGCCCTCGCGGCCAAAATCCTGGGCGCGCTGCACGCCCAAAGCGGACATTTCGGCCCGGCGGGCCGGGTCGGCGGCCAGGGCGGCCAGCGCCGCGGCGATCTGCCCCTCCAGCGGCGGCAGGCCCGGCAGGGGCTGGGTGCGGCCGTCGTCGGTGATCAGCTCGTCCCGCTCCAGCAGCACCGCGCCGCTGCCGGCCAGGTATTCCGGCATGCCGCCCGAGCGGGTGGCCACCACCGGGCAGCCGCAGGCCATCGCCTCAATGGCGGTGATGCCGGCCGGCTCGTCCCACTCGGCGGGCAGGCAGGCGGCGTCGGCCGCGCGGTAGTATTCCGGCAGCCGGCGGTTTGGCACAAAGCCGGTAAACCGCACCCGGCCGCTGGCGGTAAGCGGGGCGGCCAGGCGTTTCAGCTGCTCAAAAAAGGGGGAGGTGTCCTCCGCCGCAAAAAAGGGGCTGCCCACGATCAGCAGCTTAAAGGCCTCCGGCAAAAGGGGCATGGCCCGCAAAAGCCTGTGCACCCCTTTTTCGGGGCAGATGCGCCCGCAGAACAGGATCACAAAATCCCCCTCCGCAAACCCAAGGCCGGCCCGCACCGCGGCCCGGCTTTCTTCGGGCGCGGCGGGCGCGGGGCAAAAGCGCGCCAAATCCACACAATTATACACCAGATGCTTTGCGCAGGGCAAGCCCCCGTCCTGCCAGCGCTCCAGCACAAACCCGCTGATGCCCAGCACCCCGCCCCAGGCCCGCTGCAAAAAGGGGGTGGGGGCGGTTTGCATGTGCAGGTGCGCAAGGCAGGCGTCCCGGCCAAGGCCGGTGCGGGCCAGGATGCGGGCCGGCTCGGTCAGGTTGCCCCCCTCGGCCACCAGTACCGCCGGGCCGCCGGCCCGGATAGATACGTCGCCCTGGACGTAGGCCCCCTGGGCGCCCTGCTGGAGCCCTTCGGTGAACTGACCTTCGACGAGGCCTACGCCA
>CAJTVI010000091.1 GCA_910579545.1 uncultured Oscillospiraceae bacterium | reverse complement strand
GCTGCGCGGGCACGCCCGGCAGCGCGGCCAGCGCGGCGGCCAGCGCGCCGGCCAGCAGCAGCGAGCCGGACGTGGGGCCGGTGGACCCAAACGACGCCGCCGAACTGCTGGCCTGCATCGACCAGGCCTCGGATCTGCTTGCCCAGACCCAGCGGGAGTTGGACTCGGTGGACAAGGTTTTGGATGACGGGGTAAAAAAGTTTACCATCCGCGCCGGATTGCTGGAGGAGTTTGTGCGCTCGCTTGAGGGGCTGAAGGCCCAGGCGGACGCGCTGGAGGGCCTGGACGGCAACCTGAAAAGCGCCCGGAATGAGTACTTTGCCATGCTGTGCGACGCCTACGCCGCCAACAGCGAGGTGTGGACCTTTTTTGCCGACTACCTTGCCTTTTGCGAAACCTGGCTGGACCAGCGCCCCGCCGCCGGGGACCACCCGGACGCCAAGGAATATTACAACGCCCTGACCGAGTGGTACGAGGGGGCGTGGGCGGCCTATAAGGCGATCGATTCCTGCCCGCCCTGTTTGCGGACCCGCTGGATCCAGTACGGCGAGAACCTTGAACTGCACGAGAGCATCAACTACAAGTTTTACCTGGCCAGCGCCTACAACGACCATCTGCGGTACGCCTCGGCCCAGAACATGCTCAACCGCTTTTCGACCCTGGACGAGAGCCAGTTTGACGAGTTTGTGACCTGCCTTGATGGGGAGATGGCCCACATCCAGTGGCAGACCGGCCTTGCCGCTTCCCTTGCCAAGGAAATGCACACCTACCTGGAACTGGACGAGGAGGAGCGCGAGGGGTATATCTTCCAGTATGTGCGCCCCGGCAGGCTTCGGATGCAGTTTGACGCGGTGGAAACGATCTACCCCTCGCTGTACAACTCCTACGACGCCTTTTTGGTGCTCAAGGTGGGCTGCGCCAGCGGCACCCACCGCATTTTGGTGGAGGCCGAGATCCCCGGCTTTACCCAAAGCTACCGGCAGACCTTTACGGTGGACGCCGCCTACACCGAGATCTACATCCGGCCCCCGGCGCTGACCGGCGATTTGAACCTCAACTCGGCCAAGAACGCCCAGATCAAGCTGACCGTTTCGGAGATGGACGGCACCCTGCTGGAGGCGCGGTCCTTCCCGGTGACCCTGAAAAGCCGGTACGATTTTGAATGGTACTCGGACGAATACGGGGTGGTGACCAAGGACAACATCCTCTGCTTTTTGACCCCGGAATCCGAGGCCATTGCCCGGCTCAAGCGGCAGGCCATTGAAGAGATCTCGGCCATCACCGACGGGCAGATGGAGTCCTTTGTGGGCTACCAGGGCAACCGGTGGGAGAACAACTATGTGGGCACCTATTTACAGGCCGCGGGCGTGATGCGGGCGCTGTACGAGAGCGGGGTGCGGTACAACATGGACACCTTCTCGATCAGCGGCAGCAACCAGCACATCCTCTTCCCCGAGAACGTGCTGGCCCAGCGCAGCGGGCTGTGCATCGAGACCTCGCTGACCGTGGCCAGCGCCCTGCAGAGCGCCGGGATGCACGCGTTTTTGGTCTTTCCTCCGGGACACGCCCAGGTGGCGGTGGAGGTGTGGAACGGCCGCGGCAAGGACACCCGCGGCACCGGCCAGTACCTGCTGATCGAGACCACCAGCCTTTCGTCCGGCTCCAACAACCGGGACATCTTCAAGGCCGGCATGGAAAAGCTGATGGACTACATGGGCCCCTCCGGCTGCATCCGGTACCTCAGCCCGGAATCCTGGGAAAAGTACATCACCAGCAACACCTATGTGATCGACTGCAACGATTCCGGCGTGCTGGGCCTGACCCCCTTCTTCAACTGAGCGGCGGACAAACGGCCGCCGCCCGCGCAGGGCTTTGCCTTGCGCGGGCGGCGGTTTTTGCTTTTGCGGGACGCGCCGGCCCGAAAGACGGGATGCGCGGCCCGGGGCCCGGCCTCAGTCGGTGATGTTGATGACCGACACCGGGCAGCTGCCGGCGGCCTCGCGGGCCTGTTCGATGCTGTCCGGCGGGATGGGGTCGGCAATGACCTGGCTCTTGCCCTCGGGGCTCATGCCGAACACCTCCGGGCAGATACTGACGCAGAGGGTGCAGGCAATGCAGCCCTCCTGATCGACGAATGCTTTCATCGCTTTATGCCTCCTTTTTTCAGCTTGCCCGCGCGGCCCGGATGGGCGCGGGGGCGTCGCGGCGGACCTTTGCCGCGTCTGGAGGCAGTATGGCCCGCCGGGCGGCGGGCTATGCAGCGCGGACCGGTTTGGGCGGGTCCGGGCCGATACGGACCGATCCAGGGGGACCTGTCCCCCTGGACCCCCATTCTGCCGCACGAAACATCGTGCGGCGGGAAAATTTAGATGGGCGGAGCGAACGCGCCGCCCCGCCGCCGGCACGGGGGGCTGTTCTTTGCGCCGTTCGTCCGGCCGCAGGGTTTTGTCGCCCCCTACAGCAGCACCAGCTCGGCCAGGAAAACCGCCGCGCAGGCCAGGATGGAGACGGTGAACAGCCCCTTGCCGGCCAGCGCCAGGGCCGCGGCCGTTACAAAGCCGATCCAGGCCGAGAGGGGGCTGTTGGTGGCGTCGAGGATGGCCGGGAAGGTCATGACCGCGAGGGTAACATAGGGCACATAGTACAAAAACGACCGCACAAAGCGGTTTTTGATCGGGCGCTGGAGCAGGGTGAGGGGCAGCAGCCGGATGAGGTAGGTGACCCCCGCCATGACCAGGATGTATCCGTACACCTTAAGCTGCATGGCCGTCCTCCTTTGGCTGTTCCGGGCCCGGCTGGTCCGGCAGCGGGAAGAGCCAGGCCGCCAGCCCGCCCAAAACCAGGGTGAGCAGGATGATCCGCCCGCCGCCCGAAAGCTGCGAGAGCAGCGGGGCCTTGGAGGCGGCGAGGCTGGCCAGCATCGAGAGGGCCACCAGCCCGGCCAGCACCCGGTTTTTGCGGGCGGGCGGCAGGATGATGGCCAAAAACATGCCGTAGAGCGCCACCCCCAGCGCTGAGAGCATCCGGGCCGGCAGCACCGACCCGCAGACCACCCCGATGAGGGTGCCCAGCGCCCAGCCCGGCATGGCCACGCTGATGGCGCCGTACATGTACCAGGGCGAGAGCGGGCCCTCGCAGGCCACGCCTACCCCAAAGATCTCGTCGGTAACGCCGTAGGCCATAAAAAACCGGTGGGCGAACCGGGTGCCGGCGGGCAGCTTTTGGGCCAGCGCGCAGGACATGAGGCAGTAGCGCAGGTTGATGATGAGCTGCGCGGCGGCCAGCTCGAGGTACGGCCCGCCCGCCGCGATGATGCCCAGCGCCGCAAACTGGCCCGCGCTGGTAAGATTCGTGACCGACATGGCCAGCGCCTGGAGCGGCGCGAGCCCGGACACCCGGGCGGCCAGGCCAAAGGTAAAGGAAACCGCGATGTATCCAAGGCAGATGGGCATGCCGTCCCGCATGCCGCGCCGCCAGTCTGCTTGCCGGTTCATGGCTGATCGACCTCTTTTTTTATGGATGGGGCTGCGCGGGCGGGCCGGGGCCTTGTTTTTGTGCAAGGCAAAGCCGGCCGGCCGCCAGCCCTTATTGGAACGCCCGCCGGGCCGGGGCTACCGGCCCCCGCCCAGCTCGGCCACCATCATCCGGCCCTGGCAGTCCACCGCATAAACGGTGAGCGGGCCGCCCTCCAGCGCCTCGGGCGGCAGCTGCACCTCGCCCTCGGGGCCGGGCTGCAAAAAGGTAAAATGCTTGTGGGCGGTGGTGGGGTGGGCCGCCGGCTCGGCGCCGGTATAGGCCAGGGTGCAGGCGGGGTGCGGCCCGCCGGGCGCGGGCAGCGGGCAGGGGGCGCTTTGCTGCTCCAGCCGGTAGCTGCCCAGCGGCCCAAGGGCCTGCAGCTGGCAGCTGCTGCGCTGGGGCCGGCTGCCGCCGGCCCCCTTTTCGCCCCGGCGCACCAGCAGGGTGATCCCCTCCTGCCAGCCGGCCATAAACTGGCCCAGCGGCATCCGGCGGGGTTCGTCCCCCACGGCGGGGTCGGCAGGGTCGGCGGGGTCGTTGAGCAGCACCTGGGTCTCCTGCCCTTCGCCCGCAAAGCCCCGCACCACCAGCATCCGCTGCCCGGCGGGGGCGGCAAGCCCCTCGGCCAGCGGCAGCCCGCCCTGGGCCGCCTGCTGCGGGGTGGGCGCGCCGGAAAAGAGCACCGCGGCCGGGCAGCCCGCCCGGATCTCGGCCCGCAGGCCCCCCAGGTCCCGGTAGGCGGCCCAGGCCCGGCAGCCAAAGCTGCCCACCGCCGCCGCCCCAAAGGCCAGGTTGCCGCAGCTGCCCAGCGCCCGGTCGTACATGGCGTGGGCCAGCTCCTCGGGCAGGATGTCCGCCCCCCAGTGGTTCATCAGGCTGGCCGCCGCCACCGGCAGATCCATGGCCGGGCCAAAGGCGGGGTCCCGCCCGGCCAGGCCGTAGGCGGGGGCGTAGAGCTCCCGCTCGATGGGCCGGCCCTCCTGCGGCTGGCAGCCCAGCGGCCGCACGCTGACCGCCAAGAGCCGCACCACCGGGGTGGCCGCCTCATCCTGCGTTTCGAGCCGGATGCGCAGCTGCAGCTGGTCGGCCGGGGCGTCCAGCCGCACCGTGCCGCCCCGCACCCCCGGCCTGCCCAGCGGGTCCCACACGCCGGCGCGGGGCAAAAAGGGGCTCCAGCTGCCAAAGCTGCGCCAGGGGCCCACCACGCCCTCCTGCCGCACCCGCACCTGGGCTTCCACCAGGGTGCCGGGCGGGGTCTCGGCGTTCCAGCTGACCATCAGCCGGTCAAAGGCCACAAAGGGCATCACCGGCGAGGTGTAAAAGCCGCGGGCGTGGTACAGGCCGTCCGGACCCTCGAGCGAGAGGACGCCGTTGCCCACCGTGACCCCTTCCAGCTCCCCCTTGGCAAAGCCCTCGGTGCCCTGCAAAAGGTATTCGTTGCGCAGTTCCATGGGTGTTATTTCCCCCTTTGTTGGTTAGAGCAAAACGCCGATGCTGCCAAGGGTGTTGGCGGCCAGCAGCACGGCCGAGAGCAGCGCCGCCGCCAGCATGCCCGGGTTGAGCAGCGCCGCGCCCGGCCGCCCCGGCAAAGGCGGCATGGCCCGCAGCTGCCGGGCCGGCCGCATGCGGAAGAGGTAGACGCCCCCCGCGATGCAAAAGCCCAGAAGGGCCAGCACCCACAGCCCGGCCAGGGTGTCGCTGGCGGCGATCAGGTAGGGCATGACCGCGCCGCAAAAGTTGATGGCGGCATGCAGCAGCATGCCCCAGCGCAGCCGGCCGGTGCGGCAGCGCAGCCAGGCCAGCAGCAGCCCCACCAAAAAGGCCCCGGGGATCTGGTAAAAATTGCCGTGGAAGGCCGAAAACAGCGCAGCGCTGACGAGGATATAGGCCCGCTCCCCAAAGGGGGCCAGACAGCGAAAGAGCAGCCCGCGGAAGAGCAGTTCCTCCCCCACCGGGGCCACGAGTACGCAGAAGACAAAGATGGTAAAAACCGAGGCGCCGTCCAGCGCAGCGGCCACCGGGTTGCCGGCCCCCTGCGCGCCGGCCCAGTAGCTGATGATCCGCATCAGGCCCTGGCCCGCAAGGCTGCCGGCGATCATGCACAGCTCGCCCAAACAGAAGAGCCGGCCGGCCCAGGGCAGGGTCATGCGGGCATAGCGGGCGGGGCGGCAGGGCGGCGGCAGCCGCCGGGGCAGCCCGCGCAGCAGCAGCCAGCAGGCCGGCGCGCCCAGGCCGTAGAGCGCAAGGTCGTTGCAGAGCCAGAGCTCGAGCGTGACGCTGAGCTGCCCGGGCAAAAGCCGGCGGAAGGCCCAGACAAACAAGAGCTGCCCCAGGGTAAACAGCAGCATCAAAACGGCAAACGCCCACCCCACCCGGGAGCAGGCCCGCCCAAAGGGCAAAAAGGCGGGCGGGGTTTGCCACGGTTCGGGCGGCAGGCCCGGCTGGGGCGCGGGCGGGGTTTGCCACGGTTCGGGCGGCAGGCCCGGCTGGGGCGCGGGCTGTGCATCCTGCCACGGCTCGGGCTGTGGGCCCGTCTGGGGCGCGGGCTGTGCATCCTGCCATGGTTTGGGCTGCACATCCGGCTGCGGCGCGGGCGGCGGGTTTTGCGGCGGCCATTGCTGCGGCGTCCACTCCTCCTGCATCCGCACCGCCCCCTTTCTGCAAAATCTATCCTTATTATAGCATATCCAGCGGGCATAGCATATCCGGCGGGGCAAAAAAAGTGCGGGGCGGCGCTTTGCGCAAACCGCCCCGCACTATTTGCCCGCCCGCGGCGCGGGCGCGCTGCTTTGCCGGGAGTGTCCAAACCGGGGAGAGATGTCCGTCGGCCGGGTGCGTGGGAGCAGTCTCTCAAGGCAACAGGACCCCTGCCCCGAAAGCCTTTCGAGACTCTCCCCCGCCCCCGGCCTTAGCAGAGGGGGGCCGAACCCAGACCGGTTTTGCCGCAGCACACAGGCGTGCCTGCTGCGCCCCCGCCCTTACCAGACGAGGGTGGCAAAGTAGTCCTCCACCGTTTCGGCCCGGCGGATCAGCTCCACCTCGCCGTTTTCCTTCAGCAGCAGCTCGGCCGAGCGCAGCTTGCCGTTGTAGTTGTAGCCCATGGCGTGGCCGTGGGCGCCGGTGTCGTGGATGGCCAGAAGGTCCCCGATCTCGATGCGGGGCAGGATGCGGTCCACCGCGAACTTGTCGTTGTTTTCGCACAATGCGCCCACCACGTCGTACACATGGTCGAGGGTGGCCTTTTCCTTGCCCAGCACCGTGATGTGGTGGTAAGCCCCGTACATGGCCGGCCGCATGAGGTTGCAGGCGCAGGCGTCCACCCCGATATACTCCTTATAGATGTGCTTTTCGTGGGTGACCCGGGTGATGAGGTGGCCGTAGGGGGCCAGCATATAGCGGCCCAGCTCGGTGTAAAGGGCCACATCCCCCATGCCGGCCGGCACCAAAATTTCCTCAAAGGCCTGCCGCACCCCCTGGCCGATCAGTTCGATGTTGTTCTCGTTCTGCTCGGGCTGGTAGGGGATGCCGATGCCGCCCGAGAGGTTGATAAAGGAAACGGCAACGCCGGTTTCCCGCCGCAGCTCCACCGCCAGCTGGAAGAGGGTGCGGGCCAGGATGGGGTAGTACTCGTTGGAGAGGGTGTTGGAAGCCAGAAAGGCGTGGATGCCAAACCGCCTGGCCCCCTTTTCGGCCAGCCGGCGGAAGGCCTCGGCGATCTGGGGGCGGGTCATGCCGTACTTGGCCTGGCCGGGGTTGTCCATGACCTGGAAGCCCTCGTGGCTCTGGCCGAGGGTGAACACCCCGCCGGGGTTATACCGGCAGCAGATGGTCTCAGGGATGCGGCCGATGGCCTTTTCGAGAAAGTCCACCATGGTGATGTCGTCTAAGTTGATGATGGCGCCCAGCCGGTCGGCCAGCTGGAACTCCTCGACCGGGGTCTCGTTGGAGGAGAACATGATCCCCTCGCCGGTCACGCCGCACCGCTCGGACATGAGCAGCTCGGTGAGGGAGGAGCAGTCGCAGCCGCAGCCCTCTTCCCTGAGCAGCCGCAGGATGGCCGGGGTGGGGGTGGCCTTGACCGCAAAGTACTCCCGGTAGCCGGGGTTCCAGCTGAACGCCGCATGCAGCCGGCGCGCGTTTTCGCGGATGCCGCGCTCGTCGTAGATATGGAACGGGGTGGGATACCGGGCGGCCACGGCCTCCATCTGTTCTTTGGTCACAAAGGGCGTTTTCATCCTACCAACCTCACATTTTTTCAATACTCCAAACTGTATTGTACGGTCGCGGCGCGCCGCCTGTCAAGAAAAGGGCGCAAAAAGGGCGTTTTGCACGAGGCTTTTCCCAAACGAGCGCGCGGCCTTGTAAAAAACGGCAGACGCGGGCCGCGCTGCCCGCTTGTAAAAAACGCCCGCCCGCGCAAAAAGCGCGCCGACTCGCGCCCCGCCTGCTTATAGCCCATCCCCAGCGCCACGGCCAGCAGCGCGCAAAAAGCGCGCCGCCGCAAAACCGTTTGGGCGCGGGGCGCAAAAGCCCCGGGAGGGCCTTTGGGGGCTCTCCCGGGGCGCATAGGTTTGCCTTAA
Source organism: uncultured Oscillospiraceae bacterium (assembly GCA_910579545.1). Classification (GTDB taxonomy): domain Bacteria; phylum Bacillota; class Clostridia; order Oscillospirales; family Ruminococcaceae; genus UBA7177. Next base: position 478 of record CAJTVI010000091.1, on the reverse strand, counting down.
CGCGGTTTTTTAGCCCGGCGTGCAGCTTACGCCGCGGCGTCGGTATCCTGGTTTTGCCTGCGGGCCACCAGGCAGACCGCCAGCTGCGCCAGCGCGATGGCCGCCATCAGCAGGGTCCAGCGGTCGGTAAGCACCATCGGGCTGCCCAGCCGCTCGGTGAGCAGGAAGGCGATCACCGCGCCCAGGGCGGGCACCGCGCTTACCGCGCGCATGCTGCCCCGCCTGCCAAAGGCGCCGGCCAGGGCCAGCGCGCCGCCTGCGAGGGTAGCCAGCGCAAGCAGCAGGTTGATCAGCGCCCAGGACGAACCGGCCGGGCCGGCAAGGGGGGTGTCCTCCTCGCCAAGGTCCTCAACGCCGGGGGCCGGGGTGGCGCTGGGCGCGGAGCTGGCCGAGGGGGCCGGGCTGGCCGACGGGCCGGCCAGCGGGGTGTCGGGCTCCTCGAGCTCCACCGCCGCCGGGGCGGCAGGGCGCGCCGCCG
>CAJTVI010000090.1 GCA_910579545.1 uncultured Oscillospiraceae bacterium | reverse complement strand
TACCCGGCGCGCGCCCCTTTTGCACACCCTATGAGGGTGTGTTTTTTGTATGCCGCTGTGCGCTTAAAATGTGCTTCTTTTTGGAAAAAGTAAAAACTTCTTGACATTTATCCCGGGCGATGGTAGTATAAATGTAAAGAATGATTTACATTTTTGACATCTGGAGGGCGGCAGCAATGAAAAAACGCAGCGCGGCGGCGGGCTTTGGCCGCCCGGATGAGATGGGGTGCGCGATCCTGGCAAAGGCGCGCCGCAACGCCTATTTCTTTTTGCTGGCCGCGCTGCTGGCCTGGGCCTTATGCGAGGCTGGCAGGGCCTGTTTGTACCATACTCCCCTGGACCTGCTGCCCTGCGGGCTGCTGGCCGGGGCGGTGCTGGTGCAGGAGTTTTCGCGCCTGGCCCTTTTGCGCGGCGCGGTAAAAGACGACGAGGATTCCTGCGAGAGCGGCCCGCTTTTGCAGTTGGTGTTCCTTGCCTGCACTGCGGCGGCGGCCCTTGCCACATTGGGCGCGGCGTTTTTGCTGATGGGTGTACCGCAATGAAAAACCAGATCAAGGCGCTGCGCAGGCAAAAGGGATACCGGCAGGAGGACCTTGCCGCGGCATTGGGAGTCACGCGGCAGACCATCATCGCGGCCGAGAACGACAAGTACGACCCCACCCTTGATCTTGCCATGCGGCTGGCCCGCTTTTTGGGCACGAGCGTGGAGGAGCTTTTTATTTTGGAGGATGCGCCATGAAAGAGAAGCTGCTTGCAATGCTGCCCTGCCTGCTTGTGCTGGGGCTGGATTTTTACCTGCTGCCCTGCCTGATGCGGGATACCGGGGCGGCCATGCTGCTGATGCTCTGCGTGATGCCGCTCATCGCCCTGATCGCCGCGCTTGTTTTTGGCATGCGCAGGGGTTTCAGCCTTCTTTTGCCGTTGGCGGCGCTGGTGCTGTTTATCCCAAGCATCTTTCTTTTTTACAACGCCACCGCCTGGGTGTATGCGCCGGCCTACGCCGTGTTTGTGCTTGTGGGCAATATTTTGGGCAGGCTGCTTTATAAAAAGAAGTAAAATAAGGCGGCGCGGGGGTTTTTGCCCCTGCGCCGCCAAAATTTATTGTCTTTTGCCTTGATTTCAGCGCTTGTTTGCCTTGCTGGTGCCCTTTTCCATCAGGTAGGTAGCAGCAAGGTCCGCCATGTGCAGCTTTACGGCCAGGGGGTATTGGTCGTAGGCCTGGCTCACTGCAAAGCTGCCCCCGCGGGCGGCGTCGTCAAACCCGCCCATGTGCCAGCGGATCGCCACCGCCTCGCTGGTTTTCAGCTTCATAAAGCGCTCGATCAAAAAAACGCTCTTTTCCCCATGCCCATAGGGGAAGGCGTCCTCCACTGTAAAGGTGGGCACCTTTTCCCACTGCCCGGTGGCCTCGTTTTTTACATTGCGGGTGCCGGGCTTATAAAAGTTTGCCTTGCACAGATCGTGCAGCAGCGCGCAGATGGCAAAACTCTCGGGGTTGTCGCCCTCCTCCAAAAAATAGCGGGTCATGGCGCGGTGCACGTTCAGGCTGTGCATCACAAGGCCCTGCTCGCAGGCTCCGTGGAACCGGGTGGAGGCCGGCGCGCGGAAAAAATCGGTGGTTTTAAGCCATTCCAGCAGCTTTTCGCTGCCCGCACGGTGGATGTCCCGGGTGTAGATCTCAACAAATTCTTCCGGGTACCCCATCACAGTTCCTCCAGTTCCTCCAAAATCCCCTTCAAAATGGCCATTTCGTCATGGCTCAGGCTGATGCCCTTGCCCATCTTTACGCCGTCCGGCGCCCAGTCGCGAATGTCATATTTGGGCTCGCGGTCGTTCCAGCTCACCATGTTCAGCTGGCGCTCCCAGCCGTTGGGGTTCTGGCTCAATACCGCGATGCGCTGCGTAATTTCATACTTGAATCCTGCCATGTTACAATACCCTTCCTTCACAGTGTTTCCCTAAAAAGGCGGCCCTGCCGGCGCGCCTGGGGCGTTTGCCGGCCCGCTTTTGGCTGGGCAGCGGCAAAAGGGGGCCGCGCGGCCCTTGCTTATTCTAAGGGATTCACAGCAAGATTGCAACACTTTTTTGGCAAAAGCTGCCGCAAAGGGCCCTGCGGCGGCCAGGGGCGCGGGGGGCTTTGGCCTGCCGTGCGGCTTACCCCAGCGGGAACTCCTCCTTGCTTTCCAGCTTGCTGGCTACCGTGTGCGGGCTTTCCACCCAGCCCTCTTGGCAAGGCACGGCCTCCTGTCCGCTGTAATAAAGGTCCGGGCGCAGCCCCCCCTCCAGCTTTGCCTGCCAGGCGCGGCGGCTGCGGGCCACGCAGTTAAGCCCCTGCGCCTCCTGTTTGGCCTGCTGCGGCGGCAGGGGCTGGGCCGGGGGCTGCTCCCGCTGCAGCTGCTTTGCGCGGTTCTGGCTCGCTTTTGCATCGCCGGCGGCCCGGGGTTTTGCATCCGGCTGCTGCGCTGCCGGGGGGCACATGGCGGCGCTTTCGGCCTCCATGCGTTCGGGGTTCTGCGGCTGGCCGGGGGCGAGGTTATGGGTGGCGTTGGGGCAGTTGCGGATCTCGCCATGATAAAGCGAACTTAAAATGCTCATAGCTGTACCTCCTTGCGGTTGTGGGCGGCAAGGCCCTTGCTTTATCATGCGCCGCGGCCCGCGAAACATGCAAAGCAGGGGAAAGGCACAGCATGAATATACGGTCATACGCCCCTTTTTGCCGCCTGCCGCCGCTGTGCAGCCAACGGCGGGAAAGGCGCGCAAAAATTTGCACAGCGGCCAAAAAGGTGTTGACAAAACCGGAACGCTCGGATATAATAGAAAAGCACTCAGGGATGGTTCCTCTTGAGTTTATTGGAGAATTGTGTAAGGGTAGCACGACAGACTCTGACTCTGTTTGTGAGGGTTCGAATCCTTCTTCTCCAACCAGTATGGCAGCAGCGACCGCGTGGCTGCTGCCATTTTTTCGGGGTGTAGCGCAGTTGGTAGCGCGCCTCGTTCGGGACGAGGAAGCCGTGGGTTCAAATCCCGCCACTCCGACCAGGGCCGCCGCAGGCAGATCGTTTGCTTGCGGCGGTTTTTGTTTATCCTTTTGTGGGGTTCAAAGGAGGCGCCAATGTATATTTTTGATCTGGACGGCACCATCACCGATACCAACGGCCTTTGGCGGCAGGTGGACGCCGAATTTTTGGGCAGGCGGGGCTTTGCCTCCACCCCCGAATACGAAAAGGCGGTGGGCAGTTCGATCTTTCCGGCCGCGGCGCAGTATACCAAGGACGCCTACTGCCTACCGGACACGGTAGAGCAGATCATGGCCGAGTGGGAGTGCCTGGCCGAGCGGCATTACCGCGAACTTGCCCCCTTAAAGCCCGGCGCGCGGGAGTTTTTGCTCCAGTGCAAAGGCGAGGGCCGGCCCATGGCCCTGTTTACGGCCTGCCGCCCCGCCTTGTGCCGGGCCGCGCTGGACCGGTTTGGCCTGCGGGAGCTGTTCGGCCATATTGTGTTTGCCGAGGAGATCGGCTTTGAAAAGCGCGACCCAAGATGCTTTGCGCGCCTGGGCGGGATTTTAAGCGCGCCGCTGGGCGAGTGCGTGCTGTTTGACGACAGCGTGGAAAACTGCGCCGCCGCCGCCCGGGCCGGCATGGCCACCGTGGGCGTGTACGACCCCTACTATGAGCACCGCCAGGAAGAGCTGCGCGCGGTGTGCAGGCGGTACATCCGCTCGTTTGAGGAACTTTTGCACTAAGCCTTTCCGCCGCCGGCGCAGGGTGCGGCTCTGGCCGGGCGCACCGGGGCCGGGACGCCGCCGGCGACCGGAAGGCCGGCCCTTAACTGTCCGCCTTGCCCGCGGCTTTGCGGATCTCCATGAGGATCAGCACCAGGCTGACCCCCAGCAGGATGTGCCCAAAGCCTGAAACGCCCGCAAAAAGGGCCCCGGCAAATTCGCCCGGCTGGACGTTTTGCACCTGCACCAGCCCCCGCAGCAAAAACCCAAGGGCGGAAAGGTTCAGCCCCGCCTGGTAAAAGGGCAGCAGCTGCGCGGCTTTTGGGGCCGAAAAGTGCAAGGCGTTTTCGGCCAGGGCCAAAAAGAGAAAAAACAGCATGCCGAGCGTAAAATAGTGCACATGCAGGCTTAAAAGGCTGGTTTGGCCGCAAAAGCCGTGGTATTTGGTAAATTCCCGGTAAAACACCCCGCAGCATAAAGCGAGGCAGCCGTAGCGCAGCGCAAGGCTGGCAAACCGTTTTGTCATGCAAAAACCCCCTCCGGTTTTGGTTTTGCCCATCCTTTTTTGGGCTGCGGCGCTTTTTGGCGCATTTTTGGGGGATGGGCCTATCCCATCCATATGCCGCCGGGGGCAAAAACAGTATCGCGGGCCCGCCGCACAGGCCAGCCGGCTTTTTATATAAAAAACTATTGCGAGACGCCGGTAATTTTACTATAATAAGAGGTATGAAAAATGGGGGCGGTGTGCAGTTTTGCGCAAGGCACGGCCGCCCCGGGCAAAGACCTGGCCTTTGGAGGTGGCGTTCTGTGAATCTGGAGCAAGCCGGCAAGCAAAAGCTGCTGATCGCTGACGACTCGGAAATGAACCGTGCCATTTTGTCGGACATGCTGGATGGCGAATACGAGATCATCGAGGCGGAGAACGGTTTGGAAGCTGTGCGGGAACTGAACCGCTACGGCGACGAGATCTCGCTGGTTTTGCTGGACATCGTGATGCCCCAGATGGACGGGTTTGGCGTTTTGGAGGAGATGAACCGCAACGGCTGGATCAAGACCATCCCGGTGATCATGATCTCGGCCGAAAATGCCTCCTCCCGCATCGAGCGCGCCTTTGAACTGGGCATCTCGGATTTTATCAGCCGCCCGTTTGACGCGCTGATCGTCTACCGCCGGGTGGTAAACACCCTGCTGCTCTACAACAAGCAAAAGGAACTCATGGCGCTTGTGATGGAGCAGATGCGCGAAAATGAGCGCCAGAGCGGGCTGATGGTGGACATCCTGAGCCATATTGTGGAGTTCCGCAATGGGGAGAGCGGGCTGCATGTGCTGCGCATCCGGCAGATCACCGAACTGCTTTTGCGCCGCCTTGCACAAAAAACCGACCAATACTCCCTCTCGGAGCAGGAGATCGCCCTCATCAGCCTTGCGGCCGCGCTGCACGATATTGGCAAGATCGCCATCCCGGAGCAGATCCTCAACAAGCCCGGCCGGCTTACCGACGAGGAGTTCGAGGTCATCAAGACCCACGCCATGGCCGGGGCCAACATGCTCAAGGCGCTGCCCATGCACCAGAGCGAGCCGCTGCTGGCAACCGCCTACGAGATCTGCCGCTGGCATCACGAGCGGTACGACGGCCGCGGCTATCCGGATGGGCTTAAAGGGGACGAGATCCCCCTCTCGGCCCAGGTGGTGGCGGTGGGGGACGTCTACGACGCGCTGGTAAGCAGGCGGGTGTACAAAAAGGCCTTCCCGCACGAGGTTGCCGTGCAGATGATCGTGACCGGCGAGTGCGGCACCTTTAACCCGCTTTTGATCCAGTGCCTTTTGGATATTGCGGATTCCATCCCCAAGGAACTGGAGGGCGCCAAGCGCCCGGACCAGCGCCAGGCCCGGGTGATCGCCGAGGAGATGCTGCACCGCGACAAGACCGACGCCTCCGACCGCACCCTCCAGCTTTTGGAGCACGAGCGGATGAAGTACAACTTCTTTGCCGATATGTCGCAGGAGATCCAGTTCGAGTACAAGGTGTCGCCGCCCATCGTGACCCTTACGGCCTGGGGCGCAAACCGGCTGGGCATCGACGAGGTCATCATGAGCCCGCACCGCAACCAGAAGGTGATCGACCTGATGGGGGCGGATCACCTGCGGGAATTTTCGGATATGCTGCAAAGCACCACCCCCGAGCAGCCGGTGGTCAAGTACGACTGCCAGATCAACCTGAACGGCGAGGCCCGCTGGACCCAGCTGATTGGCCGCGCCACCTGGTCCAGCGACCTGCCGCCCCGGTACCTTGGCGCGATCGGCAAGGCGGTGGACACCCACGACGCCCATGTAAAAATGTCCCATCTTGAAAACCTGGCCTTCCACGACGGGCTGGTGGGGCTGTTTAACCTCAGCTATGCCAAGCAGCGCATCCAGGAGCGGCTGGACGACCGGGTCAACAGCAAGTTTGCAGTTGTGATGTTTGATCTGGACCACTTCAAATCCGCCAACGATACCTACGGCCACCTGTTTGGCAACGAGGTGCTGATCTACCTTGCCGACAAGCTGCGCCGCAGCATCCGCAGCGGCGACATTGCCGCCCGGGTGGGTGGGGATGAGTTTTTGGTGGCGCTGGAGTATGTGGATTCGCTGGAGAGCATCATCGACCGCATCTTCCATCTGCTGATCGGGCAGTACAAGCAGTTCCCGATCTCGCTGAGCATGGGCGTGGCGGACACCGAGCAGATCGGCCGGGATTTTGAGACCCTCTTCCATGCGGCGGACCAGGCCCTTTATGCCGCCAAGAGGGGCGGCCGCGGGCGGTACTGTTTTTATGACCACTCGATGAACGAGATGCTCTCGGTGATCTCCCCCATTGAAGAAAAGGGGGAGGCCCGGTAAAAGGCCATGGGACTGCGCGGCGCTGCATGCTGCGTACAGCTCGCGCGGGGCCGGCTCACAGCTCAGGGGAAGGAAAAAACATGAATAACAAGACATCACGATTTTTGCGCATAAGCCTTATCCTCATCCTGTTGCTCTGCCTTTTGATGTTCTCGTTTTTGGCGTTTTTTATGAATACCCAGAGCCGCAAAACGATCAACGAGGTAGGCAACCTGTACATGTCCGGCATGAGCGAGCAGATTTCCCTGCATTTCCAAACGACCGTGGGGCTGCGGCTGTCGCAGCTTGAGGCGCTGATGGGCGCCGTGCCAACCGGGAGCGAGGCCAATATCGAAGAGATTTTTTCCAATCTTGCGCACGACGCCCAGGCCCGCGGGTTTGAATACCTGGCCTTTTATACCAACGACGGCAAGTTTGACATGCTGCTTGGAGAGCAGGTTTTTGTAACCGACCCGCAGCCGTTTGACGGCTCCATGGTGGACGGCGAAAAAAAGATCGCGGTGGGCACCGACAGCTCCGGCAGCCGGATCGTGCTGCTGGGCCAGCCGATCCTGGATTTCAGCACGGGCGGCAAAACCTATATTGCGCTGGTGGCGGGGCTTCCGGTGGAGTACATCAGCACCACCCTTGCGCTGGACGAAAACGATTCGCTGGTGTACTCCCATATCATCCGGCGGGACGGCAGCTATGTCATCCGCAGCGTGGAGCAGGTGGGCGAAAACTACTTTACCCAGATCGAGGACCTGTTTGGCAAGGGCCAGGAGGAGGAGAGCCGGCGGTATATTACCGAGCTGTCCAGCGCGATGCAGAACAATGAGAATTATTCCAGCGTTTTGCAGTTCAGCAGCGGTGAGCGCAGGCATTTATACTGCACCCTGCTGCCTTATTCGGAATGGTACCTTGTAACCGTGCTGCCGTATGGCGAGCTGGACGAGGAGGTCAATGCCCTGAGCCGGCAGTGGATTTTGCTGGCCATGGGTTCCTGCGGGCTGATCCTTGCGGCGCTGCTGCTGATCTTTGCGCGTTATTACGCGCTGAACAAGTACCAGATGGAGGCGCTGAACGAGGCGCGCAAGGAGGCGCAGCACGCCAACCGGGCAAAAAGCGAGTTTTTGTCCAACATGAGCCACGACATCCGCACCCCCATGAATGCGATCGTTGGCATGACGGCCATTGCCACCACCAACATCAACGATACCCAGCAGGTGCAGAACTGCTTAAAAAAGATCAGCCTGTCCAGCAAGCACCTGCTTGGGCTGATCAACGACGTGCTGGACATGTCCAAGATCGAGAGCGGCAAGATGAACCTCAATGTCGATCAGGTCTCGCTGCGCGAGGTGATGGACAGCATCGTAAGCATCGTGCAGCCCCAGGTCAAGGCAAAAAGGCAGCGGTTTGAGGTCTCGATCCACGACATTTCCTCTGAGAACATCTGCTGCGACAGCGTGCGGCTCAACCAGGTGCTGCTCAACCTGCTCTCCAATGCGATCAAATTTACCCCCGAGGGCGGCCTGATCACGGTATCCCTGCACGAGACCGCCTCTCCCAAAGGGGAAAACTGGGTGCGCATCCATCTGCGGGTCAAGGACAATGGCATCGGCATGACCCCCGAATTCCAAAAGATCATCTTTGAATCCTTTGCCCGGGAGGACAATGCCCGGGTGCACCGCACCGAGGGCACCGGCCTTGGCATGGCCATCACCAAATATATTATTGATATGATGGGCGGTACCATCGAGCTGAACAGCGAGCTGGGCAAGGGTACCGAATTCTTTGTGACCCTGGACATGGAAAAGGCGGACATCCAGGAGGAGGAGATGATCCTGCCCTCCTGGAACATGCTGGTGGTGGACGACGACCGCCAACTCTGCGAGAGCGCGGTGTCCTCCCTGGAGGGCATCGGCATCCGGGCGGACTGGACGCTGGACGGCCAGACGGCGGTGCGCATGGTGGAGGAGCGCCACCAAAAGCGGGACGATTACCACATCATCCTGCTGGACTGGAAGCTGCCCGGCATGGACGGCATCGCCACCGCCCGGCGCATCCGGCAGGAGCTGGGGGACAGCGTGCCCATTCTGCTGATCTCCGCCTATGACTGGGGGGAGATCGAGCACGACGCCAAAGAGGCGGGCATC
>CAJTVI010000089.1 GCA_910579545.1 uncultured Oscillospiraceae bacterium | reverse complement strand
GTACCCGGCGCGCGCCCCTTGTAAGCTTTGTTTGAAGAAAATACCGGAAAATGCGGGCTCCCGCCCGGCAAGCTGAACGCCTTTACAGCATGGCCAGCAGCCGCTGTTTGGGCACAAGGCCCACGCTGCGGGCCGCCTCCTGGCCGTTTTTAAACAGCACCACGGTGGGGATGCTCATCACCCCATAGCGGGCGGCAAGCTGCTGCTCCTCGTCCACATTTACCTTGCCCACAGCCGCCTTGCCGGCCAGTTCCCCCGCCAACTCCTCGATCACCGGGCCAAGCATCTTGCAGGGGCCGCACCAATCGGCCCAAAAATCCACCAGTACCGGCAGCGGGCTCTGCAAAACCTGTTCGTCAAAGTTTTGCCCGGTCAGCTTGATTGCCATTATCCCATCTCCTCCTTGCGTTATCTATCGGCAGGCCCTTATGCCTGCCGATACGAGCCTCTATTTTTAGGATGCCCCGCCGCGCCCCTTGCCAGCCGCGCCATTATTTGCCGGCAGCCGGGCCCCAACAGCCGGGCAGACAAAAGGGTCACTCGCCCAGCATGCGGGCCAGCTTGTCCAGCAAAAGGGCCGAAAGGCTGCGGCGCTCGGCCGCGGTTTGAGGCTGGGCCTTTTGCGCGGGCGGTTCCGGCTGGGCCTCTTGTTGGGCCGGGGCCGGCTCGGGCAGCTTTGCGCCGGGCGCGGGCTGCGGGAACTGCCGCATCTGTGCGCCCAAAAGTTCAAGGTTCTGCTCGGCGCCGTCCAGGGCGGCATGCAGCGCCGCGGTGGTGCGCTGCAGCTCCCCGGCCGCGGCGGCGATTTTTGCGTCCACCTCGGCCAGCTGGGTTTTGAGCACCGCCACACTGTCGGCAATGTCCTGCGCGCCGGCGGCCATCACCGCCTTTTGGCGCACGGCCTCCTTTTGCGCCTGCTGCCGGGCCTGCTCAACGCGCTGCTCGGCGTTTTCCTCTGCGGCAAAAATATCCTGGCGGGCGCTCTCCTCGGCGGCGGCCACCTTTTGCTCCATCTGGCGCTGGGCCTGCTGCTGCGCGGCCTGGGCCTGCTCGGCCGCCTGCCGCTGCTGTTCCAGCTGCTGCTGCAAATCGGCCTTGTCCCCTTTGAGCAAAAGGGCCTCCTGCTCCTTGGCAAACAGCCGCTTTTTATAAAGGGCCGCCTCGTCCTCGCTGCGGCGCAGCTGCTCGCGCAGTTCGCCGGCCTGCTTTTCGATCTCGGCATTGCGCTTGTTTTGGGCCGAGAGCTGGTCGCAGACGTCCCGGGTCTTTTCCAGCAGGATGGCCTCGTTCTCCTTGAGGCCGTCCACCGTTTTTTGCAGTTCCTGGGCGCGGCTTTGGGCTTCGTCCTCTTTTTGCTTTGCCTCAGCCGCCATCTTTTCGATGCAGGCCAGTACATCCGCTTTTTTAAAGCCGAAGAGCGAGGTTTTAAAGCCTACGGAACTTGTATCTTCCGGCATGGTATGTACCTCCCTGCGCTGTAAGCGTTGGCACGGTTTACGAACGCTTGTTCAAAAGGTCCAGGATCGGGCCAAAGTAATCGTCGTCGTTGTCGGCGGGATCCTCCTGGGCGGGGGCCGGGGCCGGCTGGGGATCGGCGGCAAACACCACCGGGGTCGAGAGAGGGCCGGCAAAGGCCTGGCTGCCGCTCTCCGGCTCGGCCGGGGCGGCAGGGGCGGAGCCCACCGACTCAAAGCCGGTGGCTACCACGGTGATGCGCATCTCGTCGGTGAGGTTTTCGTCAAAGGCGCAGCCCCAGATGATGTTCGCGTCTGGATGGACCGACTGGGTGATCAGCCCGGCGGCGATCTCGGTATCGTCCAGGCCGATGTCCGGCGAGGAGGTGATGTTGATGATGACCCCGCGCGCGCCGGCAATGCTGGTTTCCAGCAGCGGGCTGGAGATGGCGGCCTTGGCGGCGTTTTCGGCCTTGCCCGCCCCCTTGGCGGTGCCCACCCCCATGTGGGCGTAGCCGGCGTCCTTCATGATGCTGCGCACGTCCGCAAAATCAAGGTTGATAAAGGCCGGCACGTTGATAAGGGCCGAGATGCTCTCCACGCCCTGGCGCAGCACATTGTCGGCCGCCTCAAAGGCGTTGATGAGGGTGATCTTTTCCTGGCTCACCATCTTGAGCCGCTCGTTGGGGATCACGATCAGGCTGTCCACATGCATCAAAAGGCCGGCGATGCCCTGCTCGGCCAGACCCATCTTGCGCTTGCCCTCAAAGGCAAAGGGCTTGGTTACGATGCCCACGGTCAAAACGCCCAGGTCATGCGCCACCTCGGCCACCACCGGGGCCGCGCCGGTGCCGGTGCCGCCGCCCATGCCGGCGGTGATAAAGGCCATCTGCGCGCCCTTGAGCGCGTTGGCGATCTCGTCCTTGCTCTCCTCGGCGGCGCGCTGGCCCACCTCGGGGTCGGCCCCAGCGCCGCGGCCCTTGGTAAGCTTGGCGCCCAGCTGCACCTTTTGGGTGGCGCGGCTCTTCATCAGGGCCTGCTGGTCGGTGTTCATGGCCACAAACTCCACGCCCTGCAGGCCGGACTCCACCATGCGGTTTACGGCGTTGCCGCCGCCGCCGCCCACACCGATCACCTTGATGTTTGTAATATTCAGCATCTCCTCATCGAGCATGAAACCCATTCAGAACGTCCCCCTAAGCATATAATTCCAAACAATCTGTAAAGCGCGGGCATACACCCGCCCCAATATATACACAACACTAATAGAGTAACAGATTCATGCGGCAAATTCAAGTATTCCGCCTGTCAAAAAAATTCGATTTTTTGCAAAAAAGCGGCAGGCGGAGAAATTTTCCCCACTCTGCCGCTTTCGCTCCGCGCTTTTTATCCCGCGCAAACGCCAAGCTCTGCGCCAAGCCCCCCAAAAAGGGCCGCGATGTCCGCATAGCCGCGCCGGATGTGGCAAAGGCCCCCGATTCGGCTTTCGCCCTCGGCCGCAAGGGCCGCCACCACCAGCGCCGCCCCGCCCCGCAGGTCCTGCGCCGTTACCTCGGCGCCGTGCAGCCGGCCGCCCCCCAGGATCTCCAGCGCCCGGCCCGCCCGGCGCACCTGCGCGCCCATGGCCAAAAAGCCCTCGGCGCAGGAAAACCGGTTTTCAAAAATGGTATCCTCAAAGGCGCTGGCGCCGCGCGCGGTCAAAAGGCCGGCCGCCACCACTGGCGCGGCGTCGGTGGCAAAGGCGGGGTAGATGCCGGTATACACCCGCCCCACCCCCTGCAAAGGGCCGCTGCGGGCGATGCAAAGCCCATTTTGCGTGAGGGTCACCTCACAGCCGGCGTTGCGCAGCACCTCCAAAACCTGCCCCAGCGCCTCGCCGCGGCACCGGCGCAAAAGTACCTGCCCGCCCGTGCCGGCCACGGCGGCCGCGGCGGTGGCCGCCACGATCCGGTCCGGGATGGGGGTATGCTCGGCGCCGCCCAGCCGGTCGGCCCCCTGCACCCACACCACCGGGCTGCCCGCCCCCGAAATATGCGCGCCGCAGCTGCGCAAAAAATCGGCAAGGTCGGCGATCTCCGGCTCGCAGGCCGCGCCCCGCAGCACGGTGGGGCCGTGGGCGCGCACTGCGGCCATCAGCAGGGTCTCGGTGGCGCCCACGCTGGGCAGCCGCAGGGTGATGTCCGCCCCGTGCAGCCCGCGGGGCGGGCACTCCAGGCAGAGCACCCCCTGCTGCCAGGCCACCCGCGCCCCCATCTTGACAAGCCCGTCCAGATGGATGTCGATGGGGCGGGGGCCCAAATCGCAGCCGCCCGGCATCGGCATCGAGACCCGGCCCGCCGCGTGCAGCACCGGCGCCAGATAAAACACCGAGCTGCGCATGGCCCGCACCGGCCCGGCCGGCAGCACGCCGCAGGGGGGCTGGACGGGCGGCTGGATGGCAAGGCCGCCGTTTTGCCAGTTGACCCTGCAGCCCAGCGCCTGCAAAAGCAGGATGCTCTGCTGCACGTCCGAAAGGGGCGGCACCCCGTGCAGCACCACCGGCCCGCTGCAGAGCAGCGAGGCGGCCAACAGCGGCAGAACGCTGTTTTTGGCCGCCGGAAGTCGCACCTCCCCCTCAAGGGGCCTGCCTCCCCATACCCAGAGCCGATCTTCCACCCCAAACGCCTCCCCACACGCTGTTTTGTATGCCTTACTCTATGCGGGAAAGGTTTTTGGTGTGAAAAACCGCCAAAAGCTGCGGCGGCCCGGGCCGGGCCCCAAGGCAGGGCGCGGCAAGGCCGGGCCCCAAGGCAGGGGCGTGGCAAGGCCGGGCCCCAAGGCAGGAGCGTGGCAAGGCCGGGCCCCAAGGCAGGGCGCGGCAAGGCCGGGCCCCCAAAGCAGGGGCCCGGCCAAAGCAGGCGCTTATGGCCTTGCTAATATTTGCGCTCGGTGGCCTGCCGGCTGACCGAGAGCACGATGCCCATCTCGCCCAGCAGCATCAACAGGCTGGTGCCCCCGGAGGAAAAAAACGGCAGGCTGATGCCGGTATTGGGGATGGTGTTGGTGACCACCGCCATGTTGAGGGCCGCCTGTAAGCTTACCTGCACCACAAAGCCCACCGTAAGCAGCGCGCCAAACTTATCCGGCGCGCGCAGCGCAATGGTAAGCCCGCGCAGCAGCAGCAGCACAAACAGCAGGATCACCAGCGCCGCCCCCACAAAGCCCAGCTCCTCGCAGACGATGGAAAAGATAAAGTCGTTTTGCGGCTCGGGCACATACAGGTACTTCTGGCGGCTGTTGCCAAGGCCAAGCCCGGTGGCCCCGCCCGAACCGATGGCGTAGAGGCTCTGGATGGTCTGGTGCCCCTCGCCCAAGGGGTCGGCAAAGGGGTCCAGCCAGCTGGACAGCCGGTCGGTGGCATAGGGCACAAGGTCCGGCAGCAGCACCAGCGCCGCCGCAATGGCCGCCGCACCCCCGCCGCCCGCCAGGGCAAACCACCGCAGCCCGGTGCCGCCCACAAACATCAGCACCGCGCCGATGCCCAGGATCAGCAGGGTGCCCGAAAGATGCGGCTCCAGCAGCATCAGCACGGTCACCGCCCCCAAAATCAGCACAAAGGGCAGTACCCCAACCGTAAACCGCTTCATCTCCCGGTGGTTGATCGAGATGATATGGCTGAAGGTAAGGATCACCGCAAATTTGGCGATCTCGCTGGGCTGCAGGGTGCCCAGCCCCGGCAGCACCAGCCAGCGCTTGCAGCCGTTGTACTCCGGCATAAACAGAACCACCGCCAGCAGCACCAGCGAGAGCAGCAGCAGCGGCCAGGCCAGCCGGTGGAAGATATGGTAGTCCACCCGGCTGGCCACCATCATGGCCACAAGGCCCACCGCCGCAAATAAAAGCTGCGGGCGCAGGTAGGTATATGGGTCGCCCCGGCGGTACTCCCCCACCGCGCTGCTGGCGCTGCCCAGCATCAAAAGGCCAAACCCCACAAGGGTGAGCACCAAAATCAAAAAGGGCAGGTCCACCGGCGGCTGCTGTGCCAGCAGCCCCCCGCGCGCGGGCGCGGCGGATTTTCCGGCCAGGCCAAAAGCCTCGCCCGACGCCCCGGCGCGTGGGTACGCGGCTGTTTTTCCGGCGCTGCCGGCAGCGCCGGGGGCCATGCCCGGCGCCCCCGCGCGCTGGGGGATGGGCTCCTTGTTTGCTTTTTTCATCTTCCTGTGCTGCCCCCCTCTTTTTTGTACATTGTGCGCGGCCAAGGGGCGGGTTAATCGTCGTTTTGCACCAAAACCTCGTAAAACCGCACCCGCACCACGCTGCCCATGGGCAGCTGTTCGCCGGGCGGGATATCCTGTTCCACCGCCACCGCGTTGGGTGAGCCCAGCGCCCCCGACGCGTCCAGGTTGAGCCCCGCGGCGGCAAGGGCCTGCCTTGCCCCGGCGTAATCCCGGCCGGCCAGGGCGGGCACCTCAGCAATTTTTTGCTGGCCGCCCTCCTCGGTATACAAAAGCACGGTGGAAGCCCGGGGCAGTACATGCCCCGCCTGCGGCACCTGGCTGAGCACCCGCTCCCCCTCCCCTACCACCTGCACGGCCAGCCCTTCCTCCTCCAGCCGGGCGGCGGCGGCCGGGGTTTTCCAGCCTGTAAGTTCGGGCACGGCGGTCTCCAGCCGCTGCTGCTCCTCGGGGGTATAGGTTTTGGCCACCCCAAGATATTGCAGGGTATCATCGATGATCCGCGCCGCCACCGGCGCGGCAAGGGCCCCGCCGCCGGTGGCAAAGCTGTGCGGCTCGTCCAGGGCGATGAGCACCGCGATACGGGGCGCATCGATGGGGGCCACCCCCACAAAGCTGGCAATGCGGGCCTTTTCGTCCTCTGAATCCAGCTTTTGGCTGGTGCCGGTTTTGCCGCCCACCCGGTAGCCGGCCACATAGGCGTTGCGGCCGCTGCCGCCCGCCACCACCAGTTCCATCATCTCGCGCATCTGGGCGCTGGTCTCCTCGCTGATGACCTGGCGGCGCAGGGTGGGCCCGGCCCGCCAGACCTCACGGCCGCCGGCATCCACCGCGCTCTCGACAATATAGGGCTGCATCAGCCTGCCCCCATTTACAATGGCCGCCACCGCCGTGATCATCTGGATCGGGGTGATCTTGCTGGACTGGCCAAAGGCACAGCTGGCCAGCTCGACCGGGCCCATCCGGTCGGCCGTGTAAAACTCGCTTTTGGGGGGCTCGGCGGGCAGGTCGATGCCGGTGGCGGCGCAAAGGCCAAAGGCCTCAAAATATTTGCAAAAGGCCTCCTTGCCCAGCAGCTGGCCGATCTGGATAAAGCTTTGGTTGCAGCTGTTCTGCACCGCCTGGGCCACCGTTTGCAGCCCGTGGCGCTTGTTGTTGGCGCAGTGGAAATGGGTGCCGGCCACGCTGTAGGACGCGCCGCAGGTAAAGGTGCTTTGGGGGGTAATGACCCCGGCATCCAGCGCGGCGCTGCAGGTAATGAGTTTGAACACCGAACCGGGCTCGTACAGATCGCTCACCGCCTTGTTGCGCCATTGGGTCTGCTGGGCCAGCTGCAGCGCGGCCCGGCGCTCCTCCCCCTCCAGCGCGTCCACCGCCGCGCGCTGGGCCTCGTCCGCGATCACCCGGGGCTGGTTGGGGTCGTAATCCGGCTTTGTGCTGATGGCCAGGATGGCCCCGGTGTTTACATCCATCACAATGCCGATGGCCCGGGCCGAGACATGGTGCTCCTGCACCGCAAACATAAGGTGGTTTTCCAAAAAATGCTGGATATTGCTGTCGATGGTAAGGTGCAGCGTACAGCCCTGCACCGGCTCCACATAGGCGCCGTACCGGGTGGGCATATCGTAGCCCCAGGCGTTTTTGGCCGTGAGCACCCGGCCGTTTTGCCCGGTGAGCAGTTCATTGTATTCCAGCTCCAGCCCGGCCATGCCGGCGTTGTCCACATTGGTAAAACCCAGCAGCGAGGCGGCAAAATCCCCCTCCGGGTACCAGCGCTTGGTGTCCTCCTGGATCAGGATGCCCTCCACCCCGTTTTCGGCGCACCAGGCCCGCACCGCGTCGGCCATCTCCCGCCCCGCCCGGCGGCGCAAAAGCTTGTCGTTGCTGGCGCGGTCGCCCAGCATTTTTAACAGGTCGGCCTCGTCCAGTTCCAAAAGCTGCGCCAGCGCCGCGCTGGCCATGGCCACATGCTCGTCGGCCATCTCCCGCGGGGAGGCCCGGATGGTCCAGCAGGTGGCCGAGGCCGCCAGCACCACCCCATCCGCGCTGAGGATCTCCCCCCGCGGGGCGGGCACCACGGTGTCCCGCAGCTGCTGGCCCGCCGCGCGCCTGGCATAAAAATCGTGGTCGCGTATCTGCAAAATATACAGCCGGGCCAGCAAAACCCCAAAACAGCATACCGAAAGAAGCCCCGCCAAAAGCCGGGTGCGCAGGCGCATCCCCTGGTTTTGGGCCGCCCATGGCACTGCGGGCATAGCGCTCCCCCCTTTGCTGTAAAAGGCTATGCCGCTATGCGGGCAAAATATGCGGCCGGGGCCTTTTGCAAAAACCGCCCGGGATGTGTTATAATGGCCGCAGCGCCGCTTTTTTGCGGCGGCCAGGGCGGTTTTGCCCCCGCCTTGCCGGGCGGGACAGCCGGGATGGAAGGGTGAGGATGCATGCAGCAGTGGGATGAGATGCTAAACCGCGTAAACCAGGACAACAGCTTTATGCGGCACAATGGGATCCGGGCGGTATCCCTTTCGACAGAGCAGGCCGTGACCGAGGCCGAGGTGGACGAACGATCGCTCAACCCCTACCGGATCGCGCACGGCGGGCTGTATTTTACCATGATGGACATTGCCGCGGGCATGGCGGCCCGGGCGGACGGCCGGCGCTATGTGACCCTGAACTGCAGCACAAATTTCCACAAGCCGGCCCAGGCCGGAACGGCCCTGCGGGCGGTTGGCCGGGTGACCCAGCGCAGCCGGGGGGTCTGCGTGGTCGAGGCCGAGGTGCGGGGCATTGCCGACCAGCTTTTGTACGCCTCGGGCAGCTTTTGCATGTACTGCATCGAGCGGTAATGCTTTTTATATGATGTAACAAGTTTTTATGCGCCTGTTTTTTGCAAGAGCACGGTCCTCTGCCGCTTTGTTTGCAAAAAGCGCAAAAGGTAAAACAAGAGCGCCCCTGTATGTAAGGCTTTGCGGCTTTACACACAGGGGCGCTTGGATTTTGATTGAAATCCGGCCGGCCAGCAGCTTTTGCGGCCTTACCCGGCCGGCTGGGCCGGGTCTGTGGGGGGCGGCGTTGGCTGCGGGGTAGGCTGGGGCGTTGGCTGGGGGGTGGGCTGCG
>CAJTVI010000088.1:4744-8784 GCA_910579545.1 uncultured Oscillospiraceae bacterium | reverse complement strand
GCCCCTGCCGGCCGCGGCGCGCCCCTTTGCCCCGGATATGCAAAAGGCCCCTGCCGGCGCCCAAACGCGCCGGCAGGGGCTCATTTTTTATGGATGCAAAACCCGGCTGGGCGGCCCGCCGCAAAAAGCGGCCAGCCCCCGCGCGGGAGGTCAGGAAACCTCGCAGGCGGCCGCGCCGGGCTCCTCGCGGCGCACAAAATAGATGAACTCCTGCCCGCGGTAGGTAAGCACCCCGCGCTGGCCGGGCGCAAGCTCCCGCGCAAGGGCCGCGGGCAGCCGGAACCGCAGTTCCCTTTGCCGCGGCAGCATAAAGCAGGCGGTGGGGCCCTGCGCGCCGGCCAGGTTGACCCGGCTTACCATTGCCATCACGCTTACTTCGCCCCGGCCCAGCCGGGCCGCCCGCCTTGTAAAAAAGCTTAAAAGCCCTACGGCCGCGCCGGCCGCCGCAATACCGGCCACGATCCACATCCACCGCATTTCCGATCCCTCCTGCAATGCCGCCGCGCTTTGCCCTTTGGGGGCCCGCCTTGGCCTTCTAAATTTGTAAACGAACCAGCTATGGGATTTATTTCATTTTGATGACAAATTTGCCAAAAAATTTTTTGGGGGCACGCCCCCGCCAATCTTTTCGTGCAAACTTTGGGCATGTTTGGGGCTGTTCAGAAGCCGCTTTTCGCGGTATGATAAGGGTATATATAAACGCTTTGCCCTTTGCAAAAGCGCTTGGAGGGCGGCGTAAAAATCAGGGAATTGGAGTGTGCCGACCATGCAGGTAATTGTAACCAAAAGCTATGACGAAAGCTGCCAAGTTGTGGCGCAGATGTTTTGCGAGCTGATCCGCCAAAAGCCGGACTGCAAGCTGGGCCTTGCCACCGGCGGGACCCCCGTGCCCATGTACAAAAAGCTGATCGAGGCCAACAAGGCCGGCGAGGTGGATTTTAGCCGGGTGCGCACGGTAAACCTGGACGAATACTGCGGCATCCCGGCCACCCATCCCCAGAGCTACCGCTATTTTATGAACGAGAACCTGTTTGACCATGTGAACATCGACAAGGCCAACACCTATGTGGCGCTTGGCATGGGCGACGCCGCCGCCAACGCCGCCGCGCTGGAGGAAAAGGTGCGCGAGGGCGGCGCGGCCGACCTGCAGCTGCTGGGCATTGGCAACAACGGGCACATCGCCTTTAACGAGGCGGGCGACGCCCTGACCGCCGAGGCCCACATCGAGCAGCTGACCGAGAGCACCATCAACGCCAACGCCCGGTTCTTTGCCTCCCGCGACGAGGTGCCCACCAGCGCCATCACGATGGGCATGGCCGACATCCTGGCCGCCAAAAAGATCGTGCTGATGGCCAACGGCCCGGCCAAGGCGGATGCCATCCGCGGGCTGATCGGGGACGGGCGGATCACCACCCGGAACCCCAGCACCCTGTTAAAGCTGCACCCGGACGTGGTGGTGGTGATCGAGGAGGAACTGGCCAGGGCCGCCGGCTGGCAGGGCTGAGCCGGGGTTTGAACGGCAGGGGCGCATAGCCGCCGCGCCGCCCGCGCACACTATCTGCACTGACCGCGCGGGCGGCGGGCTTTTTTGAAAACACACGGGTTTAAAGGAAGCAGAGAATGGCAGAAGAGGCAATGGTATACGACCTGGCGGTGATCGGCGGCGGGCCGGCCGGCTATACGGCCGCGCTGTACGCGGCGCGGGCCGGGCTTTCGGCGGTGGTGCTGGAAAAAACCGCGCCGGGCGGGCAGATGGCCGCCACCGGCATCATCGACAACTACCCCGGCTTTGACGAGGGGGTCGAGGGCTTTTTGCTGGCCCAGAAGATGCAGGCCGGGGCCGAGCGGTTTGGCGCAAAGACCCTGTACGCCGGCGCGGCGGCGGTGGAGCTTGCCCCAAACCCCAAGCGGATCACCCTGGACACGCCGGCAAACGCCGGCAGCGCCGGGCTGCTGGCCCGCACGGTGGTACTGGCCACCGGGGCGAGCCCCCGGCGGCTGGGCCTGCCCGAGGAGGCCGCGCTGGCCGGGCGCGGGGTGAGCTACTGTGCGGTGTGCGACGGCATGTTTTACCGGGGCAAAACCGTGGTGGTGGTGGGCGGCGGCAACACCGCCGCCGACGACGCCGAGTATCTGGCCCGGCTGTGCAAAAAGGTTTTTTTGGTGCACCGGCGCAGCGCCCTGCGGGCCGCCCCCGCCCGCCAGAAGGCGCTGGAGACGGCCGGGGTGGAGTTTGTTTGGAACAGCCGGGTGACCGAAATTTTGCACGAAGCCGCCGTGACCGGCGTGCGGCTGGCCGGCGCGGAACCGGGCGCGGAGCGGGTGCTGCCCTGCGACGGGGTGTTCGTGGCGATCGGCCGGGTGCCGGACACCGCCCTGTTTGCCGGCCAGCTGCCCATGGACGAGGCGGGCTGCCTGCTGGCGGACGAGACCACCCGCACCCCCCTGCCCGGCGTGTTTGCGGCGGGGGACGTGCGGCAAAAGCCGCTGCGCCAGATCGTGACCGCGGCGGCGGACGGCGCGGCCGCGGCCTATTTTGCGGGCGAGTACCTGCGGGCGCTGCATTGAGGGCCGGCCGCAAAAAAGCGGCCGCCGGGGCATGCCGCCCTCCGGGCGGCCCCGGCCTGGCAGAGCGCCCTCACCGCCCCGCCGGCCCCGCCCCTTTGCCCGGCGCGCCGGATGCACGTTTTGTATATCCTTTTGCCAAAAACCTCTATGGGAAAAGCCCCACGGCTGTATTAGGATAAAAATCAGGAATTCCGCCGGCAAAGCGGCGGTACAGGCAACGATCCGCTATAAAAAAACAGGCCGGCAGCGCGGCGGCAGGCTTTGGCTTTTTGCCGCCGAAGGCGCTTTTGGCCCCACAAAAAAAGGAGTGTTTTGCATGGCGATTTTGGTAAGCGGCGGCGCTGGATACATCGGCAGCCATACCTGCGTGGAGCTTTTGGCGGCCGGCTACGACATTGTTGTGGCGGACAATTACTACAACTCCTGCCCCAAGGCCTTAGAGCGGGTGGAAAAGATCGCCGGCAAGCCGTTCCGGTTTATCAAGGCCGATATGACCGACCCCGCCGATGTGGAAAAGATCTTTGAGACCTGCCCGGACATCACCGCGGTGATCCAGTTCGCGGCCTACAAGGCGGTGGGCGAGAGCGTTTCCAAGCCGATCGAATACTACATCAACAACCTCAACACCACCCTGGTGATCCTGGACGTGATGCGCCGGTACGGGGTCAAGAACTTTGTCTTTTCCTCCTCGGCCACCGTGTACGGCGACCCGGCCCGGGTGCCCATCACCGAGGACATGCCCACCGGCGCCACCACCAACCCCTACGGCACCACCAAGGTTTTCAACGAGCGCATTCTGACCGACTGCTGCGCCGCCGACCCCGAACTGAACGTGGCGCTGCTGCGCTATTTTAACCCCATCGGCGCGCACGAGAGCGGCCTGATCGGCGAGGACCCCAACGGCATCCCCAACAACCTTGTGCCCTACATTGCCAAGGTGGCGGTGGGCAAGCTGGAAAAGGTGCACGTGTTTGGCAACGACTACCCCACCCCGGACGGCACCGGCGTGCGGGACTACATCCATGTGGTAGACCTGGCCCGCGGGCATGTGGCGGCCATCCGCAAGCTGGAGCAGAAGCCCGGCCTGTTTGTCTGCAACCTGGGCACCGGCCACGGCTACAGCGTGCTGGACGTGATCCGCGCCTATGAAAAAGCCTGCGGCAAGCCCATCCCCTATGTGATCGACCCGCGCCGCCCCGGCGACATTGCCGAGTGCTGGGCCGACCCCGCCAAGGCCAAGGCCGAGCTGGGCTGGCAGGCCGAGTACGGCATCGAGCGCATGTGCGCCGACAGCTGGAAATGGCAGAGCATGAACCCGGACGGCTACAAGGGCGCAGAAGAGTAACCGCCCCGCCTTTTAAGGATACACGGCCGCCTTTCGCGCCCGCCTTTTAAGTACAGAAAGCCCGCCCCCGGAACCTAAGGTCCCGGGGGCGGGCTTGGTTTTTGGGCACGGGGGCAAAGGGGCCCTG
>CAJTVI010000088.1:0-4709 GCA_910579545.1 uncultured Oscillospiraceae bacterium | reverse complement strand
GGCGGATGGGCAGCGCAGGGGTGGGGCGGCGGATGGGCAGCGCAGGGGCGGGGCGGCGGATGGACGGCACGGCGGAAGGGCCGCGCCGGCTAAGCTTCCTCCGGGCCCTCGCCGCGGCCGGTGCGGGCCAAAAGCTTGACCGAGCCGGCATACTCCGAGGGGGTCATGCCGGTGACCTTTTTAAAATGCCGCGAAAAATAGTGGATGGAGGTATAGCCCAGGAGGTTTGCGATCTCGGTAAAATTGTGCCGGCCCTCCCGGATCAGCTCCCGGGCGCGGCGGATCTTGCGCCGGCCAAAGTATTCCATCACCCCGCCGCCGGTCTTTTCCCGAAAGACCTTTTGCAGGTAGCTGCGGCCCACCAGGTTGTCGCGGCAGATCTCGGCAAGGGTCAGCTGCCGGTGCAGGTTTGCCTCAAGGTAGCTTTGGGTGCGCTCAAACAGCTCGGCCCGGTCCCGGCTGCGCAGCTGGGTGGTGGGCCGGCCGGCCGCGCCCTCCCGGCGCACAAGGCCCAGCAGCATGCCCTCCAGCGCCAGGGCGATCAGCTGCTCGGCCCCAAAGGGCGGGGCGGCCCGGCGCTCCAGGCACTGTAAAAGGGGGTCGTCCAGCGGGGTGGAAAAGGCGGCCTCGGCCTGCTCCACGATCGTGGCAAGGGCCGCCTGCTCGCTGCCGCCCACCTCCAGCACCCGGCCCTCAAAAAAGGCCATCTCGGCCCCGGCGCAGTAAAAGCCCACGATCACCAGGTTGGGGGCGGTTTGGCCGGCGGCCCGCAGGCTGTGGAACTCGCCCGGGGGGTGGAAGAGCATCTGGCCCCGGCGCAGCGGCTTTTCGGTTTCGCCGGCGGTCGCCACGATCTCGCCCTTGTCCACATACACAAGCTCCCAAAAATCGTGCCGCTCGCCGGCAAAGACGTAGTCCGGCCCGTATTCAAAATAATGCACCGAAACCAGCCGCTCCACCCGCAGGGGGCAGCGGAGGGTCAGGGCGGTATAAGCCATGGGGCATCCTTCCTTTTTTGGGTTGATCGGCCGCGGGGGCAAAACCCTTTTTACAAGGCAGCGGCAGGCTTGCTGCGTCGTGATTCTCCTGCCCTTTTATTGTACAACAGCCGCCCGGGGCCCGCAACTGTTTTTGGGGCTTAAAAAAGCCGGCGGCCCGGGCTTGCAACCGGCGTGCAAAGCTGGTATAGTAGAGCAATACGCATTTTGGCGGGCGGGCCTGCCCGCCGGTGCGGCATTTTTGCCCGAAAGGAGCGCCGATACGCCATGGCCGCCTCGCCTTCCCCCTCGCTTTCAAGGTATCTCTGCACCGACAAGGGGTTTTACAAAGCCACCCTTGCCCTTACCCTGCCCATTGCGCTGCAAAACATCATCAGCCTTGGGGTAAACATGATGGACACCGTGATGCTGGGCCAGCTGGGGGACCTTGCCATCACGGCGGCCAACCTGGGCGGGCAGCTGTTTTTGATCCTGAACTGCCTGTGCTTTGGGCTGGCCAGCGGCGCCTCGGTGCTGATCGCCCAATACTGGGGCAAGCAGGACATGCTGCGGGTGCGGCAGCTGATCGCCCTGAGCCTGCGGTTTGTGGCGCTGGCCTCCGGCCTGTTTACCTTGGCGGGGCTTTTTGCGCCGCGGGCCATCCTGCGCATCTTTTCGCCGGACGAGGCGGTGATCGCGGCGGGGGCAAGCTACCTGCGGGTGCTGGCCCTGAGCTTTGTGCTGTACGGGCTCTCCAGCTGCTACATCATGTGCCTGCGCGGGGTGGGCCAGGTGCGGGTGAGCATGGTGGTGTACGGGGCCAGCTTTTTTATCAACGTATTTTTTAACTACTGCTTTATTTTTGGGCGGCTGGGCTTTCCCCAAATGGGCATCCCGGGGGCGGCCTGGGGCACCGTGATCGCCCGCGGGTGGGAGTGCCTGGCGGCCCTTGTGTACATGCTGCGCATCGAAAAAAAGGTGGGCTTTACCCCCCGCTGGATGCTGCGCGGGGGCAGCGGCCTTGTGGGAGACTACGTAAAAAACAGCGTGCCGGTGGTGGGCAACGAGCTGCTGTTTGGGCTGGGGGTCTCCTGCGGCAACGTGATCATCGGGCAGATGAGCAGCCAGTTTGTGGCGGCGGCCAGCATTGCCAACGTGGTTACCCAGCTGATCAGCGTCTTCAACTGGGGAGTGTCCAACGCCACCGGGGTCATGATCGGCCGCACCATCGGCGAGGGGCACCGCAGGCGCGCCCAGCGGGAGGCCAACAGCCTTTTGCTGGTAAGCCTTGCGCTGGGCCTTGTATGCATGGTGCTGCTTTTGGCGGCCCGCGGGCCGGTGCTGGCGGTGTACGCAGTAAGCGAGGAGACCCACCGCATCGCCTGGCAGCTTTTGACCATCCTGGCCCTGATGCAGCCCATCAACACGGTGTGCTGCAACCTGCTGGTGGGGGTGCTGCGGGGCGGCGGGGACGTGCGCACCAACTTTTTGCTGGACTGCGGCATGCAGTGGGCCATCGGCCTGCCGCTGGCCGCGCTGGGGGCGTTTGTCTTTCACTGCTCGGCCCCGGTGGTGTTTTTCCTCATGCGGTCGGATTATTTCGTCAAGCTGGCCATCGGCCTTGTGCGGGTGCGCAGCGGCCGCTGGATCCGCACCCTGACAAGGGATTAGGGACGCCAGTCTGGGGGGCGCGCCTGGCAATAGGCCGATCTTGGGGGGCGCGCCTGGCAATAGGCCGATCTGGGGGGCGCGCCCCCCAGACCCCCGCCTTGGGCCAATCGCCGATTTTGGGGGACGCCCCGCGATAAAATGCCCCGCATTTGCCGCGCATCCTGCGCGCGGCGGGCGAAAAGTGAAGGAAGGTGATGGCATGCAAGCTTGCTCACCGCGGCCGGGCGGGCCGCAGGCCCCGTGCCGCTGGCGCGGAGCTTGGCAGGCCGCGTGGTGTCTGTACCTGGCGGTGCTTTTGCGGATCACGGTATTCCGCAGCGGGGCCTTTCAGGGGCCGCTCTTTGACGGCCGGCTGAACCTGAGCCTTTTTGCCGCCTACCTGCCGCTGCTGTCCGCAGGTAAATGGGGCCGGTGCGCCTACCTGTTTTTTGGCAACATCGTCTGCTTTGTCCCGTTTGGGGCGGGGCTTGCCCGCCGTTTCCCCCGCCTGCGCATACCGGGCCTCCTGCTGTGCGGGCTGGGGTTCTCGCTGGCCATCGAGGTTTCGCAGTTTGTGCTTGGCACCGGCGTTTCTGAGCTGGACGACCTGGTCTTAAACGCCGCGGGCACAGCCCTTGGCGGGCTGCTGGCCCGCCGCTTTTTCGCCGACGCCTGACCCATGCCCAAACAAAGGGGCGGCGCCCCGCGGCTGAAGAAGCCGCGGGAGCGCCGCCCTTTGTTTTGGTTATTTTTGAGGCCGCGCCGCCTTACGCCCCCTCGATGTAATAGGGGCTGCCGTAGAGGTAGGGGTTGCGCTTGTCGTAGATGGTGTGGCGGCACAGGTAGTCCACCCAGGCCTGGTAGCCGGTGGGGTTCATGTGGATGCCGTCCCTGGCAGCATACTCGGGGTTCAGGTTGCCCTCGGCATCGGCCAGGGCCTCCTGCAGATCCACAAAGCCGCAGCCGGTCTCCAGCGCCAGGGCCGCCAGCTGGTTGTTGACCCGGCGGATGCGGTCGTTGGCAAGGCCGGGCTTGCTGGCCGCCACCTCCGGCCGGGTGGGCGGGATGGCCTGGATATAGATGCGCACCCGGGGGTCCAGCCGTTCCCGCATCATCTCGATCATCCGGCCGTAGTAGGCAATAAACGAGCCCTCGGCGTTTTCGCCGGCGTTTACAAGGGTGTTGGTGCCCAGCAGCACATACACGGTGTCCGGCGCGCTTTCCACCAAAGCGTCCAGCGCCACCTGCTGCGCCCCCGCCGCGTTGGTCAGGGTGGCGCCGTCCACAATGGCGCTGGGGCCGGTGCCCTTGTAGGCGCAGTAGTGGGCGTTGGGCAGGCCGGTGGTGTACAGCTCCAGGCCCTGGGTAAGGCTGTCGCCCACAAAGGTGGCGGTATCAAAAAAGCTCAGGTCCACCACGCCGTTTTCGGGCAGGGCGATCATGCGGTAATCCGGGCTGGTGATCTCGGCGTTCACGGTCTGCTCCACCGGGCCCATGGTGTTCCAGCTCATGTCGCCGGCGTCCACCACCTGCTGCATGGGCAGCGGGGCCAGCACCGAGGGCGAGGCCCCCTGCGCGCCGGCGTCGGGGCCGTCCGGCCCCTCCCCGGGCTGGGAGGACGCGCCGGACGAAGCCCCAAGCGGCAGCCCGGGCAGCCCCTCCGGCAGGCCCTCCTCCGGGCCGATGACCCGCACGATCACCCAGGCAAGGCCAAAGATGACCGCCGCAGCCAAAATAAAGATCAAAAAGCGCTGCAAGGCACGCTTGCGCCTGCGGCGCGCCGCCTGCGCGCGGAATTCGCGGTAGGTTGCCATACCCTTCCCCCCTTTGGGGCCGGCCCCGACAAACGGGCCGTCCCCCTCTTCCGGCCGGGCCGCGGCCCGCCGTATCGCATCGCGGCCCCCACTCCCAGTACGAGGCGGCCGCGTTGATGGTGTATTGCCCGCTTTTTGACAAGCGGCATATGCGTCTATTATACTCCAGCAGCGCCCCGCGTTCAAGCCGTTGGATAAATTTCTATGGCCCAGGCTGTAGGTGTTACAATGATGTGAAACAAAAAAAGGGAAAAAGGATAGCGAATAG
>CAJTVI010000087.1 GCA_910579545.1 uncultured Oscillospiraceae bacterium | reverse complement strand
CCTATTCGCTATCCTTTTTCCCTTTTTTTGTTTCACATCATTGTAACACCTACAGCAAAAATGGGCAAAAAATGGTGCTCTGCAATTGTAATTTGAGGGCGGATGTGGTATACTTAGCGGAAAACGATCGAGCCGCCAACAGCCCGGAAAGGGCGGCCGCCCGCCGCCGGCTTTCCATGGAATCAAGAAAGAAGGAGATCGAACCATGGCCTATTATTTTGAAGAGCCGTCCCGCACCTTTGGGGAATACCTGCTGGTGCCGGGCTATTCCTCCTCCGAGTGCGTCCCGGACGCGGTGAGCCTCAAGACCCCGCTGGTCAAGTACCGCAAGGGCGAGGAGGACTGCCCCCTCACCATGAACATCCCCATGGTCAGCGCGATCATGCAGTCGGTCTCGGGCGAAAACCTCGCCATCGCCCTGGCAAAGCAGGGGGGCATCGCCTTTATCTACGGTTCCCAGAGCATCGAAAACGAGGCTGCGATGGTCTCCCGGGTCAAGAGCTACAAAAAGGGCTTTGTTACCAGCGACTCCAACCTTTCGCCCGAGGCGACCTTGGCCGACGTGCTGGCCCTCAAGGAAAAAACCGGCCATTCCACCGTTGCCATCACCCACGACGGCACTGCGAACGGCCGGCTTTTGGGCATCGTGGCCAGCCGGGACTACCGCATCAGCCGCATGAGCACCGACCTCAAGGTCACCGAGTTCATGACCCCCTTCGACAAGCTGGTCACCGCGCCGGATACCACCACCCTCAAGGAAGCCAACGACATCATCTGGGACAATAAAATCAACAGCCTGCCCCTCATCGACGCCGAGGGCCGGCTCAAGTACATGGTCTTCCGCAAGGATTACGACAGCCACAAAGAAAACGTCCATGAATTGCTGGACGCCGGCAAGAGCTATGTGGTGGGCGCGGGCATCAACACCCGCGATTACGCCCAGCGGGTGCCGGCCCTGGTAAAGGCCGGGGTGGACGTGCTCTGCATCGACTCCTCCGAAGGCTTTTCGGAATGGCAGGCCCGCACCCTTGCCTGGGTGCGCGAACAGTACGGCGATAAGGTCAAGGTGGGCGCGGGCAACGTGGTGGACCGCGAGGGCTTCCGCTTTTTGGCCAAGGCCGGGGCGGACTTTGTAAAGATCGGCATCGGCGGCGGCTCGATCTGTATCACCCGCGAGACCAAGGGTATTGGCCGCGGGCAGGCCACGGCTGTGATCGAGGTGGCCCGCGCCCGGGACGAGTACTACAAGGAGACCGGCGTGTATGTGCCCATCTGCTCGGACGGCGGCATCGTGCACGACTACCACATCACCCTGGCCCTTGCCATGGGGGCGGATTTTGTAATGCTGGGCCGCTATTTTGCCCGCTTTGACGAGAGCCCCACCAACAAGCTGCGCATCAACGGCAACTATGTAAAGGAGTACTGGGGCGAGGGCTCCAACCGGGCCCGCAACTGGCAGCGGTACGATCTGGGCGGGGCCACCAAGCTGAGCTTTGAGGAAGGGGTAGACAGCTATGTGCCCTACGCCGGCAGCCTGGCCGACGGCGTGGGCACCACCCTGTAC
Organism: uncultured Oscillospiraceae bacterium; assembly: GCA_910579545.1. Lineage (GTDB taxonomy): Bacteria > Bacillota > Clostridia > Oscillospirales > Ruminococcaceae > UBA7177. Next base: position 7,285 of record CAJTVI010000087.1, on the reverse strand, counting down.
AAGGTGCGCAGCACCATGTGCAACTGCGGGGCGCTCTCGATCCCCGAGTTGCAGCAAAAGGCCCGGCTCACGGTGGTTTCCTCCACCAGCATCGTGGAGGGCGGCAGCCACGACGTTATCCTCAAAAACAACCCCGCCAACTAAACCTCTGGTTTGCTGCCTTAAAAGCTGTAAAGGCGGCAGCCTTAACAGAAGAGGAGCAGGCAAAAACCAGGGAAAAACCGCAAAAAAAGCTTGCGCTTTGGCGCAGGCTATGCTATAGTAGTATGGCCGCATGGTCTGGGCAGCTAAGAGATGGGCGGCGCCCATCCGCCTTGTTTACCAGCGAGACTGAAAGAAAGAGGAAATACCATGTACGCAGTAATTGTTACCGGCGGCAAGCAGTATCGCGTCCAGCAGGGCGACGTTGTGTTTGTTGAAAAGATGGAAGCAGCCGAAGGCGCCGAGATCAGCTTTGACACCGTGCTGGCCGTGGGCGAGGAAGGCAGCGTCAAGGTGGGCACCCCCGCCGTGGAGGGCGCCAGCGTTACCGCCAAGGTGCTTAAAAACGGCAAGGGCAAAAAGCTCAACATCATCCGCTATCGGCCAAAGAAGGGCAGCGCGCGCCATATGGGCCACCGCCAGCCGTACACCAAGGTCGAGATCACCGCTATCAACGGCTAAGGAGGGAATACAGCATGGCACATAAAAAAGGCGTAGGCTCTACAAAAAACGGCCGTGATTCCGAGGCAAAGCGCCTGGGCGTTAAGCGGGCCGACGGGCAGTTTGTGCTGGCCGGCAACATTCTGGTGCGTCAGCGCGGCACCCACATCCACCCGGGCGAGAATGTGGGCATTGGCAGCGACGATACCCTGTTTGCCTTAAAAGACGGCAGGGTCAGCTTTGAGCGGCTGGGCCGCGACCGCAAAAAGGTCAGCATCAAGCAGTAAGCTTTTTACCAAAAGCCGGGCCGTTTTGGCTCGGCTTTTGTGTTGAAGGGCCCATACCGGCCAAAAGCCCCGGGCAAAAACGGGGGAAGGGCGGCCTTTGCGGCCTGCGGCGGCTGGCTGAACGATCAAGGAGAAAAGGGAATATGGCGGGCAATTTTGTAGACATTGCAAGGATCATCCTCAAGGCCGGCAAGGGCGGCGATGGGGCGGTAAGCTTCCACCGCGAAAAATTTGTGGCGGCCGGCGGGCCGGACGGCGGCGACGGCGGGCGGGGCGGCAGCGTGCTGTTTGTGGCGGACGACAACCTCTCTACCCTGATGGATTTCCGCTATAAGCGCAAGTACGCGGCCGAGGCCGGCCAAAACGGCAGCGGGGCGCGGTGCAGCGGCAAAAACGCGCCGGATCTTGTGATCCGTGTGCCCCGGGGCACCCTCGTAAAGGACGCGGCCAGCGGCCTTGTGATCGCGGACGTTTCGGGCGACGAGCCGGTGGTGGCGGCCCGGGGCGGGCGCGGCGGCTGGGGCAACGTGCATTTTGCCAGCCCCACCCGCCAGATCCCCAAATTTGCAAAGCCCGGTTTCCCCGGCGAGGAGCGGGAGGTCATTTTGGAGCTCAAGCTGATTGCCGACGTGGGGCTGGTCGGTTTTCCCAACGTGGGCAAATCCACCCTGATTTCGGCCATCAGCGCGGCAAAGCCCAAGATCGCAAACTACCCCTTTACCACCCTGAGCCCGGTGCTGGGGGTGGTGCGGGTAGGCCCGGAGGCCAGCTTTGTGGCGGCCGACATCCCGGGCCTGATCGAGGGGGCCAGCGAGGGGATCGGCCTGGGGCACGACTTTTTGCGCCATGTGGAGCGGTGCCGGCTGCTCTTGCATCTGGTGGACGCCTCGGGCAGCGAGGGGCGGGATCCCATCGCGGATTTTGAAACGATCAACGCCGAACTTGCGCGCTTCAGCCCGGCGCTGGCCGGGCGGCCGCAGATCTTGCTGGCCAACAAGTGCGACGCTGCCGGAAAAGAGCAGGTAGAGCGGCTGCGGCGGTATGCAGAGCAAAAGGGGCTGGAGTTTGCGGCCATCTCGGCCGCCACCCGCCAGGGGCTGGACGCGCTGCCCGGCATGGTGTACGAGCGGCTGGCCGCCCTGCCCCCGGTGCGGGTGTACGAGCCGGAGTTTTTGCCGCCCGAGCCCAGGGCCGAGGGCCGCGCCTTTGCGGTGCAGCATCCCGAGCCGCACGTTTTTGTGGTCGAGGCCCCCTGGCTGGAGCGCATCTTGGAGGGCAGCGACGTGGACGATTACGAGAGCCTGCAATACTTCCAGCGCCAGCTGGGCGAGAGCGGCATCCTGGACGAGCTGGTGCGGCAGGGGGTGGAGGAGGACGACACCATCAAGATCGGCGAGTTTGAGTTTGACTATGTATTTTGACCGGCCCCCGCGCCCCTGCCTATTTTTTGAGCCGGGCGCGGGGCGGCCGGCAGGCAAAGGAGATGCAAGGCCATGCTGCCCAGCGCCCATCCCGAGGTGGACCTGCACGAACAGTCGCCCCTGAACCTCGCCTTTGTGGGGGATGGGGTGTACGAGCTTTTGGTGCGCCAGCGCCTTGTGGAGCGCACCCGGATGCAGCCCGGCGCGCTGCACGCCGCCGCCGTGCGGTATGTATCGGCCAGGGGGCAGTGCCAGGCGCTGGAACTGTTTAAGGACCAGCTGAGCGGCGAGGAACTGGCCGTGCTGCGCCGGGGGCAAAACGCCAGCAAGGCCACCGTTTCCAAGCACGCCACCGCGCAGCAGTACCGCGCTTCCACCGGGGTGGAGGCGCTGTTTGGCTGGCTGTACCTGCGGGGCGAAAACGCCCGCATCCAGCAGCTTTTCGAACTTGTCTGGCAGGGCCTTGAACAAATTGCCCCGCCCGAAACCTCGGCACAGCCAAAGCCGTAAGGGGCCAGTGGGCGCGGTATGGCCTTTTATGCTCCGCCCCTTTTGGCGGGGGGCAGGGCCGCGCGCATAAAACGCCCGGCATTTTATGCAAACCGCAAAAAGCCGGGCCGCGGGAGCAAACCTTGTCCCGCAGGCCCGGCTGCGCAGGCGCTGGGCCTGCGGGCGGGGGCGCTAACGTCCCCGCGGTACCGCGCAAAGGTTATTTGCAGTTCTTGGAGGAATTCTCGGAACTGTTCTGGTTCGTGTTCTGGCTGCTGTTCGAGCTGCGGTTCTGGGTGGCGTTCTGGGTGGTGTTCTTGGCGTTCTGGGTGGTGTTCTTGGCATTGCGGTTGTCCATGGTTTTGTTCTCCTTTCAGAATAAAGCATCATAGGATGGGCGGCGCAAAAGGGAACTTTGCTAAAAAGGCTCTATTCCATTTTGCGCCGTCCGCCTGCTGAAGGGCTGTTTGCCTTTCAACACCCTTATTTTTGCCCCCCGCAGGGGGGAATTATACAAACCGGGTGGTGTTTTATGCCGCTGGAGTATTTTTTGCAGCGCGAGCGCGCGTTGCTGGGGGCGCGGTACGAGGCTTTGCACACCGCCCCCTGCGCCCAGCCCGCGCGGGGCATCACGGTAAACACCCTGCGCTGCAAGCCCCAGTGGCTGGCCCAGCGGGCGGGGCTGCCGCTGGCGCCCTCCCCCTTTTGCAGCGCGGGCTTTGTGGTGCAGGGGCAGCAGCCCTTTAAGCCGGGGCAGCACCCCTACCACCATGCCGGGGCGTTTTATGTGCAGGAGCCCAGCGCCAGCGCGCCCGCGCCGCTGCTGGATGTGCAGCCGGGCCAGCGGGTGCTGGACCTCTGCGCCGCGCCGGGCGGCAAAAGCAGCCAGCTGGCGGCCGCCATGCAGGGGCAGGGGCTGCTGGTCTGCAATGAGGTGGAGCCGGCCCGCGCCCAGGTGCTCAAGGCAAACCTGGAGCGGATGGGGGTGCGCAACGCGCTGGTGACCAGCGAATCGCCGCAGCGCATTGCCGGGGCCCTGCCCGGCTTTTTTGACCGGGTGCTGGCCGACGTGCCCTGCTCCGGCGAGGGGATGTTCCGCAAGGAGCCCCAGGCGGCGTTGCAGCATGGGCCGGGCCTTGTGGAGCGGTGCGCCGCTCTGGGCGCGCAGATCCTGGACGCCGCCGCGGCCTGCCTTGCCCCGGGCGGGGTGCTGGTGTATTCCACCTGTACCTTTTCCCCCGAGGAGGACGAGGGCCAGGTGGGGGCCTTTTTGGCCCGCCATCCGGAATTTTCGCTGCTGCCGCTGGCCTGCGGCTTTGGCGCGCCGGGCGAGGAAAACCGCTGCGGCGAACACCCCTTTGACGTAAGCCGGGTGCGCCGCATCTGGCCCTGCCACGGGGGCGAGGGGCATTTTATGGCAAAGCTGCAAAAGGCGGGCGCGGCGGGGCCGGCCCGTCTTAAACCGCAAAAACCGGCCAAACCTTGCAAAGAATGGCTGGCCTTTGCCCAAAGGGCCTTTCCCCAGCTTGCAGAACATCCCGCCTGCCTTTATGGGGACGCCGTGCTGCTGCCGCCCGGGGGGCTTTTGCCGCCCCAAAGCCTGCGCACCGTGCGCGGCGGGGTGCTGGCGGGCAGCCTGCAAAAAGGGCGGTTTGTGCCGGCGCACCACCTGTTTGCCGCATACGGGGCCGGGTGTGCCTGCACGGTCGATCTGAGCCTTGAGGACGCCCGGCTTGCCGCCTACCTGCGGGGGGAGGAGATCGACGCGGGCGGCGCACCGGAGGGCTGGTGCTGCGTAACGGTGGACGGCCTTGCGCTGGGCGGCGGCAAGATCAGCGGCGGCCGGGTAAAAAACCACTACCCAAAGGCGCTGCGCAATTTGAAATAATCCGCGGGATATGCTAAAATAACCTGGATATACGCCCGCGGCCCGGCCGGCGCGCGGCGCGGCAGAACAAACAAACGCTTTTAAATAATCAAAATCAACCATCATAAGGAGGAGCACCCATGTCGGGACACAGCAAATGGAACAACATCAAGCGCAAAAAGGAAAAGACCGACGGCCAAAAGGCCAAGATCTTTACCAAGGTAGGCCGTGAAATCGCGGTGGCCGTGCGGGAGGGCGGGGGAGACCCGGCCAACAACGGCAAGCTGCGCGACCTGATCGCCAAAGCAAAGAGCCTCAATGTGCCCAACGACAATATCCAGCGCATCATCAAGCGGGCCGAGGGCGGCGAAAAAGACAATCACGAGTACATCACCTACGAGGGGTACGGCCCCTGCGGCATCGCCATGATGGTCGAGACCCTTACCGACAACCGCAACCGCACCGCCGCCAACCTGCGCCATTACTTTGACAAGTTTGGCGGCAACCTTGGCAACATGGGCTGCGTTGGGTTTTTGTTTGCCCAGAAGGGGATCATTGTGCTGGACGGCGAGGGCCTGGACGAGGAGGCCGTGATGGAGGACTGCTTTGACGCCGGCGCCGAGGACTTTGACATGGGCGACGATGTTGTGGAGGTCACCACCACGCCGGACGCCTTCAGCGCGGTGCGCCAGGCGCTGGAGGACAAGGGGTACAGCTTTATCTCGGCCGAGGTCGAGATGGTGCCCATGACCACCTCGGCCATCACCGACCCGGACGAACAGAAAAACATGACCAAGCTGCTGGACGCTTTGGACGACGACGACGACGTGCAGAACGTCTGGCATAACCTCGAAAACGAGGAGGACCTGGACCGCTGACCGCTCTGCCGGCCCGCCCGGGCATCAGGGCGTTTGCCCCGGATCACTAAAAAAGGAGGGAAAGCAGATGAAGGATGCGGCCCAGATTTTATGCCCCCACTGCCTTTCCCGCATCCCGCCCCAGCGGGAGGCCTGCCCCTTTTGCGGCAAGAGCCTTGCCAACAAAAACCCGGCAGGCAGCCTGCCCTTTGCCAGCCTTTTGGCCGGCCGCTATACGGTGGGGGCCTTTTTGGGCGCGGACGGCGAGGGCCTGAGTTACGGCGCCATCGAAAACACCTCCGGGGTGCGGGTGCTGCTCAGGGAATACCTGCCGGTCACCCTCAGCGCCGGGCGCGGCCCGGACGGGCTGATCGCCCCCAAGGAAGGCAGCGAGGTGCTTTACAAAACCACCCGCATGGATTTTACCGAGCTGTACACCACCCTGCAGCGCATCACCCCCACAGCCGGCCTGGTGGCGGTGCTGGACGTGCTGGAAACAAACGGCAGCGCCTACGCCGTGCTGGAGGCTGCCCAGGGCATGCCGCTGGAGGAATACCTGGGCCTGCGGGGCGGCCTGCTGGACAGCGCCGAGGCCCGCAAGCTTCTGCAGCCGGTGATGGAGGGCGTGGCGGCCATGCACAAGGCCGGCCTTGTGCACCGTGGCATCGCGCCCGAAAACATCTTTATCAGCGAAAACGGCACGGCCCGGCTGGCGGGCTATGCCACCCTGGGCCTGCGCACGGCGGGCAGCGAACTGCGGGCCAACCTGTACGAGGGCTATTCGGCCCCGGAGCAGTATTCCGCGGCCGAGTTTGAGGGCCGGTATACCGACGTGTACGGCCTTGCCGCGGTCTTTTACCGGGTGGTCAGCGGGGCCTCGCCGGTGCCCGCGGCTCAGCGCCGGGTCACCGACAGCCAGCGCAGCGCCCGCATCCTGCAGCCCGCGGTGCCCTCCTATTTTTCGGCGGTGCTCACCACCGCTTTGCGGCTGGACCCGGCCGAGCGGGTGCAGAACGTGCCGGAACTGATGAGTTCGCTGGCAAGCCCCGAGGCCGCAAACGCGCTGATCAAGCGGGGCAAGCGCCGTGCCTGGAAGGGCCCCGGCCCCCAGACCATTCTGGCAGGCGTGACGGGCGGGCTGGTGGCGGTGATGGTGGTGCTGCTGCTTGTGCTCTGGATCATGTCGGGGAACAGCAACCCCCAGTCCTCCTCGCAAAGCACGTCCGAGCCGGGCAGCAGCCAGGCGGCCTCCAGCGCCCCGCAGGCCACGCCGGCGCCCCAAACGGCCCCCAACTTTGTGGGCCTTGTGTACCAGGACGTGCAGAAAAACCCGGATTATAACGCCCTTTACCGCTTTTTTATCACCGAGGAGTACAGCAGCGAGACCGAAAAGGGCCGGATCATCCGACAGGAGCCGGCCGCCGGCGAACTGCTGGAAAGCGGCGAAAACCCGCTGATCCAGCTGGTGGTCAGCCGCGGGCCGGAACTGGTGGAGATGCCCTATATCATCGGCTTTACCCGCGAAAACGCCGAGGCCGAGCTGAACGAAAAGGGGATCAAATTCAGCCTGCTGATGCTGCCCAATACCGGCGAATATGCCAGCAACTGCGTTGTAAAAACCGATGTGGAGCCGGGTACCCCGCTGGACACCGCCAAGGTGACCGTAAACGTGTATATTGCCGGCGAGCGGGAGATCGCCGAGCCGGAGCCGGACCCGACCCC
>CAJTVI010000086.1 GCA_910579545.1 uncultured Oscillospiraceae bacterium | reverse complement strand
GCGGAGCCCGGCCGCCCGGCCGCTGGCGCTGCCGCGCCCGGTGCTGTTTGGGCTGGCGGCGCTGGCCTGCTGCCTGCTTTGCTGTTTTGGGGTCTGGCTGGCGCGCGGCCCCCTCGGCCCGGCCGCGCCGGCCCAGACCCAGCCGGACGGCGAATGGCCGGCCCAGGTGGGGGATACCCTGCGGCAGGGGCCGGCCGAGCGGGTCGTGAGCCTTTCGCCCATGGCCACTGAGGCGCTGCTGAGCCTGCCGGGCCGGGCGGCGCTGGCGGGGGTCACCGAATACTGCGACGCCCGCGGCCTTGGCCTGCCCACGGTGGGCACCCCGCTCTTGCCCGACCCGGAGGAGATCCTGGCCCTTTCGCCGGACGTGGTGGTCTGCCAGGCCCCCCTTGCCCAGGAACTGGCGGCCCGGCTGAGCGCGCAGGGGGTGGAGCTGGTGACCCTGCCCACCCCGGCGGATCTTGCCGGCCTGCGGGAATACTATGCCCAGTTAGGGGCGCTTTTGCACGGCGCTGTGACCGGCCGGGCCGAGGGGGGCGCGGTGATCGACCGGTTTACCGAGACCCTGGCGCGGTACGAGGCCGCGATCGGCGCGCCGGTCACGGCCCTGCTGCTGCCGGACCTGTCCGGCCTTGCGGCCACCGCCGACACCGCCGAGTGGGCGGTGCTGGGGCGGCTGTTCCGGCATCCGGCCCCGCAGGCCGAGGGCTGGCTGCTGCCGGCCGGCGAGGGAGACGGCGTCACCGAGCCGGACGCCCTGGCCGGCCTGCGCCTGGCCGACCCGGACCTCTTGCTGCTGCCGGATACCATAGGCCCCCAGGAGCTGGAGGCGGCCGGTCTTGCCGGCCTGCGCGCGGCGGCGCAGGGCCGGGTGGTATATCTGGACCTGCGGCTGGTGGAGACCATGTCCCCCCGGCTGATCCGCCCCCTGGCCGACGCGGCAAACCTCGCCTACCCCGGCCTCGCCCCGCCCGCCCCTGCCCCGGAGCCGGAGGGGTGAATATTGGCCAATCTGGGGGTTGGGCCAATCTGGGGGGCTCGCCTGCCCCAGGGCACCTTCTCTTGCCGCTGCGCGGCAATTCACCTTGCCCCAGACCCCCAACACATGGATTATATATCCTATCATCAACTGCCCTGCGTTTGACAGATGGGATGCTTTGGATTTTTTGCCCTTGGCAAACTGTCTGGCAAAAAATGCGAAACATCGGACCAGACCCCCATCCCGGGCCAATTATCAATGTGGAGCCGCATCGAACCTGACCCCCCTTAATGTCCCACGGGAGTATCGGCTGAAAGGGTTTTGCCGGCGGACATCTTTCTCCGGTTCGGACGCTCCCACCGCGCGGCGGGGGATCAATACAAATTTATAAAGGAGAACCCATTTTTGCTGCAGCTATTCTTGGATGCGGGCAGGGATGCCCTGCTGGACAGCGTAAAAATGCTGCCCTTTTTGTACGCGGCCTACCTGCTGATCGAGTGGATCGAGCGCAGCCACGGCGAACGGATCGAGGCGGCGCTGGCCGGCGGCGGGCGCTGGGGCTTTGTGCCGGCCGCCCTGCTGGGCTGTGTGCCCCAGTGCGGCTTTTCGGCCATGGCGGCCAACCTCTATGCCAGCCGGGTGATCAGCCTGGGGGCGCTGCTGGCCGTCTTTTTGGCCACCTCGGACGAGGCGGTGCCCCTCTTGCTGGCCGTGCCGGCCCAGTGGCCCCGCCTGGCGCTGCTGCTGGGCTTAAAGCTGCTGGTGGCCCTGGCCGCCGGCCTTGTGCTGGACGCCGGCGGCGGCCGGCTGCTGCCGCCCGCCTTGCGGGGCGGCTACACCGGCCGCGCCGCCGAGGTGGACTGCCACGCCGAGCACGCGCCGGCCCAGAGCATCTTTTGGGCGGCCGCCTGCCACACCGCCGAAATATTTGCCTTTATCCTCTTGTTCAACCTGCTGCTGGGCTTTGTGGTGGCCTGGGTGGGCCCGGCGGCGGTCGAGGCCTTTTTGGGCAGGATGGGGCCGCTTCAGCCCGCCTTTGCGGCCCTCATCGGCCTTGTGCCCAACTGCGCGGCCAGCGTGCTGCTTACCCAGCTTTACCTGGCCGGCTCCATCGGCTTTGGCGCGGCGGTGGCCGGCCTGTGCAGCGGCGCGGGGGTGGGGCTGGCGGTGCTCTGCCGCGCCAACCGCAGCCTGAAGCAGAACCTTTTTATTATTGGGCTGCTCTGGGCCGTTGGCGCGGTGTTTGGCACCGCCCTGCAGCTGCTGGGGCTGTAAAAATGTGGGGCCTGCCCGCCCGCGGCTGCGCCGGAGCGCCCGCAAAAAGGCAGTGTGCGGGGCTTTGCAGAGCGCCCAACCGTGCTTTTGATTTGCACATTCGTCCGTTTTCGGCCGGCCTGCTTGCCCGGCCCCGCCGCCGGGCGGTATAATCGAACTGCAGAAGGTACGGGGCCGCGGCCCCGGGGATAAAAAAAGGGGGACCGCTGCGCCGCGGCCGGCCCCCGCCAGCTTAAAAAAGGAGTGTGTACAGCGATGATCCTGCAAAACGGCAGCATTTTTACCGCCCTGGGCCGCTTTATGCCCGCGGATGTGCGCATTGAGGAGGGCCGCATTGCCGAGGTGGCCCCGGCGGGCAGCCTTTCGGGCGGCGAGGTTCTGGACGCGTCGGGCAAATATGTCACCCCCGGCTTTGTGGACATCCATATCCACGGCGCGGCGGGGGAGGATTTCTGCGACAGCGTGGACGGCGACGCAAAGCATGTGCGGGCGATGCAGCAGTATCTGGGCAGCCAGGGCGTCACCAGCTTTTTGGGCACCACCATGGCCTTCAGCGAGGAGATCCTGGGCGGCATCTTTTCCACCATCCGGCCGCTGCTGGGGGCCGAGGGCGAGGGCGCGGTGCTGCGCGGCGTAAACATGGAGGGGCCCTTCTTCAACAAGAGCAAAAAGGGCGCCCAGGCCGAAAAGTATATCATCGACCCGGATTGGGAGATGTTCCAGCGGCTCTATGAGGCCAGCGGCGGCAGCATCCGCCTGCTGGACGTGGCCCCCGAGCTGCCCGGCGCGATGGAGTTTATCCAAAAGGCGGCCAAGCTCTGCACCGTTTCCATTGCGCATACCAGCGCCACCTACGAGCAGGCCAAGGACGCCTTTGCGCACGGGGCCAGCCACACCACCCATCTGTTCAACGCCATGCCCGCCTTTACCCACCGCGCGCCCGGCGTGGTGGGCGCGGCGGCCGACGACGCGGCCCATGTGGAGATGATCTGCGACGGCATCCATCTGCACCCGGCGGTGGTGCGGGCCGTGTTTGCCCTGTTTGGGGCCGAGCGGGTCTGCCTGATCAGCGACAGCATGCGCGCCTGCGGCATGCCCAACGGGGTGTATACCCTCGGCGGCCAGACCGTGTATATGACCGACGGCCGCGCCACCCTGGAGGACGGGACCATCGCGGGCAGCGCCACCTGCCTGGCCGAGTGCTTCCGCCGGGCGGTGAAGTTCGGCGTGCCGCTCGAGAGCGCCTTGCGCGCCGCCACCATCAACCCGGCCCAGGCCGCCGGCCTCTTTGACGAGCTGGGCAGCGTGACCGCCGGCAAGCGGGCCGACCTGCTGGTGCTCGGCCGCGACCTTGTGCCCGAGGCCATCTTCATCGGCGGCGTGCGGCAGTAAGGCCGGGGCGCGTTATGGGCCGATCTGGGGGCCGCAGCCCCCAGACCCCCACACAGGGGAAAATACCATTCATTCGAAAACAGCGCAAAAACCATAAACGCTGCGCCGTGCGGGATGGCCTGCGCGGCGCGGCGCTTCTGGGTTTTGCGCTTCAGGATGTTTGACTCCAGTTCAGGTCGGCGCAGTCCTCGTACTGATAACCGGTCAGCCGCCAAAACTGCTCTAAAAACGCCTCCCGGGTAATCGGCAGGGTATTCCAGGGGCAAAGGATCTGGCGGGCGCTCACCTGGTCGGAGGTAGGGTCATACCGGCCATAATAGACGCCCGGCTGTTCCGGCATCCAGTCCTGCGGTTCCATCTCGGTATAGCTGCACTCGTCCAGCCGGTAAATGCACAGCCCCTCGCCCACCCGCATCCGGAAGGTCTCATCCAACAGGCATTCGTAATAGCTCTCAAAGGTATAAATGCCGCCGTCAAAGGTGGTATAGATCAGCCGGCCGTCCCGGCTCAAAAAGTAAACTTCGGTATAATCCACGGTGTCAAAAAGGGCGCAGAGCACCCCGCCGTCCACAAAGGCAAAAATCCCCACCACCTCCGCCGCCCCTATCCGGGCGCCGTAGCTCTGGCTCAGCCAGACCGCCTCGCTCAGCCCGTCGCCGTTGAGGTCTTTCAGCAGCCATTCCACATCATCCCGCGCAAGGGCGGCACGGTAGCAGTATTCGATATTCTGCCGGTCCTGCTCCTGCGTCACACAGGAAAAATCGCCGGCCTGCATCTGGGCGAACAGAGCGGCGTGCCGGTACGGCAGCGAGGGGCTTGCCGACGCAAGGGGGCCGGGCCGGTTCAGAGCGCCGCGGCCGGCCGCAGCCCACAAAGCCGCCAGCAGCAACGCAAGGCCAAGCGCAAAAACGGTCCGCCGCGCCCGGGACGCCTGCCGGTGCTCCATGCCGGTTCCCCCCTTACATAAAATGACGGCTTTCTGCCCGCGCCTACGGGCTGGCCTGCTCCCAAGCCGGCGGCCGGGGCCTTTGGGGCCGCGGCCACCGCGCTGTTATGACAGGAATCATAGCACAAAATCGCACACGGGTACACCCGGCCGCAGACAAAAAGTGTGCGGCCGGCGATTTTTTTTGAAAAAGTGCGCGGATCCATGCTATAATAAAACAAATATTAAACGGGCACTGCCCACCGGCCGGGCATGGCTGCAAATCGGTTTAAAGGGGGCGCAGCGCCACGGACACACAAGCGCTTTACACGGCCTGGAAACAGGAGGAGGACGCCGCCAAGATGCGGGGCTGGGATTTTTCCCACATCCGCGGCCGGTACGAGGAAGGCCGGGACCTGCCCTGGAGCTACGACGCCCTCGTGCGGCAGTACCGGGCCGACGGCATGCAGCTGCTGGACCAGGACACCGGCGGCGGGGAATACCTGCTGAGCCTGGGCCACCCCCCGGCCAACACCGCCGCCACCGAGGGCTGGCCGCCCAACGCCGAACTCTGCCGCCAGCGGCTTTTGCCCCTTGGCATCCGGTTCGCCGTCTGCGACGACCCTGCCGCCCTCCCCTTTGAGGATGGCGCCTTCGACCTCATCCTCAACCGCCACGGGGCCTATGACCCCAAAGAGCTCTTCCGGCTGCTGCGGCCGGGCGGGGTGTTTATCACCCAGCAGGTCGGGGCGGACAATGACCGCGACCTCGTGCGGCGGGTGCTGCCGGGGCTGCCAAAGCCCTTCCCGGCCCAGACCCTCGCCTGCCAGCGCCCGGCCTTTGAGCAGGCCGGATTTGCCCTGCTGCACACCGGGGAATGCCACCGGCCGATCCGGTTTTTTGACGTAGGCGCGTTTGTTTGGTTTGCGCATGTCATCGAGTGGGAGTTTGCCGGCTTTTCGGTGGACCGCTGCTTTGAAGCCCTGCTGGGCATGCAGCGCGAGCTGGAGCAGACCGGGGCGGTCACAGGCACCACCCACCGCTTTTTGCTGGCGGCCCAAAAGCCGCCGCTGCCCAAAGCCACAAAAGGTTAAAACCGGCCGCGCAGGAACCTCTGGCAGGCTTTTTGCGCGGAACTTACCCCCATAAGGAGGCCATCATGATCCTACTGATCGCGGGTGCATCCCACACCGGCAAGACCCTGCTGGCCCAGCGGCTGCTGGAAAAATACCACTACCCCTACCTCTCGATCGACCAGCTCAAGATGGGGCTGATCCGCAGCGGCCAGACCAGCCTGACCCCCGAGAGCAGCGACGCCGCCCTCACCGGGTACCTCTGGCCCATCCTCTGCGGCATCATCAAGACTGCCCTTGAAAACCAGCAGAACCTGATCGTGGAGGGCTGCTATATCCCGTTTGACTGGGAGGCCGCTTTTACCCAGGCCGAGCGGGAGCAGATGCGGTATGTCTGCCTTGTGATGACCGAGCGGTACATCCGCAGCCATTATGCCGACATCCTGCGCCACGCGAGCGTTATCGAGCGGCGGCAAAAGCCCGGCTGCACCCTCGAGACCCTGCTGGACGAGAACGCCCAGGTGCTGGTGGGCTGCCGCATGCACGGCGTACAGCCCCTCTTTATCGAGGACAGCTATGATGTGGAGGTGGAGCTGTAGCCGCGGCCCAAAAGGCGGCTGTAAGCCCTGTGCCTTTTGTTTTGGCCCGGCCGGAAGCGGATGCACCGCCGCGGCCTAAAAAGCGTTTGCAGGTTCAATGGCTGTTATAACGCATACCGCCCCAAGCTGCCCATAGAAAAAGACCGCCGCGCAAAATTTTTGCGCGGCAGGATGGGGGTCCAGGGGGACAGGGTCCCCCTGGATCGGCCCTTTTGAGCGTTGCAGTCACACCGCAGCGCCCCCCCGCGTTCCGCATCGTAAAACAAAAAGTGTTCCGCCGCCGGCAATATGCCGCATGGCGGAACGTTTTATGTTTTGGACAAAGAAAACCCCGAAACATTGGCGGTTTTTGCAGAGGATTCTGCGTTGACAAACCGTCCCGCGCGGGTATAATGAAAACAGATTGATAGCGGAACGTGGTTCCGCTATACGGAACGCGCCCCGCGGCGCGGCTGGATGGAAGGCCGGCCCGCGCCCAAGGCAAAAAGGCAGGGCGAGCAAACATGGCTTGGGCAGAGGGCAAAGCCCCGCGCCCGGCCTGCGCCCAAGGGCCGGTTTTTGGCGGGGCCAGGAATGTTTGGAAGGAGAAGCGATCAAAGATGAATCCCATTGTACAGCGCATTTATGAGATCGGCATCGTGCCGGTCATCGCCATCGACGAGGTCGAAAAGGCCGTGCCCCTGGCCAAGGCCCTGGTGGCCGGCGGGCTGCCCGCCGCGGAGGTCACCTTCCGCACCGACGCCGCCGAGGAGGCCATCCGCCGCATCACCAAAGAGGTGCCCGAGATGCTGGTGGGCGCCGGCACCGTGCTGACCAAGGACCAGGTGGACCGCGCGCTGGACGCCGGCAGCCAGTTCATCGTAAGCCCCGGCTTCAACCCCGAGATCACCCGCTACGCGCTGGACAAGGGCGCTTTGATGATGCCCGGCACCGCCACCCCCGGCGAGATGGAGCAGGCCATGAGCATGGGCCTGGATGTGGTCAAGTTCTTCCCGGCCGAGCAGAACGGCGGGGTGGCCAAGCTTAAGGCGGTGGCCGGCCCCTACCGCAATCTGCGCTGGATGCCCACCGGCGGGGTCAACGCCAAAAACCTGATGGACTACCTCAGCTTTGACAAGATCGTGGCCTGCGGCGGCACCTGGATGGTCAAAAAGGACCTGATCGACGCCGGCAACTTTGCCGAGATCGAGCGGCTCACCCGCGAGGCGGTCAACACCATGCTGGGCTTTGAGCTGCGGCACATCGGCATCGACCACGACAGCGCGGCCGACGCTCTGGCCCTGGCCGACGCCTTTGCGGCGATGTTCGGCTTTGCCAAGGACGAGCGCTCCAAGAGCGTGTTTGCCGGCCCCGGCTTTGAGCTGATGCACGGCCACAGCCCGGTGGGGGTGCACGGCCACATCGCCATCGCCACCAACAGCGTCGAGCGGGCCATTGCCCACCTCAAGATGCGCGGGGTGGAGTTTGACGAATCCACCCGCACCCAAAAGAACGGCAAGACCAACTTTATCTACCTCAAAAACGCCTATTCGGGCTTTGGCATCCACCTCATCCAGAAGTAAGCGGCGGCGGCACAAGGCCGCGCCCTCAGCCCCGGCCGCCGGGTCCCTGGCCCGCCGCGCCCCCTGACGATCGAAAGGAGCAAACCGACCATGAAAGTCGTTACCTTTGGCGAACTGATGCTGCGCCTGCAGCCCTACAACTACCTGCGCTTTACCCAGACCGACACCCTCGAGGCCACCTTTGGCGGCGGCGAGGCCAACGTTTCGGTGAGCCTGGCCAACTACGGCCTGGACGCCGCCTTTGTCACCAAGCTGCCGGCCCACGCCATCGGCCAGTGCGCCATCAACAGCCTGCGCCGCTACGGGGTGGACACCAGCATGATCGTGCGCGGCGGCGACCGCGTGGGCATCTACTACAACGAGAAGGGCGCGGCCCAGCGGCCCAGCGTCTGCATCTACGACCGTGCGCACTCGGCCATCGCCGAGGCCTCGCGCGAGGATTTTGCCTGGGACAAGATCTTTGAAGGGGTGGACTGGTTCCACTTTACCGGCATCACCCCGGCGCTGGGCGGCAACCTGGTCGAGATCTGCAAGGACGCCTGCAAGGCCGCCAAGGCCCACGGGGTCAAGATCAGCTGCGACCTCAACTACCGCGGCAAGCTTTGGACCCGGGACGAGGCCCGCGCCGCCATGACCGAGCTGTGCCAGTATGTAGACGTCTGCATCTCCAACGAGGAGGACGCCAAGGACGTCTTTGGCATCGAGGCCGCCAATACCGACATCAGCAGCGGCAAGCTCAACCACGAGGGCTACAAGAGCGTGGCCAAGCAGCTGGCCGACAAGTTCGGCTTCGAGATGGTGGCCATTACCCTGCGCGAGAGCCACTCCGCCTTTGACAACGACTGGAGCGCCATGCTCTACAACGTGGCCAAAAACGAGTACTGCTTCAGCAAAAAGTACAGCCTGCACATCATCGACCGCATCGGCGGCGGCGACTCCTTCGGCGGCGGGCTGATCTATGCCCTGCTGAACGGCAAGGACACCCAGGCCGCGGTGGAGTTCGCGGTGGCGGCCTCGGCCCTCAAGCACTCGATCGAGGGCGACTACAACATGGTCACGGTGCCCGAGGTCGAAAAGCTGGCGGGCGGCGACGCCTCCGGCCGGGTGCAGCGCTAAAGCGCGGCGCCTTTGGCGCACAGGGCCGCCCGGAACGGGCGGCCTGCCCGGGCCGCGCAGCGGCCCCCC